>JAFSXM010000020.1 GCA_017444095.1 Rickettsiales bacterium | reverse complement strand
TATTCTGCTATCGTTGCATACGAAAAAGTTGCAATGATTTCTTCTAAACACAATGTTTTTAGTAAAAAATCTATATCAAGGCATATTAGTGCTTTGGTAAAAACACTAAAAGGTCGTTTTAGTCAACCGGAACAGGTGGTTTAGTGAGATTGTTTCTGTATTAAATTAAATGGCAGAATATAGTGAAAATAAAATTATAGATTTCACAAATAGTATAAGCCGTGATATTAAATGTTATTTTAAGAAAAATTGGTTAAATTGTATTAAAAGTTTATTTTTGTTCTCTGTTATTACTTATAGTGCTGGACTTTTGGGAATGAATATTTGGTATTATAAATATGGCACGGAAGAACATAGATATTTTCCAAAAATGAATTTTGGTATTGATATTGTCGGCGGACACCAATTAACGGTCGCAATCGATAGCACAGGAATAATTGATGATTTTGTAAAGCAAAATTTATCTATTGCAGAGAATGTTTGTAAAGAAAATCACATTATATGTGATATCAAAAAGGATGGTAATGATATAGTTATTGGATACAAAACAAGACAATTTAAAAAAGACATTATAGAATTTAGAAAAATTTTCAATCAAGAAGGATTGCAGATTGAAGTTTTAGCGAGAAATAAACAAAAAGAAGGCTATGATGAGGTTGTGATGAAAGTTGATATTTCACAAAAAGTGCAAGAAAAAATCATTTCGGACACAACGGATAAGGCTATATCTATTTTGAAAAATCGTATAGATGGAGTTGGCGTGAAAGAAATAAATATTCAGCGATATGGAGCTGATAAAATAGTAGTTCTTGTTCCAGAAGGTGTTGATATAAATAGAATTAAAAAAATTGTCAATACAACTGCAAAATTAACTTTTCATTTAATGGATAAACACCATATTTTTGTAAATCAAAAACCGGAAAAGATATTAAAAGACCATATTTTACTTGGTGAATATAAAGTTGAGCAACAAGACAGAAAATTGTATTACATTGTTGAATCAGAACCGGCTTTAAATGGAGATGTAATTACGAGAACACAACCTTCTAATAATGGTTTTGAAGTTGCCATAGGGTTTAGTATGAATTCAGTTGGCACAAAAACTTTTGCAGATATAACAAGAAATAACGTTGGCAGGCTATTGGCAATAGTTCTTGATGGTAAAGTATTGATGGCACCAGTTATCAATGGTGTAATTCCAAATGGCAATGGTGCGATTACTGGTAATTTCTCTATGGATGAGGCAAACGAGTTGTCTGTATTGTTAAAATCTGGGTCATTGCCTGCAAAAATAAAAATTATCAATGATAGAAAATTGAGTTCGGTATTTAACACTAATATGTTGTCGTCGGCATCAAATGCTTTTATTGTGTGTTTTATTTCCGTTGCTTTGCTAATGTATGCAAGATATCGTTATCTTGGGTTTTTAGCAATAATGGCTCTAATACTAAACTTTTTGTTCTCTATAACGATTATGTGTGTATTTGGCTTTACTCTTACTCTACCTGGTATCGCTGGGTTTATTTTAATGCTTGGTATGGCAAGTGATGCGAATATATTGATATATGAAAAAATGAAAGAATTAAAAAAACAAGGAATAAGTCAAAATAGTCAGTTAATTTATAGTGGTTTTTCAAAAGCTTTGTCAACTATCATTGATTCAAACTTAACAACAATTATTGCAGCTATCGCATTGTTTGGGTTTGGTGGTAGTTTTATAAAAGGCTTTTCAATTACACTAATTATTGGAATACTTTGCTCTTTGTTCACAGCGGTTAATTTCTGTAAAATCATTGTAGTACAGAATTACATAAATATTAAGAAAAAGGGTAGGTTTTTGCCCGTATGATATAAGTTTATTGGTGTTTCTATGATTGATATTGCAAACATTGAAAAACAAATGGCTGGTGTGTTTGAGCATACCGTAAGGGAGTTTGGAACTTTAAGAGTTGGTTTTGCGAGGGCTGATTTTCTGGATTCCGTGCAAGTTGAAGCTTATGGACAATATATGTCTATAAAACAGGTGGCAACAATAAATGTTGTAGATAACTTTTCTTTGTCAGTTATTCCATTTGATAAAAGTAATGTAAAGTCTGTCGTTAAAGCAATTCAAGAGGCAAACCTTGGTGTTGGTGTTATAGCGGAGGCAAACTCTGTTCGTATCACTATGCCAAAAATAACGGAAGAGAGAAGGAAAGAATATGTTAAGATCTTAGGAAGATATGCAGAGGATGGTAGAATTGCCATTAGAAAGGTAAGAAGGGATGCCATGGATGATGTTAAAACTGCAAAAAAGAATAGTGAAATTTCCGAAGATGAAGCAAAAAGATTTGAAAATGATATACAAAAGCTGACTGATAAATTTGTTAAACAAATAGATGATGCTTGTGATAAAAAGGAACAAGAAATATTAAAAATATAAAGTTTCGTCAACACAACCAGAAAGATTGTTTATACATTTTGACTTTCATTCTTCAATATTGATTACTTTGTTTTTTCTTTGCTTGACTATTAAAACATCTTTTATGCTTTAAAGGTGTTTGAATATGGTTGGTAAAAAAGCAATAAAGAAGGAAGTTGATGCTATTGCAAAAGATGCAAATAAAAAGGCTTCTGTGTTTTTAAAAAATTTTATAAAAAATATCAAAAAATTTAATATTTGTGATTTTAAGATTGGTAAAACAGAGATTTTAATTTCCAAACACGGCAAAATAACTATTTACATAATGATGGTATTGTGTTTTCTTTCATTACTTTGTACCGGTGTTGGTTTTTTAACTACAACATTGATGTTTTGTGTTTTATTTACATTATGGTTTTGTAGAGACCCTGAAAGAGTTATTCCTGATAAAAAGAATATCATTGTTTCGCCTTGTGATGGGATGGTTATATCAATAGACAAAACAAAATTGCCAGAAGAGCTAAATAGCGAAGACAAGGATAATTATACAAAAATTAGTGTATTGTTAAAAATTACAGATGTTCATATTCAAAGAATACCAGTCGATGGTATTGTCAAACAAGTTGAATACATCAAAGGTGCTTTCATTAATGCATCTTTTGATAAAGCAAGTAAAGATAATGAAAGAAATATTGTTTTGTTGGAAAGGAAAAATGGAGATAAAATTTGTATTACTCAAATCGCTGGTTTGATTTCGAGAAGAATAATCTGCGATGTAAAGCAGGATGAGATATGCCAAATTGGTGAGAGGTACGGAATGATTAAATTTGGAAGTAGGGTGGAGATTTATTTACCAAATGGTTATACAGTTGAAGTTTTAGAAGGTCAAAGATTGGTTGGCGGAGAAACCGTTGTTGCTACATTTGAAAAATAACTTCGTAGATATTGTTATATGAATAATGAGATTAAAAATAATATTAAAAACGGAATTTATCAACACTATAAAGGTAATAAATATGAAGTGATTGGAATTGCCAAACACAGCGAAACGCTTGAAGATTTGGTAGTGTATCGTACTTTATATGATAATAAGGTAAGTCAACTTTGGGTTAGACCGTTGAAGATGTTTACAGAAATGGTTAGTGTTAATGGTGAGGAGATTGAGAGATTTAAATATATTGGTGAAAAATAGATGTTTTATGACAAAAGATGAAATTGTTAAGCTTGGCGTCGTTGATTGTTTAGCTGGTTTGCAAAACAAGAAATTTTCAGCAGTAGAGAATGTTAATGCTTTTGCCGATAAAGTAAAAGAAAATAAATTGAATGCTTTTATAACAACAACCATAGATTATGCTATGGAAAGGGCAAAAAAGGTTGATAGTGGCGAAATTACCGGAAAACTGGCCGGTGTTGTGTTTGGTGTCAAGGATGTGTTTTGTACAAAAGGCATAAGAACAACCTGCGGGTCTAAAATGTTGGAGAAGTTTGTTCCGCAATATAATGCAACTATATGGCAAAAGCTTGAAGATGAGGGAGCAATTTTAATTGGTAAAAATAACATGGATGAGTTCAGTATGGGTTCTTCCGGTGGAACGAGCTTTTTTGGTGGTGCTGTTAATCCACATAGAGATAAAACAAGACCTAACGAAAATTTAGTCCCCGGTGGTTCTTCAAGTGGTTCTGCTGTTGCAGTTGCCGATAATGAATGCAATGTTTCAGTTGGTGGTGATACAGGTGGTTCTATTAGACAGCCAGCTTCATTTTGTGGCATAGTTGGTGTGAGACCTACTTATGGTCGTTGTTCGCGAAATGGCTTGATATCTTATGCCAGTTCTTTAGATCAAGCAGGTGTTCTTGGGAAAAGTGTAGATGATTGTGCTTATGTGTTGGATATAATGTCAGGTCAAGACGATAAAGACAGCACAATGATAAGGGAAGATGCAATGAATAATTATAATGCGATAAAGAATGAAAAAAATATTGATATTTCTGGGTTAACAATAGGTATTCCTGTTGAATGTAAAAGCGATAAGACATTAAAAAGTGTTAATGAATTTTGGCAAAGGACAGCCAAAATGCTTGAAAAAAATGGTGCAAAAATTAAAGAAATCAGTATAGAACATATTGAGAAGTCGATAGAGGTTTATTATACAATAACCACAGCAGAGGCATTTTCAAATCTTGCACGATTCGATGGAGTTAGATATACAACTCGTGTTGATGGTGATAATATAAATGAAATTTATTCAAATACGAAATCTCAATGTTTTGGAAAAGAGGTTCAACGGAGAATTTTAACAGGTGCTTATGTTCTGTCAGCATCTCATTATGAAGAAGCATATGTTAGAGCAATGAAGGTTCGCAGAGTGATACATGATAACTTTAAAAAGGCATTTGATGATGTTGATATACTTTTAATGCCAGTATCACCAAATGTTGCATTTGGATTTAATGATAAAAAAGACCCAATAGAGATGTATTTAAACGACATTTACACAATTCCTTCTGCTTTAGTTGGACTTGCAGGTATTAGTGTTCCTGTTGGTTTTGATGATATTACAGGACTGCCTATTGGCATGCAACTGGTTCCAAAATTTAAAGATGAATTGACAATGTTTAAATTTGCGAAATGTATTGAAAATGCAGTTAAGGCAGGTGAGTTGTAGGAGATAGTTTTTTTTACATTGTTTATAAATGTCGGTAGAGTTATCAAAAAGACAGCTACAAATTGGTGAAGAAATAAGAAGAAAAGTTGCTGTTGAATTGAATGATTTAATAGATTTTCATTTTAATAATGACTTTTTAACTATTATGCAAGCGATTGTGAGTAAAGATTTGAGATATTGCAAAATATATTATCGTTGTAAGGTTGAAAATCAAAAATACTTTCAAGAGCAACTGGATGGCTTTAACAATCAAATTGCAAATTTTGTCTACAAAAAGCTTAAAATGAGAGTAAAACCAGAGATACATTTTATATTTGACGAAACGATGATTGTGATTGATGAGGTTGGAAAAGTGGTAGAGAAAAATAAAGAGTTTATTGAGAAGTAGTGCCTAATAAAAAACTTTAATATAAAAAAGCAATATTAAATCATATACTATATGGATGATGAAAGATACTATATTTTTTGCGATGAAAGTGGAAATGACAACAAACATCCTGTTGTTGGGTGTGTTGTTATTGAGAAAAAGAAATATGATGAACTTTTATCTATTATAAAACCTAAATATCTTGAATATGAAAAACAAAATCCAAAATTTGAAGAGATACATTTTGCAACTTTCAAAAGTGAACATGAGCTTGTAAAGTTTACACTGGATATTATACAATATGTGTCGGAACGTATTTGTTTTTATTCTTTAATTTTAAATGAAAAAATAGATAACAATAATAAAAAAGATCATTATTACAATATTTTATTAAATAAAGCGTTGGAAGATTTCAATATTGAAAAAGAACAAATTAAACAAATTGCAATAGATAACTACAACAAAAAACAAGAACGAAGAAAAATAGGAAAATTTGAATGTTGTTTTATCGATTCACAGCACAAAAAATCAAATTCAGATCTTTCTTATTTTTTACAAATTTGCGACTGTCTAATTGGAACAGTGCGGTATATTAAAAACAATCAAAAGAATAAAAGCGATATAATAAGTGCCTTTTGCAACGATATAAAGAACATATTTTCACTTGATAACCTTATAACAATCAACCAAAACTGGATAGTAAAAGATTATAAAAAATAAACCTTACAAAAAATAAAAAAATGAGTTAAGCTCAGCCAAACGACTTAGACCGGATTACCCTAGCCATATCGCTTAACTCAACCCATTTTATAATAATTAAATTTTAATTGTCAAGAAAAAAGTTGACATTTTTACAACATTTAACACCAACATTGTGGCGGTATTTATGATGAAAAAAGGATGTAAAATCAAACCTAAAAAATCCTTAGGTCAGAACTTTCTGCAAGAGCAATGGGTTGTTGAAGATATATGTAAAAATGTGGACATAGAGGACAAAATCATTCTTGAAGTTGGAGCTGGAACTGGTTTTTTAACAAAGGAGATATTAAAACATAATCCACGAAAAATGATAATTATTGAAAAGGATAGAAGAATGATTGAAATTTTACAAAAGCTTTGTAAAGAACTTCATTGTGAAGGAAAAGTTAAAATTATCAACGGAGATGCCTTAAAGTATAAAATAACAGATGTTTTGAAGGAGGCGATATGTGGCGATAGTGAATACAATGATTGTCAAAATATCAACAACGAAAAGCTTACTATAATTGGAAACTTACCTTATAATGTCGGGACAACTCTTGTTGTTGATTGGAACGAGCAAATAGAAAATATAAGTGAAATAGTTGTGATGTTGCAAAAAGAGGTTGTTGATAGGATTTGTGCAAAAACGAACACAAAAGACTACGGTAGGATTGCAGTGCTTATACAGGCTAATTGTGAGGTTAAAAAAATATTTGATGTATCGCCTGAATGTTTTAATCCAAAACCAAAAGTTATGTCATCTATCGTGAAGATTGTGCCGAAAGATAATAATGAACGAATTACACCATCACAATATCAAAAGCTTGATGAGTTTTGCAAAATAGCTTTTTCTCAAAGAAGAAAAAAACTATCAAATGTGTTAAAACATAGTAAGTTTAAGGACATTATTTTGCCTGAATTTGTCAGTGAAAACAGCAGGGCAGAGGATTTGAGTGTAGAAGAATATATTAAAATTATAAACACAATTTAGCTGTTAATATTTATTATGTTTGTGGTTGTCCACAGCACCAAATAACATAGATAAACTAAATAATTTTATTGTCGTTTGTTTAGCTTTACCAATCATCATTGAATAGATGATATTTTTTTTTTCTTTAAATTGTCAATTATCAATACTAAATATCACAGCAAAAACAATGAAATGTCTTTTGATCTCCATCAACGGGTGTTCCAATCCACTTATTTTGTATACAACCAAGATTGTAGGTAGTTTGATTGTTTTTTATTCCTTCTACTGATCTATATTCGCTGTCTTTCTCTTTATCACTATTATCTAAATCATTGCTTGATTGTGGTTTACTTCCTATAATATCTTTGTCGTTATTATTAATGTTTGTGTCTTTACTGTTATTTAAATCTTCTTTTTTCTCTTCTTCTTTATTTTCTTCGTTGATGTTGTCTTCTGTTTCTTTTTCTTTTTTATTGTTGTTGAATTGGTTGATGTTGTGGTCATCGATATTGTTTTTAATTTGATTATAGCTGTTATTGTTGAGTTTTTCTGTTGTTTGGATTGGCTCGTTGTATATTCGTATGACACCATCTACGAACTCTTTAAAAAGGTTTATATCAATATTTGCAATTATGCCAACAAATGGCAGTAGTGGATTATATGTTTGTATATCTTTATCGTCTGATTTATCAGAGGAAATGTTTACCGAAGTAAATTTCTTACCGTTCATATGTTGATGAATATGTTGACTTGATATTGTGCAAGCTGTTTGCTGTGTTTTTCCTGTTGTTGTCTGTGTCAATCATTTATTTTTTTCTTAATTTGTGTTTCGTGTTTGTTGATAAAATTGATAATATAATTTTGTAATTTCGTTAAAATCTTTTCATTTACTTGTTCGCTTGTATCTTTGATTGGCTTAACATTATTCATATTTATTACAAATTATCACATATTATGCAACTTATCAAAATAAATCGGTAGCCATTTTGAGCTGTCGTCTCCGTATTCTTTTCTAATTTGGTCAACCATAATACATAGATCTGTTCTGCCAGATAATGTGTTTATCATATCGTTCATCCCCATCATATTTATTCTTGCAACGACACCATCTTGGTCTTGTTTTAATAAAAAGAAACGACTTGATGGGTCAGTAGTTTTAACTAATGCAAGTTCCCTTTTGGAAAGCATAAACACTTCACGATATGCATTTGTAGCTTTTAAGTTTGCTAAAAATATTTGTGTTGCCGTTTGTTGAACCAAAGTATCGCTAATTTCACTTTTTGCAGCATCTTCAACCGACTGGGTTGCAAACACACAAAATGCATTTAATTTTCTCATAACTTTTAGCCAGTCTTTGATTTTTGGAGCAAAAATTTTGTTTCCAATCAAGGCCCAAGCTTCATCCATTACAACCATAGTTGGTGTTCCATCTAATGACTGGTTGATTTTATGGAAGATATACAGCATAACTGGTGCTAATGCTATTGGGTCTTTCATTATTTCGGCCATATCAAATGCAAAAGTTTTATTTGTAGAGAAGTCTAACATATCGTGGTCGTTGTCAAAAATACCAGCTTTTGAGCCATCAGAATGCCACATTTTTAATCTTACGGATAAACTATTTCCAATTTCAAGTCCCAAAAATGGAGCCAAATTTCTCAATAATCTATCTTTCTTTGGTAGGCGATATATTCCATCAACTGCGGATGCTAATTTTGCAGTTTCATCTGCTCCAACTATTTCTCCGTGTGTAGAAACAAGAACGGTTAACCATTCTATCAGGAAATTACGATTTTCTGGCGTGTCATCAAGGAATAATGGGTTAAAATTACAACATAAACCAGGATTTATATTAGTATAGCTTCCATTTATTGCACGAATAAATATTTCTGCACCCCTATCTTTATCAAAGAAGAATAATCTTGGTTTAAATTTTTGTGCTTGTGCGGTTAGGAAATTCAACAGCATAGTTTTACCGCCACCGGTTGGACCTATAATCATAGTATGCCCAACATCTCTTGCGTGAAAATTAAAGAAATATGGTGTTCCTGATGTTGTGTCTATAACAGTAACTGCATCCCCCCAATGATTACCTGTAATTTTTCCACTTGGATAATTATGAAAAGAAACAAAACCAGCCAAGTTTAGAGTGTTTATTGTTGATTTACGAACAATGTAAGATGTGTTTGCTGGAAATTGAGCCCAAAATGCTGGCTCCATATTTAAACTTTCCCTAACTGCTGAAAGACCAACATTTGAAAAAGTGACCATAGCTTGCGAACAGGCATCATCAACTGCTTTAACATCATCTGCGATACACATTATTGACAAATGGTGTAATCCAAATCCAAATATACCGCTCATTGCACTATCTAATGCTTCGTTGATTTCCATTGTTTGTGAGATAGCAACATCTTCTGCCTGCATCATTCTTCGTTGTTGTAGTTGCATTGAAGATACAGCTTTTGACCTATCTGTAAATTGAAATGTTTGCGTTAATACAAATTCAAATGGTAAATTTAAAAAGCCATCTAATATACCGGCAAAAGTTGCTGGTCTGTATTCTTTTAAACTTACCATTCCGGCAAATTTATGATGATTTGCACCAAGAACTTCTATGGTTTTGTTGCTGAAATAAAGCCTTTGTGTGTTGATATATTTCGATATATCTCCACTTGGAAACATCATTGGCTGTGTAAAACCAATATTTGCAATAAAACTTAAAAATTCACAAATTTCTGAAAAAGTTCCATTTTTATTTTTTCTTTTACCAAGCAATCTTGAATGATAAGATGATAATGCCGTGCATATTCTATCCCTTGTTTCTTCTAAATCAGCATAAGCTTCTTTCATTTTTTTTTCATAATTATTTGAAGATTTTATAAATTTTGACATTATACCATTTAACATTGATGCTGTTTTTTTTGGTCCCTGTTTGATAACCGAAACATAATATTCGTTAATAAAACTTCTTGCTGGACCGTGTTTTTGTTTCCATTGGTCGTTTAGCATTTTTGTGAAAATATTATCAAATTCGCCAGCAGGAAAAGCAGAGTGCCGTTTTCTTATTGTGTGAACACATATTGATAATCCGTCTGCTGTAAGGCTTTTAAATAAATTATTTCTTAAATTTTTTTTGTTATCTACATCGTCATCATCAGCGGTTTGAAATGAAAAACCATCAAGCTTAATTACTGATATAAATTGATTATCTTTTGTTAAAATTGTATTGTCATCATAATGGTATTTATATGGTATCATTTGTGAAAATGATTTTTCCGCTCTTTCGTATTGTCTGTTTTTATCTTGTGGTCTAAAAAGTTGAAACATCGCAATAAACCTTAATAAATATAACATTAAATCATTGAATATCAATTAAAATGTAATTTTGTGATACTTATATTGATAATTACTTATTGTTAAAAAAAAATTGCTTTTGTTTATTGCAAATGTATAATTGATGATGTTTAATAGTTTTTAACTATGATTGATAAGCAAAAAACTGATATGGATAAAATTAAAATTGAATATAAGGGTAAAGTTTATTCCTTTCAGGAAGCGATTGATGATAACATAATTACATACCAAACAGAGCAAAAAAGACTAGTAACACACGGTGATGCAATGGGTGATTGTGAGATAACCAAATATGGAGGTTTTCGTGTTAATTATGACAATGTTTCTTTGATTTATGATGAGTGTAAAATGACATTAGGATGCAAAGATGTGATACAATTTAATATAGAAAATGATTTAGATCAGATAAGGTGTGAAAGCCATGATCATATGGTAACTATTGGTGATAAAAACATAAAGACAGATAATTCTTCAATTTATTTCATTAGACAGACCAATACAGGCAGTAACGATAAAACATACATTCATTTTATCACCAATAATATCGTTGAAACACAAATTGACGGTCAGACATTATTTTTAACTGATGCAATTCATGTAGATTCTGCAACTGGACAAATGACTCGAGGGCGCTTGTGTTCTGAATATGATAACGAAAAATGTCCAGATTTTTCTTGCAATATTAATGGTAATAAATTGGAAATTAATGGAGTTGACAAATGTGATATTGAAATACAAGATAATCAAATTACATGGATTAATATTAATTGTCGTGATCAAGACTATGAAAAACAAATTCCTGATGTTAAATATAACGAACGAGAAGTTTTTTTTCCAAAACACGGATGTATGTATATAAGTAAAATAGATGATACAATTTTTTACAACAAAAAGAAAGCTTCCGGTGTTAATTTTAGTTTATATTGTATGGATGATAATATCAGCAAAGATGATATTGATAACAAATACATAAATGCTGGTATTTTAAACTTAAATATTGGTGGTAAAAAATTTAAAGATACCTGTGGTTTTGATTATACAATATATGAAAATGGTTATATGTTAGCCAAGCACTGTGATGATGATGCTTATCTCGCCCAGAAAATTGATAATGATAATACTTATGAAGTAATATTTAGATATTCTGTACCGGATGATATAAAATATTGTTATAATTTATGCGACAAGAAAGTCTTGGATTTCGTTAACAATTTCAATATTCCAAGAATAAACAATCAACCTGTTGATGGAAAAAATTTATCAAAAGGCATAAACAACGACAACAAAGGTTTGAAAAAAAAGTAAACACAGATTTTGTTAATGACAGAGATGAATGTTGCAATTATTGTAATTATATTTACATGCTATGATAAAACAAACACTTGATAAATGAATTAAATTATTGTATTGATGATTACTAATGTATGGCTGATTGTTTTGTTAAATATATTTATCAATATAAGTTATCACTTGCTATTGTTATAGTTAAAATTAAGAGTTTATTTAATCATAGCATATTTACAATAAAAATGTTTGCTTTTAATAATAAACAAAAATATTACTACAAGTATACATAGTGCATCACATTTCTCATACAACCAATTTCATAATTATTAGTGACAGATTGATAAAGATTTTTATTTTTATGGAGATTTTGCAATAATGTTGCAAAAGAAACATAATCGGACTTTGATATTAAAAACTTTTGTATACAAATGAATTTTTCTACTGTTTGTTGTAGTCTTATAGAAGATTTACTTAATCAAATAAACAAAAACTTCCAATAATTAAATTGTCAGAGATCTTGGAAAGATGATAGCCGACGGTTGATTATAGATACAAACAAGTTTAGGAAAAAATGACAATTTGTAATAAAATACATCAACCTTTTGTACCAAAAAAAAGAGTGTGATAAAAATATAAATGATACAAGCTTTAGTAATATTAACGGAGATTTTTAGAAAACAATCCATATCAATTAAATGATGTTTGTGGCTGTAATTTGAGCTGGTTGGATTGTTGTAATCTTTGTGGATAACAAGTGATAAATAGGAAATGATGTGATTAGCGATAAGACATAAAAAGGTGTTTTAAGGAAGATAAATGATACTAATTGTTATAAAAAAGTAAATTCCATCCATAACAATACATAACTAATGTTATGCCGTAATTGACATGCAACTATTAATATATGTAAAAAACAAATAAATATTGAAAATAAAACATAGCATTAATGTTTCATTTTGTTATGAAGATAGAGATAAAGTATAATCCACAAGAGGATGAAAAAAAAGAACAAGATAAGTGGTTTAATTGTGATTTATATTACTGGGATAAAAGTAAACCACAAGATTTGGATTTTGTAATAGATACACCACCGCCAACCGTGAGCGGGGTTTTACATATGGGACACGTATTTTCATATTGCCAAACTGACTTTGTAGCAAGATACCAAAGAATGTGCGGAAAGAATGTGTTTTATCCAATAGGATTTGATGACAATGGGCTTCCAACCGAACGACTTGTTGAAAAAACACACAATGTCAAAGGTGCTTGGATGAATAAACAAGGAAGAAAGAAGGAGTTTATTGATTTATGCTATGGTGTTGTTGAAAATGCAGAAAAAGAATTTGAAAAACTATTCAAAACACTTGGCATTTCTTACGATTGGAGGCAGAAATATCAAACCATTTCAAAAAGCACAAACGATTTAGCCGTTGAAACATATAATAAACTCAAAAAAGCAGGGCTTATAGAGCAACGAAATGGTGCAGTTTATTGGGATGTTGTAGACCAAACTGCATTAGCTCAATCAATTATTGAAGACAAAGAAGTTGCCGGTGCCGAGCATTATTTAATTTGGGATATTTTTGATACAAAAGATAGTGAGACACCAACGGAACAGGCGGTAATAATGACGACAAGACCGGAACTTTTACCAGCTTGCGTAGCGGTATTTTACAATCCAGAAGACAGCAGATTTACACATCTCAAAGGCAAGTGTGCGAGATTTTCAAACATAATGGATAAAGTGCCTTGTTTGCCAGATGAAGCAGTGCGAATTGACAAAGGAACCGGTCTCGTGATGTGTTGCACCTATGGAGATTGGCAAGATGTGGAGTGGGTGAGAAAACATCAAAACTCATTCTTTATCAAAAATAATAGTGGCATATCAAGTAGAATTATCGTCGACAAAGAAGGAAGGTTTAACAGCGAAATAGGTTTCAATATAAAGTCAAGTAATGTTGTTAATGATGAGAGAAAGTTTGTTTTGGAGTATTATTTCAGCTATAAACAAAATGAAAAGTGGCAATATCCAAAGGCCATAGAGGCGAGAAAACAAATTATAGATTTTATACAACAAAATACACCAGAAAAAATAAAAGAAATAAAACCAATTAAACATATGGTTAAGGTTGGTGAGAGGTCGAAAGAGCCGGTGGAGATCATTGAAAGCACGCAACTTTATGTAAAAACACTTGATTTCAAAGAAGATTTGCTGGTTTTGGCAAAATATGTCAATTTTCATCCAGCACATTTGAAAAATCGCCTTATTCAGTGGATTGAAGGTCTAAATCAAGATTGGTGCATTTCCAGAGACCGCTTTTTTGGAATTGAAATACCTGATAACGGCGACTTGCAACAAGTTTTTGACACTTGGTTCGCAAGTTCGTCAAGCCCTTATGTTTGTAGGGAGAGCGAGCGATTGGAGCGGAGCAAAGGCGAGTATGACGGCAGGTTGAAAAACACAACCGCACTTCGTCCGCAAGCACACGAGATTATTAGAACTTGGACTTTTAGCACAATGTTGAAGACATATTTAATGGCTTTAATTGATAATAATTTACTTGAAGAGCGGGCGAGAAATCGCGATAGAATTGCAGATTGGCTGGAAAAAGATTTAGGAGAAAAGTTTATAATTGAAAAACTCATCCCTTGGAAAGATGTAATGCTTTCAGGCTGGTGTTTGGCAAAAGACGGAGCAAAAATGTCAAAAAGTGCTGGAAATGTTATTACTCCAACGAGTTTGATACAGGAAAAAGGGAGCGACATTGTGCGGTATTGGGCTGGCAGTTGCAGTTTAGGTGTTGACACGGCTTTTAATGAAACAAAGTTTTTAGATGGTAAAAAATTGGTTAATAAGTTGTTAAATGCAACAAAGTTTGCAACTATGCACTTTGAGCGACAAAACTTGCAAGAAAAATCGCTTGCTGAATGTGTAAAGTTGATTGATAAAACTGCAGATAAATGGATTGTAAGTCGTCTCGTTGATGTGATTAAGCAATATCAAAAAGCTTTCAACGAGTTTGAATATTCGGTTGCTAAAAATGCGGTTGAAAGGCTTTTCTGGGATGAATATTGCGATAACTACCTTGAAATTGTAAAGGGTAGGGCTTATGCCGATGATTTGTCCGCATTGGCTACCTTGCGAGTGATGACGGAGGCATTTTTGTTGTTGTTTGCTCCTTATGTTTCACATCTAACAAGTGCGGTTTATCGTGAGATTTTCAACAAGGAAGTTCACAAGTGTGGCAGTTTTGCAGAGCTTTTTGCTATTGATTTTGCAGATAAACAGGCTGTGGAAGATATGAAAATTGGTCTTGACATTATAAACTTTGTTCGCCAAAAGAAAGCCGATTTGAAGGTTTCAATCAAAGCTCCAATCAAAAAACTTGCTGTTAAAGAAATGCCATCATCAATTGAAGATGACATCAAAGCAATGTTGAGTGTGGAGAATGTTGAAGAAGTTAGTGATTTTGAGGTTGTGTTATGAGTGAAGAAGGGAAAAAGGAAGAAAAAATTACATTTACCATACAAGGGAAAAAGTATGAGTTTACGAGCGATCAATACAAAGAATATGATTATGCCTACCATTTTAACACACCTCAAAAAATATCATTCAAGATTGGTGATATTGAGAATGTTTTATACATAGATAAATATTGTAATGATGGATATAGAGAGCATGAAGTGTTAACTTGTTCTGCTGAAAGTACTATTTCATTTGAGATTGGCGGTGTGCTAAATGAAAATGTAAAAATAGAACAAATAACAATCCACTATTCATATAGTATGGACGGCAGTAGTAAATATATTGACAGCGATTATTACCTTTATTTTGATAAAGAACGGCAAGAAATCTCATTTAATATCGGTGATATTCCAAATACAAACGTGAAAGTTGCAGGAATATCTGTAGACCATCGAACATATATTGTCAATAAAGTTGACATGGGTTATTTGTGTGATGATGAAGTATCGTTTAAGGTTGGTGGTGTTTTAAATGTAGTAAAAAAAGTGGAAAAAGTAGAATTTAATCATATAAATGACGATGTTTGTGTTTATTTCATAGACGGTTCTAATGCAGAGCAAATAAACTTTAAAATTCGTGATATAAACTATTGTTTTTACCTAAAACATATAAAATGGTCAATAAAGAGTGGTTTAATAAAAGAGATACAACTTTCTAATGAATGGAGTAAAAAACCAGGTATTGAATATGAAACTTTTTATTATAACGATAAAAAATATAAACTTAATTTCAAAGGTGGTGAAACAATCAAATTTAATAAGTACGGACAGTTAACACTGGAAACCATAGGTAGCTCACAAACAAGAATGAACCAAATTGAAGAACAAGATAGAATTTACAATCTTGAAAAGAAACAAGTGGTTGTAATGAAACAGGATCGATGGTTTATTGGGATAACAGGTGGTATAGGTTTACTTTTGGTTGCATTTGCATTGGGTTTGTGTGTTTTTTTACCTAAAAATTTTGATAAAATGAGTTTTGTTTACCTTCTTTCATTTTTAGACCCACTACACGAAACTTTCAATAAATACACATTCTTTTATGAAGTGTTAAAACGAGCACCAATTATTATTTTAACAATTTTAGGCTTTAAGTTTTTACAACTTGCATTTGAAAGGTTGAGATTGATTGGAAAAGTTGAGCAAGTAAGAAACTATATCGCCTTAACTGCTGACGATGACACGAAGAAACAACTTTTAAAAACGATTGCCATTCCATTTTTTGCACCAAAGAAAGTTAAAAGCAGATTTTTTGACAGATTGATAGATAAAACTTCAATAAATATTGGAGGCGAACAAAAGAGTGGCGGTGTTATAAATAAAAAACAAGAACAACCACTAAACGATGTTGAAAAGCCGTAAAGCTTGCAAGTGATGATGGTTTGTGCGGAGTTGTGGAATGAAAATAAACATTTGCTTTTTATTATTCGTTATTTTCGGTTAATCATTGTATGCATTCAGTTCACTTGGAAGATTTTCCAGTCTTAAAACATATACAAGTAGACGACGATATTGTCGCACAAATGGATTTAGTGAGGGACATTTGTAATGCTGTTTTTTCTTTAAGAAAAGAGGCAAATATTAGAGTTCGTATGCCTTTGTTGAAAATGACAATTTGTGGTGATTGTGAACTTAATAAAGAGTATTTGTCAATCATTCAAAACGAGGTAAATGTTAAGGAAATCGTGATGTATAATGATAACATAGAGGATATAGCCACAATGGAGGTGGTTATCAATATGAAAGAATGTGGTAAAAAGTTTGGAGCCAGCTTAAAAGACATTTTGCAAGCACAAAAAAATGGTGATTGGCAGATAGAAAATAATACATTAAAGATTGCCGGTTTTACACTTGATAATACATTGTTTAGTGTTATTTATAAACCAAAGGATGGGTCAAAAGCTATGTTATGCAGTAATCATAATGTTTTAGTTATGATTGATTTGAATACAACCAACGAGCTTGTTTTGGAAGGTTTATCAAGGGACTTAATTAGGCTCATTCAACAAACAAGAAAAGACAATGGTTTTGAAATTGCAGACAGAATAACAACCAACATATACACGAATGATGAGGTTTTTAATGAAATATTAAAAGTTTGGGGCAACTTTATTAAAGAACAAACATTGTCAAATGACATTGTTGTAAAAAGCATAAATGCCGATGATGGTAAAGAATTTGAAATAGAGGGTCATAAATTTTATTTAAGTTTAGTTAAATAATCTATTTATTGATAGTTGCTGTGTTATTTTCGTTTGTTTCTTCGTTTGAGGTGTTGTCATTTTGAATTAGTTTATCTTTCACACTATCAAGAATAGTTTTTAATTTTAACAAAGTTTCTTGATGCTTTTTTTGTATTTGTATATTTTTATTTTGTTCTTTTTTTAAAAGTGCTTTGTTTTGTTCCAATTCTTGTTTGATTTGATTATATTGAGACATTATTTCTGTGTTCTCTTGATTTTGTTTGGCTGGTGTTGTGTCATCTTGCCATTTTGCAAGTTTTTCATCTTCAAGTTTTGCCAAGTATTCTGTCATCGTGATGACCAATAGTTTATCAGCAGGAATATTTTGATGTTTTTTTTGGCTTTTTTCTGTTAGGATTGATATTTTATCAAGCAACTCTCTTGCTTGATTTTCTTTTTCTTTTTTACACCAAAATGAGTAATTGCACCCGCATATTGTGTGTGTGATTTTAATACATTCATTTGCTGAAATTGTATAATCTTGCGGAGAAATAAATATACTCACACAACAATAAACTTATTATATTTTTTTAAATGCAACTTTGTCGTAATTTATGTTAGTTTGAGTCTTAATCGCCAACATAGCTATCTACAAAAGCTACCTCGCCGTATTTTAATCTGTAATTATTAACATCTCTGTCTTTATAGATAGCAGAAGCGATATAATTATCTTTATAAGCAGGTTCTGTTTTATTTTCCACGATTGGATTACCAATTACTTCCGCTGTTTTTTTACTAACATCAGGCATTTCCATTAGTTGAACCAAGCTATCTTGGTCAATTTGCACTTTATCAAGTGTATCTTCGGTAATGACATCATTTTCGTCTATGCCTATTATTGTGTTTAATATGTAAATGTTTCTGCTATTGTTGTTGACCTCCGGTTGCTTATCTTTAATGTTAAATGTCTTTGTTGTGGTGTTTTTAATGTCTCCAACATATTTATCTTTGTTGGATTGTTTTTTTGTAGAAGTCATTTTTCTACTTTTTGCTTTTGCTGTTTTTTTTGTATTTTTTGTTTTTTGTTTATTTGTGTTCTTATTCCCATTGCCAGAAGTCATAATATTGATATAAATATCTTTTGTTCCATCGTTTATTTTAATATTCATATGGTCTTTTATTTGTTCGGTGTTTTGTGTAACAATACCATTCATAGCATTTATACATATATTTTCTCCATTACTGCAAGATTGTTTATTTGATGTTTTATTGTCATTTTGTGTTTTATTGTCATCTTTTTTTGTGTTTTTGTCATCAGCTTTAAATAAATTACTAAAAAATCCTGTTTTTTGCTCGATTTCTTTTGTATCATCTTTTGTTTGTTTATCTTCTAATGTGTTTTTTTCTATTTTGTTGGTTTTCGTTTCCACAACTTTTTGATTATCATTGTTTGTTATTGTTGTTGTTTTTGTATCTATCGTTTTATTTTCTATATTTTTAATATCATTGCTGTTGTTATTTTGTTTTATATTTTCATTTGTTTTTTCATTTGTTGTTTTTACAATAGATTTTTCATCATCAATTATAGCAGTTTTAACAATACTATTATTTGTTTCGATTGTTGTGGTTTTACCTTCTTTTTCAGCTTGTTTTATTGCATTATCAAGTTTCTGTTCGTCTATATTTAACGATGATTTGTTTAAATCTATGACGGATGCAAGCAATGCTTCATCTTTTATGTCGTTGTTATTTTGTTTGTTTTTGTTAATATTGTTATCGTTATCATGAGCTATTGAATTATTATCAATACTACTTTCCTTCTCTTTAAGCTGTTGGATTAGCTTTTGTCTTAATTGATTTTCTATATCATCAATATTTGTATTGGCGATACTATCTAACTCATTTTCTACTGCTTGTTTAGTATCATTTGGCGATTGTTCCGTTTGTATAGCATTTATGGTATAACTACACAATGTAAAAAACAAACATATACTCAATAATTTCATTATTGTTTGTTTAATTCTACCAATCATCATCGAAAAGATAATACTATTTTTCTTTAAATTGTCAATTATCAATACTAAATATCAAAGCAAAAACAATGAAATGTATTTTGATCTCCATTAACGGGTGTTCCAATCCACTTATTTTGTATACAACCAAGATTGTAGGTAGTTTGATTGTTTTTTATTCCTTCTACTGATCTATATTCGCTGTCTTTCTCTTTATCACTATTATCTAAATCATGGCTTGATGATGATTTACTTTCTATACTATCTTTGTCGTTATTATTAATGTTTGTGTCTTTACTGTTATTTAAATCTTCTTTCTTCTCTTCTTTTTCTTCCTCTTTATTTTTTTCTTCCTTTTCTTTTTCTTTTACAACACCAAGATGTGCTTTTATTTTATCAAAAACTTTTTTCTGTTCTCTGTCAAGTTCGCATTCTATATTTTCTATTAAATTTTTGTTTATTTCATCGTCTTGCTTGGATAACATTTTTTTTAAGAAGTTTTTGCATTCATTCTCTTGCACTCCTTGACCTTCTATTGTTATTTTGTCCACATCACCATCTTCTTTGAAAGATATGTTATATTGTTGAGCTGTCGTATGTTTTTCTTTACTACACATAACTAAAACATTGTTTATATTGTTGTTTTGTTCTTGTTTGTTGAATGTGAATTCTATTTTGTGATATTGTCCCAGATCGTCAAGTGTTGACGATATTTTTTCACTTGTTTTATTTGTTATATCTGTGCAAATGCTTTTTTCCATCACAACACCGCTTACTTCGTTGTGATTACAATCGTTAAAGTATTTAGAAAAAAAAGGTGTATCAGGTGGAAAGGAGATTGTATAACCATTGTCTTCTTGCTCAGCTTTTATATGTAATAATGTTACTTCTTTTTCACCAAAAGTGCCAACATCCTGCCTTAACGAGATTTCGTTTTGTGAGATATAAATACGACAACAACTCAATTCCACTCCTATTTTTTTGATATATTGGATGAATTGTTTAAAGGTCTTATTAAGTTTATTAGTTATTTTTGTTGTTATAATGTCTAACATAGTTTTGTCGTTCTGTTCCTTTAAATTTTCAATATCTTTCTTGAACAATGTTTTTAGAGCATTGATTTGGTTGTTATTATTGACTTGTTGTTTAAATTGTTCACATATTATATTGATTACTTCTGCGATAGATATTTCTTCTTCTTTAAAGTTTCTTGTCACTTTGATTTTAGTGTTTTTTAAAATGTCTTCTTCGGTATCATTTTCTCTTTCCATACTATTTGGTATACAAAAAAAAAAAAAAAACAAATATTTATGAAAAATATTATGAAGATAAAAAAAGTAAAAAAGTCATTTATAAAAAAGCTTGCAAATTATTTTTCAATTTAACAAGTAAATTCACTATATTGTTTTTTTAATTTTATTTTTATATGGCAAAGGAAGCATTTAATAGAAGTAAACCACATGTCAATATTGGTACAATAGGCCATGTTGACCACGGTAAAACAACAACGACAGCTGCAATTACTGCTGTTTTGGCTGAAAAGGGAATGGCTGAAAAAAAAGCTTATGACCAAATTGATGGAGCTCCAGAAGAAAAAGCTCGTGGTATAACCATCAATACAGCACATGTTGAATATGAGACTGAAAATAGACACTATGCCCATGTTGACTGCCCAGGACATGCTGACTATGTTAAAAATATGATTACAGGTGCGGCTCAAATGGATGGTGCAATTTTGGTTGTTTCTGCTCCAGACGGACCTATGCCACAAACAAGAGAACACATTTTGTTAGCTCGTCAGGTTGGTGTTCCATATATCGTTGTTTTCTTAAACAAAGCAGATATGGTTGATGACGAAGAGATGATTATGCTTGTTGAGGAAGAAATCCGTGACCTTTTAACAAAGTATGGATTTGATGGTGCTAATGCTCCTATCATTAAAGGTTCCGCTTTAAAAGCATTAGAAGGTGATCCAAGTGCAAAACAAGCAATATTAGACTTAATGGATGCTGTTGATAAATACATCCCAACTCCAACTCGTGATGTTGATAAACCATTCTTGATGGCCGTTGAAGATGTCTTTACAATTTCAGGTCGTGGAACTGTTGCAACAGGTCGTATCGAAAGAGGTGTTGTTAAATTGAATGAAGAAGTTGAAATCGTTGGTATTCGTGAAGAAAGCATGAAGTCAGTTGTCACTGGTATTGAAATGTTCCGTAAGTCTTTGGAAGAAGGACAAGCAGGTGATAATGCCGGTTTATTACTACGTGGTGTTGATAAAAAGGACGTCGAAAGAGGTATGGTTATTGCCAAACCAGGTTCTGTTACTCCACACACAGAGTTTGAGGCAGAGGTTTATGTTTTAAAGCAAGAAGAAGGTGGAAGACATAGCCCATTCTTCTCAAAATATAGACCACAATTCTATTTTAGAACAACCGATGTCACAGGTGAAATAGAATTGCTTGGTGGTAAAGAAATGGCAATGCCTGGTGATAATTTAACATTAAAAGTTAAGTTGATTTCACACATTGCAATGGAGCAAGGTCTTCGTTTTGCTATCCGTGAAGGTGGCAGAACAGTTGCTTCTGGTGTTGTGTCTAAAATTATTAAATAGTGCTTTGTCTTATCGCTTATGTCAAATCCTTGGGATGATCTCGGTGATGCTGATAATGGCGGTAAGGAAAGTGTTGGTAAGAAAAAGTCGTCTACTTCTGCAAAGAGAAAAGCAGTTGTGGACGATAATTCTTTTTCAAATAAAGCAAAACAAAACTTTAATTTTGGTGGTTTTTTTTCATTTTTTTCAAATCATAAGAATGATTTAAACCAAAATAATGCAAAAGAAGACAATAATTTTAATAAACGAGGAGATGTTAACTCGATTTTTGGTTTTCAATTGCCAAGAAGTAATTTTTCTTTGTTTTTATCAGTTACTGTTGCTATATTATTCTTCTGGTGTTTAAGTGGATTTTATACAGTAGAACAGGAGGAAAGAGCCGTTGTGATGAGGTTTGGAAAATATGTTCGTGATGAAAATTCTGGTCTACATTATCATTTGCCATATCCAATTGAAAATGTGGTAAAGGAAGCAACAACAAGAGTTCGTGTAATAAGAATAGGTGGTGATGATAATGCAAACGGTAATGCAAAGCTTGGTGAAGGATGGGCTTTGACTGGCGATGAGAATATTGTTAATCTTGAATTGAATGTTCAATGGAAGATAGATGATTTGAAAAAGTTTGTTTTTAATGTTAGGGATAAACAACAGACGATTTACGATGCAACACAGAGTGCTGTTAGAGAGGTTATTAGTAAAAGAAAATTGGCATCAATATTGACATCCGAAAGAGGTGATATTGAAAAAGAAACAAAGCAATTATTACAACAAATGTTGGATAGTTATAACATAGGTGTAAATGTTTTAGTAGTTCAAATGTTAAAGATTGACCCGCCATTACAAGTGATAGATTCTTTCCGTGATGTGCAGACGGCTCGTGTTGATAAGGAAAGCGAGATAAATAGTGCTTATAAATATAAAAATGACATTTTGCCAAAAGTTAGAGGTGAGGCCGGGAAAATAATAGAAGATGCAAACGGATATGCTATTGCTGTTGTAAATAAAGCAAATGGTGATGCAAGTAGGTTTAATCAAGTCTACGAACAATATAAAAATGCACCATTTATTACGAGAAAAAGGATGTATCTTGATACAATGGAAGATTTGTTGTTAAATAACAAAATAACAATTGTTGACGAGAATATAAAAAATGTATTTATTAACAATAATGGGAGTATTGATGAAAGAAAAGTTGCTGTATCAAACATTGATAGTCAAATTTCACAAGACAATCAGGCATTAGATGAATGATACTTTTGGATAAGTCGTGTTGGGTTTATCAAAAATAATTAGACTGCAATATGTAGAATGTTATGTATTAAAAATAAAATCCAATATTTAATTTTATCTCTTGTAAATCCAATTTTCTATTTTGTTTTGATTTTTGCTGTAAGAAATATTCAATAGAGAATACAATTTTACATATATCTTTATTTACGACAACTTTATATCCAAGCCTGTTTTGTTTATCAAGTGAGTAAGTTTCTATATCATTATCTATTTGTATGATGTTGTCATTCTTTACTGGTTTGAAAATATGCTTTTTTGTGCTTACAACTTTCGTATTTATTTGTTTATTAGTGGTTTTAACGATGTTTATTTCTTTTCTATTCGGTTGACAAGCCATTAAAATTAACAACATAATACTTATTATTATATTTCTTGTCATAACTTTAATATCTATTTCCTCTATATTGAGAAAATATGATACAATATTTTATATTAAAAACATATCACATAAAATCAATAAGACAACATTGCGAAAATGTAAAAGATTTACTAATACAAGTTATGATGATTTTTTTTTAAAAAAGTATGTAATACAATTAAAGAAAGCAAAAAAAGATGCAACAAATAGAATGATTTTGTAACACAATAGATAGGAATAATCTACATATATTGATTGGAGGCATTAATGATGATCAAAATAACAAAAAATACATATGATTAGCAGTTGTTGAAGGAATTGTTTCTTATGCGGAAATATATTGGAAGTTTAAGTTAACACGGAAGTAGAAGCTGTGGAAAATAAGAATTTGCTAAAAAATATTCATATTTGTAATAGTCGTTGCGGTATTTTAGTATGCTAAATTGCAGTGATAGAAGTATACTAATTTTATCACAAAATTCTATTTATATCAATGCAATAAACACCAACAATGGCAAAAAAAATAACAAAAGTGAATTAATCAATATTTTACATAAAAAAAGTATCCAAAATGATAGAAGTAGCTAATAAATATATAATACAAATAAAATTTCTATATGTGATATTTGATTATTTATCGTTTTATGCTACAGAAAAACATTGTGATTTTTACAAGATAACATCTTGATTTTAACAAGTAATTAAAATTATGTTAATTTGTGAAGAGATTGCCGTTCTTTATAACATTATGTTTATTTTGCACAAATGTATTTTCTATACACACGGCTAAATCAGAAGGTATTATTGAATTCGCAACAAAGGCTGTGGATGTTCTTGCAGGTGATGGGTCAGCTGAATTAGCTGCGAGACATTTATTGGGTTGTGATGAATGGTCGGATATCGGAGTAATCTCAACAATCACATCTGTGTTTCAGGCTAACAACCCAGTCAAAGATGCTTGTTCTGCTGCAGGTTCTCTTATGACAATATCGGCAGGTATAGGAGCATTATTAGGTGGTCCTCTTGGATTTATAGCTGGAAATTTAGCTGGAAATATAGGAGCATTTTGCTATGCTTGGGCAAGGTCTAAAACAGCAAAGGAAAAAGCTGGCAGATACCATGTTTGTTATGATGAAGACGGGCAACATCCATTACCTTATACAGATAAACAAATTGCTAAATTATTAAAATTATCTGGAAATGTTGTTAATGTTGATAATATAGTTAAGTCTTACGATAAGCTATGTATTTATGACGGCGAAAAAAAAACATATAAATTTTATAAAAGTGGCACAGAATTTGGTGGTGTCTATATCACTAATGCTTCCGGTTATGCATATGTTTTATGTGCTTCTGTAATAGATGCTTGCCCTTGTATATACAATATACAGAGTGGGAAATTTAAACACCCCGGATATAAAGAAAACGAAGATGGTAGTTATCAAATGGTAAATGGAGAACTTGTTTTAAATCTCGATGATGATGATGTGGAGGATTTTAAAAAAAAATATGCAAAACATTGCAGAATAATTCGCTATAAAGATTTATTCGAACAATCAAACGAGATGTCTGATTTAATTGATCCTGCTTGTTATGATATGGTTGGGTATGCGAAAGCACCGGTTGCCATAACAGGCCCAATTGTGCAGTGTATAGAAGGAACCGCGAGAAATATTTTTGAAAAACCAATATTTAATGCTGTAAGGTTTACAAAAACGAAAGTTGCAGATATATCTTCATATTATAATAAAGAAATTGAATATGCAAAGCAACAAATTAAAGCTGTGAATACAATTATTGGCTCAAGAACACTTGCAACAATTACAAACAATATACAACCATCATTTTCTGATAATGAAAAAAAACAAATTATTATAGCAATAGAAAATCTATTATATGGAAAAAATAATGCCACGAATATAGAATATGATTGTAGTGTTAACGGATATATCAATGATTATGATTATCAAAATGAAATCAGCACGACAAGTTTTTATAAAAAATATTTCACCGGTATTATTGACGGAAAAACCACGGCAAATGTTCATCCAAATGTTTATTGTTGTATTTATCAAGATAGTAATTTAGGATTAAATTTAAAACTCGAAGATGTGTGCAAAAGCGACCAACTTGGTACCATAGAAGGACGAACTTTTTCAAGACCAGTGAATAATGTTACTACAAAATATAAGATACTTGATACACAATCTGTTTCTTCCGGTACAACATCAACATCAACATCGTCATATTTTTACTTACCGAAAGACATTTTATCTGATTCAACAGACTTAGAAATGGATGCATTAGATTATGCAAAATTACTAACAAATGAAGATATTTTTAAACTGCAAGATGGTATTAAGAAATTTTTGAACGATGTACAAGTAAAACAAGAATTTACCAATAAGGTATCAAGCGATGTATATAATGATATTTTAGTAAAAAAAAAGGTGCCAATGTATAGCTTATTTGATATATTTAGAAATAATGTTAAAGTTATTGCTATTTTTTTTGTATTGATATGGATGGTTTTTTTAGGTTGGAAGGCTATAAATGGAAATATTAAGTTAAAAGCAGACCAAATAATCAAACAAGTTATTCCATTTTTGTTAGTCTGTTTTGTCGTGTTTAATGATAATTTGAAGAATTTATTATTTGAAACGGTGTTAAGAATTTCACAGGGAACTGTTATTGGTGTTAGCAGGTTGTTTACTTCTTTTAGAGCCGAGCAGGGCAACACTATGACTAAAAAGTGTGATTTCGGCAATAGAGTTTCATATCCTGCAAAACAAATATTAAACACTGCACTTGGTACTGATGGCATTGATGTTATTGATGATGGAAATGTAGGCGAAAAGAAAGGTGGTATCGTTAATGGAGTTATGAATTGTCCGCATAGAACGGAAAGCATCACACATGTTGAATGTTTACAGTATAGTGCAACTGATTCGACAAAATGTATTAAAGCACAATGCAAATATTACAAACTTTCTTGCGATGGATATACAATTGACACATCAGGACAACCTGTTGAGCTTGAGATTGTGTGTTCTAAAAATCTTGTTTATGATGGTAAAATTTATAAAAATATCTGTCAAAATGCATATTGTAAAGAAAAAAAAGATGCTTTTATACAAAGGCCAAATTTTGAAAGAATATACAATATTTATCAAGAATATGATGTATTACATAGTAAATGGATTGATAGTGATATGAAACCATTATGCCATCCAAGTGGGAGTGATGAGAATAGTATACTAACACCAACAACACTGCCTGTAAAAAAATATTCTTATTCTATGGATAAGTATGTTTATACATGTCCATCTGGCTATGAAATGGATACAGGTTTTAGATTAAGTAAACTGATAGCACTTGGCATTATAGAGAATACTGATGATGAAAAGATGGTTTTTGCTAATTTATCCCCTAAGTACCGCGAACTGCCACACACAAGTTCTGGTGAAGTTATTGGTTCCATCCCGAATGAAGTAAAAAATGAAATTTTAAATGTAGTCATTCCGACAGCTGTAGCTGAGATAGATCAATATGGAATTGCAAAAGAAATAGACTTTACAGAAAATAATATGAGTGACGCAGGAAAGACAAGAAGAAATTATGCAACTTATCTTAGTAGTAAAGTAGTGGCAGCTAATAAAACTGCAAAATATCCTGTTATAAAAAGTGAGTATGGTAATTTATCAAGAAACTACGAACATTTGAGTTTTTGGGATTATATAGACTGCACAGCCTTGATGTATCTTACTTTTGATATATCTGGCAATGGTTTTTCCGATGATGGTAGTAATTTTGTAAATGCAATTAAATCTGAAAATGGTGAAGAAGGACTATCATCTGCATTAACTGGGATATGGCAAATAGCGAAATTGATTGTAATGGTTTTTCCGTTTGGCTTGTTGGCATTTATATTTTTTATTATGGTTGCGATTACAATATTTTTGTTGCTGGCCAGAGCTACACAGCAGTATTGCATTTGTGTTGTTAATATGGTCATAATCATTTATCTGTCTCCAATTATATTTATATTATTTTTATTTGATGTTACTAAGAAAAAAGCACAAGATACTTGGGTCGAGACTTTAAAATCCAATCTTCTTGGTTGCTGTGTTCCATTTGTATCGTTATCACTATTTATGTTTATATTAGACTGGGTGATGTTTGGTGATAGTGATAAATATATTGAGATGACAATGTTTGATAATAATGGTGTAAGCACTGAATGCTACAAAGGACATGAAAAAGAAGCTCCAATTGCATGTTTAACAAAACGATTAACAACGGAATTTCATTTTTGGAAGTCCATTGGATCTGCATTTACACTTATATGGTCCAGTGATAATGATGGTTCTGTGAAAGCCCAATGGACGATGATGGGATTTTTGGTATTAAGATTGTTAATTGGTATAGCTGTGTTTTTCGTCACAGCACTTATTTCAAACGAAATGGAAAATAAATTATATTCTTTCGTTAAAAAACCAGACACATCGGCAGGCTTTGATGCACTTAATGAAGGTGTTATGAATGCATATGCAACATCAGGAAAAGCTGGATGGAAACTATTTAAAGGTGCAGCTCAGGGGACGGCAAAAGTTGTAACAGCAACATATAAGCTTGGTAAATTCATTTACGATAAAATAAACAAGCCATCAAATAAAGATATAAACAATAAAAAATCTGTAAATCGTGGTAATGGTTTACTAAGTAATACACCGCTACAACAGGTTAATAGAACTTCAAACAATGGAAAATTAAATAATTTAATACAGCAGGGCAATAACATTCCAAACAATATTGGAAATATCACTGGTATGTCAAATAATACAAGCTCTGTGGCTCGCAACGATGAAGTTGGCGAACAAAATGACGATAATTCATTATTAGGTAAAACAAAACAATTTTTCAAAAATATCGCAGATAAAACTACTGATGCTGTTAATCATGTTGTAAATGAGGTTAAACAAGGTCTTGAGTTGCCACCGGAACAAGATAAAAATAACAATGAGATACAAAATAACCAGAACAATGTGGAAGAGATAAGTGAATACAGCGAAGACAAAATGAATGGTGCAAGTAAAGATATTTCTAAAACTATGCCGTTTGCTTACAATAATGAGCAAAATACAAATTCACAACAAGATACTCAAAATAATGACATACAGAATAATCAAAATGACATTATTAATTCCAGTGATGTCGATGAAAACAAGATAAGTGTGAGTGAAGATGCTGGAAATAATACTGCAAACAATTCAGGAAACAAGGTTATTGAAAAAACAAAAATAATAAAGGAAGTGGAAAAACTTGATGGCTCTATTAATATTATTGGTGAAGAAAAAAGTCAACAAGTAGTAGGTGATGAAAAGAAAAATTAAAGTGTGTTAATGTAAATTATATGTTTAACAATAAAATAAGTAAAATGAAATATTCAGGCAATAAACATTTCATTTCAGCTCTTGTAATAGCTGTATGTGTGTTTATGTCAAAAGCTACTGGGGTGTTGAGAGATATTTTTTTCGCAAAGTATCTTGGTAGTAGTATCATTGGAGAGGCTTTTTATATTGCTTTTAGATTGCCAAATACATTTCGCAGAATGTTTGCTGATGGTGCTTTTTCCAATGTATTTGTGCCTTTTTTTTCTACTAAAATAAAAGAAAACAAAAATGATGCTTTAATATTTGCAAATCGTGTATTGTTTTTGTTAGTCTGTTTTTTATTTTTAATAACAATTCTTATAGAAATATTTATGCCGGAATTGATTGGTCTTATCAATCCAGGTTTTATAAGAGATAAAAACAGGTTTGATATGGCAATAGTTTTATCAAGAATAGCATTTCCTTATATTATTTTCATAAGTATATCGGCATTATTTGGTTCGATGTTGAATGGTATAGGTAGTTTTTGGCAATTCGCATCAATATCTATAATTCTTAATGCTGTATTGATATTTGGTCTTTGTTTTACCAATAATTTATTTAGTAATACCGGCTTCTGTTTGGTGTGGATGATAATATTTGCCGGTATTTTACAGGTGGTGATTTTATTTATTTCTTGCATAAGGAAACAACTTATAACATTTGGCAAAAAAATAGATTCTATTAAAAATGGCAGACAGAAAAACAATGATGTAAAAATTTTTCTCAAAAAACTTATACCTGCTATTTTTAGTAGTGGTATTTTACAAATAAATATTTTTGTTGATTGTATTTTTGCAAGTTTTTTTGCAGGTGCAATATCGCATTTATACTACACAGATAGAATAGGGCAATTTCCACTAAGTTTAATAGGTTATAGCTTGAGTATTGCTATATTGCCAGCATTAAGTATTGCCTTTAAGGAAAAAGATAATGCCAAGATTGCATCTATACAAACAGATAGTGTTGATATTGCTATGTTTTTTTCTATTCCGTTAACTTTGCTAATAATTACACTTGCAACACCAATTATACAACTCATATATGAAAGAGGGATGTTTACCGCGAGCGATACAATTATTGTTTCTAATATGATTAGAATTTATGCAATAACAATACCATTTAATATTCTATCAAAAATTTTTTTTGTGTCATTTTATGCACGAAAGGATACTTCTACACCTTTAAAAATAAGTATTTTTTCCTTAATCTTTAACATTATTTCTAATTTGATTTTAATTCATATTGTTGGTAGATATTGTGTAATAATATCTACAACATTATCTTCAATCTTATCAACAATAATAACAATAATATTTTTAAAAAAAAATAACGATTTAATGTTAAAAATTAAAGACTGTAAAAAAACTACAATAATTTTGCTTATATCATCTTTTTCCTGCTGTGTGTTGCCAAGTATTCTATATTATACGTTCAATCTGCACCTTTTTACATCACTTTGTATTTGTTGTATCTTTCATTTATGTTTAATGTTTTTTACAGGCATTTTATCAAAAAATCTTATAAGCAGGTTATTAGGTTAAATATCAATTTTTTTCAAAATATATTTCTGATATAATTTGCAAATAATAAATATTATGGGAAATTGTTGAATTTCAACAACACAGAAGAAATACTTCGACTTTCGACTGTTATTTTATTGTCCAGAAAAATCTATTACTATATCTATATTAAGATAACACAATTAAGATAAGAAAAATAATAAAATTTTACTACATCTGTTTTATTAACCAATTTTGTTCTCCAATCATCTCTATAGTTTCAAGTTGTTGTTCTCCCCAATACATATCTTCTTCTTCGTCTTTGTAGTAATCTTTTAATAAATCAAATGTAGTTAAATCATCTTTTGCATCATTTAACATATCTTTTAATAACTTTAACCCATTTATAGATACTTGTAAGTCATACTTAATGAAATCAACTGGATTCTCAAAAACCTCTGTTCCAGTTTTGTTTTCCAACTTTACCTTACCACCCAAATCAATAATTCTATCTATACATTTTTCAACATACTCCCTTTCCTCCTCTGTGTGTTCCTTATATTTCTCTGCAAGTTTTGAAAAACCTTTGGCTTCAAAAATTTTTGCTTGAATAAAATGTCCTTCTGCTTGTTGGGCGAGATTTGTAACAATTATCTGTAAATTATCAATATTTTTATTATTTGTCATATCAGTATATGTGTTTTATAAATTAAAATTATTGTCAATAATGTTGATTTTAAATTTGTTAAAATAAAAACAAGTAGTTTACATATATGTCTTACTTAACAATGTCTGATGGTGTAAAAATTTATTATGAAGTAAAAGGAACTGGAAAACAAACAATACTATTTGCTCACGAGTTAATGTCATCGCATCTAAAAATAAAAGAGTTTATAGATGAGTTCAAAGATGACTATAAAATTGTTTGTTATGACCAAAGAGGACACGGGGCTTCCGATAAAACACAAAAACATATGAATATTGATAGACTTGGACAAGATATGCACGAAATAATTGAGTATTTAGAACTGAAAGATGTTGTTGTTGTGGGACATTCTATGGGTGCTGCAACCATTTTCAATTATGTTAATCAATACGGCTGTAATAAATTAAAAAAAATTGTGGCAGTAGATATGTCACCATATATGCGAAATAGTGTTTGGCAAGGCGGTATAGGGCAAGGTCAATGGACTGACGAAGACTTTTTGTGCGATTTAGACAGAATATTTAATGATATAGGTGATGCAAATTGGTATATTACAAAACATCTAATGAAACCGCAATTGAAAAATTCACCAAAAGAAACAGATGATGTAATGAAAGGATTGTGCGGTGTTGATTGTGATGCTTATACTATGGCGAGTTTATGGTATTCATTGTTTAGAACAGACCAAAGACCTGCAATAAGTAAAATAAATGTTCCATTTTTATACATTATGCCAGAAACTCCACTATATTCAATGGTTGCAGTAAATTTTTACAAAGATAATGTTAAGAATGAATTTGTTTTAGAAAAAGATTTTCCAAATACAACACATACTATTTTAATGGAGAAACCAAAAGAAGTAGCAGAAAAGATAAAACAATTTATTAAAAAATAACAGCAAGCATAATGACAAAAAAAGACAATATATTCACTTGAAAAATATAAACACAATTTTATCAATCTTGTCGTATGATTAAAAATAAATACAGAACACATACATGTGGTGATTTATCAAATAAAAATATTGGTGAAAGTGTTATTTTGAGTGGCTGGGTTGATACAAAAAGAGACCATGGCGGAGTGCTATTTCTTGATATTAGAGATAATTATGGAATTATACAAGTGGTTGCTGATAATGATAGATGTAAGGTTAATGATTTAGATATTTTATCAAAAGTTCATAACGAAAGTGTTGTTAGGTTTGAAGGCAAAGTTGTTGAAAGAAGTGATGCGACGAAAAATAATAAAATAAAAAATGGTGATATTGAGGTTTTAATAAGTAGTTTTGAAGTATTATCAAATGCAGATGTTTTGCCTTTTTCGGTTAATGAGGAAGATGGCACCAATGAGGAAGTTAGATTGAAATATCGTTTTCTTGATTTAAGAAAAGAGAAATTACATCAAACTATTATTTTTAGGGCAAAAGTTTTTGCATACATCCGTCAAAGAATGGCAGAAGCAGGATTTTATGAATATCAAACACCGATTTTAACAGCATCATCACCAGAAGGTGCAAGAGATTTTTTAGTTCCAAGCCGTTTACATAAAGGGCAATTCTATGCTCTACCTCAAGCACCACAACAATTTAAACAGCTTTTAATGATTTCAGGTTTTGATAAATATTTTCAAATTGCTCCTTGTTTTAGAGATGAAGACCCAAGAGCAGATCGCTCACCGGGTGAATTTTACCAATTAGATATGGAGATGTCTTTCGTTGAGCAAGAGGATATTTTCCAAACAATGGAGCCTGTTGTAAAAGATATTTTCAATAAATTTAAAGGTGAAAATGATACAATTTGCAGTGAAATAAGAAGAATAAAATTTGCAGATGCAATGTTAAAATATGGAAGTGATAAACCGGATTTAAGAATACCCATTGAAAATGTTGACGCGACAGAATGCTTTGTTGGTAGTGATTTTAAGGCATTTGCAGGTGCTATTGAAAAAGGTTGTGTTGTAAGAGGAATACCAGTCGATAATATCGGCAATCAATCAAGAAGTTTTTACGATGGAATGGTTGATTTTGCAATAAAACAAGGCGCGAAAGGACTTGGCTATATCATTTTTGAAAATGGTGAAGCAAAAGGTCCTGTTGCAAAATTTTTGACAGCAGATAGATTGGAAAAAATCAAAACTTTCTTTAACAATGAAGGTAAAAATGGTGAAATCAATGCAATATTTTTTTCCTGTGATAAAGAAGGAAATGCAAACAAGTTTGCTGGTTTAGCAAGAAAAGAACTTGGTACAAGATTGAATTTAATTGATACAAATAAATATGAGTTATGTTGGATAGTGGATTTTCCATTTTATGAATGGAATGAAGATGAGAAAAAAATTGATTTTTCACACAACCCATTTTCAAAACCAAAATGTGATGTTGCAACATTGGAAAAGGCAGATAAAGATGAGTTGCTAAAACTTGAAGCAAACCAATATGATTTAGTTTGCAATGGCTATGAATTAGCAAGTGGAGCAATTAGAAATTCCAGTATCGATATGATGTATGAGGCATTTAAAATCGCTGGATATTCCAAGGAAGTAGTAGATAATAAATTTGGTGGAATGAGGAAAGCATTTAATTACGGAGCTCCACCACACGGAGGAATGGCTATTGGTATTGAGAGGTTGATAATGTTGTTATTAAAAACTGACAATATTAGAGATGTTATAGCTTTTCCATTAAATGGAAAGGCACAAGATTTGTTGATGAATGCCCCAAGCGAAGTAAGTAAGCAACAACTTGATGATTTAGGTATAAAGGTAGATGAAAAAAATATAGAAAATACCAACAATAAAGCTTAATTTGGCTGAAATAGATTTTATTTTTTTTAACTTTTACCATTTAATGATAAGAAAAATATTATTGTCTCAATTATCACTTGAAATGCCAAATATTAGATTTTGGTTCATTTTAATTTTCGCAATAGGTATATTAACAGGATTTCAAACTGCAAATTTGGAAAAAATTATATTACTTTTATTTGCTATATTATTTGGCATATTGTCATCAATATGTTTGAAAAAAAATAATGTAAAAAAAATCATCATAAATGTAATTTTATTTTTCCTACTTGGTATAGCTGTTTCTTTTTTTAAAATTCTTACTACCTCTGATATTGATAAAACTGATTTTGGTACTGGTAAGGCGAATTTTAATGCCAAAATTGAGAACATTAGATTAGCAAATGATGTTTCTTATTTAACGATAACAGCATTAAATCCGCCAAATACAATACTTCGTGGCAAAAAAATGAAATTAAAATATTATGATAATCCAATGCAGATTTCCGTTGGAGATATAGTTAATATTACAACATCAATCGGCACGATTAAATATAACATTTTTCCAAATGATAAAAGTTATGAAAATTATGCAAAATATTTTGGCATTGTCGCAAGAGGAAAAATTAAAGATTTAAAACCCGTTAGTCATTCAAACAAGTTTTTTGATATGGATAGAATCAGGAGAAATATTCAATCAAGAATTTATGGTGTAAACAATGGTTCTATTGGGTCTGGTATCGTCATAGATGTATTAACAGGAAATAATAGTTTTATCCCAAGAGACAAATTAAATAATATTCGTAAATCTGGATGTGCTCATATATTGGCTATATCAGGCCTGCATATGTCGGTTATTGTGTCTTTCGTGTTTTTAATATTTGTGAGATTTTTTTCTCTCTTTCCAATAATTGCATTAAAATACAATACAAGAAAGTTAGCATCAATACCGGCAGGTATTGTTTGTTTTGTATATCTTCAAATTGCGAATATACCAATATCAGCTTTAAGAAGCTTTATAATGTTAATTATTGGTTTTATAGCTATGTGGTCTGATAGACCAAAAAAAACTTTAAATTTGCTATTTTTAGCTTTTTTTATGATACTTCTTTTATCTCCACACGAAATTTTAGCTCCATCGTTTCAAATGTCGTTTATGGCTGTGTTTGGGCTTGTAAGTGTTTATAATGCCGAATTTCTACATCAAAGTTCAAAACACTTTATATCAAATCGTTATCTACGATATGTCATCGGTATTCTGTCTTCATCTGTAATAGCAACCATTTCAACGATGTTTTTTGAAATATACCATTTTAAACAATATGCATGGATAGGTATATTATCAAATATACCTGTGATACCTATGGTAGAATTTATTGTCCTGCCAATTGGATTTATTGGTATGATATTCAATGGTACAGCCTTTGGTGATATAATGTATAGAATATCTGCTTTTTTTGCAGATTATATTTGTAAAATCACAGATTATACAGCGAATACAGAAAATGCTTTTTTCATAACAAAACAAATGCAATTATGGCAACTTGGAATAATTATTTTTGGGTTAATAATGTTGTTTTTAATGAGGTCTTATTTGTTTAAAGTTATCGGTATTATAGTCGCTTTCATTGGAGTAATGTTTTATATTTTTCAATCGAAAGTTATTCTTGTATACAATCAAAACTTTAAAAATATTGTCTTTCTTGAAAATGATAAATATTATTCCATTGTTCCAATGAATAACGAATATATTAAAAATGTTTGGGCTCAAAATCTTGGTGTAAAAGATATTTATTTAATGGATAAAAACAATAATTCAATACAATGTTTTGATAACGAGAACAAAGAAAATAACAATATCAAATCAATACAATATTGCAATTACAATCATGATGGTAAAAAATACTATATTTATAAAAAATACAAAACCAAGGACAAAGTTAAACTTATAAGAGAATAAACCAACAAGCAAATTAACAAAAGATTATAGCATAAAATAATATTCCTGCAAAACCAGCAAAAATATCGTCTAACATTATACCTTTTGCTCCGTGTATATTTTTATCAATCCAACAAATTGGATATGGTTTTAAAATATCAAAAAAACGAAATAATATAAAAATCACCGCAAGATGTTTATATTCCACACTTTTTGTAATCAAATTGGCAAGAAACACCATCATAAAAATTGCCAATATTTCGTCAATTACAACTTCTTTTGGGTCTTTATTCATATCACCAAGGTTTTTAAGATAAATATGTGTAGATATCGTCCCAAATATCGCCATTAACAAAACAATCAAAAATTGGAATACTATATTTAATTTACAAAATGGAACACATAAAATTATAGCCAATAAACTACCAAAAGTTCCTGATGCATACTTTATCTTACCAACAAAAAAGCCAGTTGATACAATAGAAGATAGCGAAACAATGAAATTGTGAAATGCTTGTTTGTATATTGAAAATATTTTATTTTTATCCATATATTAAACAATTACTAAACTCTTTCTTTAAACAGCTTTAACCCATTTTTCGTTGTTTGTGTGCAAAAAAAATCATAATCAATATTTAAAAAATCACTTAAATACTTTGCGGTATAATTAACAAAACCAGTTTCATTTTGCTTGCCTCGCATTGGCACAGGAGCAAGATATGGAGCATCTGTCTCTACCAACATTTGAGATAACGGCACATTTTTTGCAACATATCTTACTTCATCTGCACTTTTAAATGTTATAATGCCGGAAAATGAAATAAATAAACCACAATCAAGTGCTGTTTTTGCATTATTATAACTATCTGTATAACTATGTAAAACAGCATTTATGCTGTTTTGTTTGGCATAATAACACAGCATATCAACGGCTTTTTTTACAGCCTTTTCGCCACGAGAATGCACTATAATTGGCAAATTCATCTCAACTGCACATTCTATATGATTTTCAAAACTTTTTATTTGATGGTCAAAAAACTCTTCATTTTCAGGTATATGTGTGTCAAGCCCAGTTTCTCCAATAGCAAGTATATGATGACTCTTAACTACATTTTTTTTTAATTCGTCAATAGAAACTATACCTTCTTGTTTAACATTTTCCGGATGCACAGCGACGGAGCAATGTATTTTAATATCGTCGTTTGAGAACAAATTACAAATTTCAATATCTCTTTCTACTTCTTGCAATCTTACACCTGCTTGCATTATCCTTGTTAATCCAAATTCTTTTGCTCTTAACGCAATACCAGTTAATTCATCATTACTATGATAATTCAAGTGGCAATGTGTATCGTAAAGCATTACTAATATTTATTTTAAACCTTTTAAGACGGAATTTGGTTCTATATTTGTATTATTATCAATTTTGATATTTTCTAAATAACTTCCAGCCCCTATTCTACAATTATTGCCAATTTCAACCCCTAATCCAAAAAATACATTTGGCTCAATAATAACATCTGTGCCAATTTTTGTATCATATGAAAAATATACACTTTCAGCATTTAATAATGTTGCACCATTTAACATAAAATATTCTTGTTTTTTTTGCTGATATCCTTGTTCTGCATTATGAAGCTCGATTCTTGAATTTATCCCTATAACTTCATATTCATCGCATATCAAAGTCCCAACTTTATATTTAAATTGATTTGCTAATTCAACAATATCTGTAAGGTAATACTCCTTGGCTTTATTGTTATTTTTAATTTGTGGTAAAAGTTTTTCAAAAATTTCCGTCTTACCAACCATAATACCAGAATTACAAAGATGTGGTTTTTCACGAGGTAATTCTCTAAACTCTTTTATAGCAAATAGCTTACCACATTGTCCAACCATCAATTCCTTATCCGTAAATAATCTTCCATATGCCTGACTTTGGTCTTTTGCATCAAAGCCAAGAATGATAAGGTCAAATTTTCCTAAACTTTCAAACATATCACTGATTGTTTCCTGTTTTATAAACGGAACATCACCATAAAATACACCAGTATACATACTATCACTATGCCAAAATTTACTCTCCATAGCACAATTAACAGCATGACCAGTCCCTAATCGTTTCTCTTGTATGACATAATGAAGTTTTTTATCCTTATTTAAAAAATCAGCAAATTCATCAATAACATCATTTGATGTTGTTATAATAATATTTTTATCACAATTAAGATTTTCAACTGACAAAACAATATGTTGTAATAATGTTAAACCACCTATTTTATGTAATACCTTTGGCAATTCTGATTTCATCCGTGTCCCTTTACCCGCTGATAATACAACAATATTAACTCTATCATCACTTTTCATAAAGCTTGCACAAAAGACAATAAATAATTTGTAAAAAGCAACAAAATATAATCTTGTTTTTTATAAAAATGCAACATTATTACAAAATAAGATTGATTTTGCAGTTATAAAATAAGTTATTTTTTCTTTTTACCTGTTTTGTTATTATTGTTTATACCTACAAGTTAATTTTCTTAAAAATTAACTCAAAATGAGTAATGAAGAAAAACATATTTCTGTTCTAAAAAAGGAAGTTATAGACTTTTTACAGCCAGAAAAAGGTAAAATCTTTATAGATTGCACTTTTGGAGCAGGAGGACATACGAAAGCTTTGTTGGATGGAGGAGCAAATGTTATAGCCATTGATAGAGATGACAATAATGAAAAATTTGCCATTGAGCTACAAAAAAAATATCCAAATAATCTCATATTTATAAATACAAAATTCTCACAACTTAAAGAAATACTTGATAAGTATAACTTTAATATACAAAACCCAAATCATCTAAAATTAGATGGTATTTTATATGATATTGGTGTGTCTTCTATGCAAATAGACGAAGCCGACCGTGGTTTTTCCTTTCAAAAAGATGGAAAACTTGATATGCGGATGGGATGTAATAATCTATCAGCAGAGGACATAGTTAATAAAGCCAGTGAGAGTGAGCTAGCAGATATTATTTTTAATTACGGTGATGAACGATTTGCCAGAAAAATTGCAAAGACCATTGTTAATGACAGGAAAATACAGCCAATCACAACAACAATACAGCTCGCGGAACTAATTTCACACTGTCTACCTTTTTATCACGATAAAATACACCCAGCAACACGAACATTCCAAGCATTACGAATTGCCGTGAATGATGAATTGCAAGAATTAAAACACAGTCTTGAAGTGGCATCAACTTTAACACCAATAGGGTGTAGGGTATGTGTTATTACTTTTCACTCGTTAGAAGATAAAATTGTTAAAAATATTTTCCAAAAATACTCAAAAGGTGAAATACAACATTTTAATCGCAATAATCCTGAAATACTTAATTCACAACATAACTTATCAAGTATTACTTTAAAAGTAATTACAAAAAAACCAATAATACCAAGTAATACAGAAATCGCAAATAACATAAGGGCAAGAAGTGCAAAATTAAGAGTTGTAGATAGAATTATTTAGATATTTCATTTTAATAATACTACTTAAAAACATAAGGACTGTTGTCATAACCATGTAGTGAGGCACCGCTATCCAACGACAAACAATCGCAACAATCAATTGTTTTTAAACAGTTTCTGATGCCTCGTGCAATGTAATTGTCTTCGTTATGATAGGTGTCATTTTTATTGTTTTTGTTCGTGTTCACTGCGGTATGTTTTTTATCTTCTGCATTATTAGTAATGTTCTCATTTGGATTTTTTTGTTTACCTGTAACAACATTGTTGTTTTCGTATCTTAATTCTTCATTCTCGTCAATAATACTTAATGCTTTTTGGTTGATGATATTGTCATTTCGCTCTTCATTATTCTTGTTTATCTGTTTTCCTTTTTCAATTTGTCTTTTTACATATCCTGCAGTTTGTTCTACAAATATCTTCTTATTATTTTCATCCTGAAGATATTTCTTAACATCTTCTATGAAATCTTCACAGACTTTGCCAGTCATAAGTCCTTGTTTAACAAATGGTAATATAGTGGAATTATATAATATACTATATTCTTTTCCGTTTATCAATATATTAAGTTTAACATCATTACACGAATGCGGTGTATTCTTGTTTGGTGAAATATTTATTTCAGTAATCTTGTTTTTTTTTTCATCGAAAAAGTTCTTGTTTTTGATTACAATGTTTGGTTTATATTGCTCTTGTTGTTCTACTGTAATATCACTCATGAACTCTTCCAATGTTTGTTTTATCTCTGCCTCCAAAGGGTCAATAACCATTGATTGTTTGTTTGTAGGCGACGATATATTGGCATTTGTTGCTATATCTAAATTATTGTTATTAACGATAAATTTTGGTATAGTGTTAATATTATTTGTTTTTTCGTTATTGTTGTTATCGCTACCTTCATCATTATTTACACTGTCATTTTCATTGAAATTTTGATTCGTGGATGACATACATGTTTTTTTATTTAATTCTGTATACAATACCGTTGCAAGCTGATTTATGATTTTGTTCTTTAATTCATTCAATTTTGGTGAACTATTTAAAAAATTTAAAACATTATCTTTGGTTAGATCACCTTGGTTTAAGTTTTTCCAATTGAATGGCTGCGCAATATTTTCCTCTTGAAGGAAAGGGCTTTGTGGGGGTATTGTTTTGTATTCTGTGATATTCAAAGTGTGAGTTATTTTATCATCAACAATACACATTTCCACATCAATTTTTCCGTCTTTCTTAAAAATAATCTTTTTTAAACAAGCATAAAACGCACGGCGTTCATTATTAACATCACCCCTTTCTATAAAGACATTACCATCTTTGTCTTCTTCCACTTTGCATTGTTTATTTTGGAAATCAAAAAACTTACCTACTAATAATTTTGCATCTTCTACACCATCATAATCATATCTCCAATTATACTCAAACATATCTTATTGTGTTAATTTATATTAACAAGTTAGTTAATAATTGCAATTGACATTTAATAATGCTTGTTTTCTCTTCTTTATAAGAATAGCATATACTATGCAAATACAAGAAAATACTTGTTTATATCATTTTCCAATTTGCCCTTTTTGTAGAACTATTCGTGTAATGTTGGAAATCACCGGTGCAATAAAAACTTGTTATTTAAAAATTGAAAAAGCTTGGGAAAAAAGGGAAAAATTTTTAAATATAAACCCAACAGGCAATGTTCCTTTGTTTGTCGTGCAAAAGGTTGATGAAGATAGCAATAAAGACACAAATGCAATATGGGGATATAATACAATTATTAGATATTTAAACGACAAATACCCTGATAAAACTTTTATAAATGGAAATCTTGAAGAGCGAGCGAATATTTTAAAATATTGCGAATGGTTTGATAAAAATTTCTATGAAGATGTAGTTTTTCCTATTTTAAATGAAAGAGTTTATGTGTTTTATAAAAAAACTCGTAATGCAAATGTTGATGTCATAAGAATAGCCAGAAGAAACGGAGAGCAGTATTTTAATGTATTTGAGAAGTTAATTTCAAACAGAGGTAACATTGTTAACGATAAGTTTACTTTTGCCGATATAACATTGGCTTGTCATATTTCATCACTCGATTACTTAGGAGAAATTGATTGGCAAGCTTACCCTACCCTAAAAGAATGGTATTCTGTTATCAAGTCAAAACCGATTTTTAGAGATTTATTATACGACTCTTTGCAGGATATAAGACCAGCTGAACATTATAGGGAATTGGATTTTTAAATATTTCTCCCAATTCACATACATCAAAATCAGGTTGATATGTTTGGTTAAAATAAATTTAAAAAAAATTATCTTACCGCAATCATTGTAGATTTTGTTTTTTTCACAAGACTATTTGCATAAGGATTAACCAAAGTCCCTCTTTCATTTAAACTTCTAACGGCATCAGTGTCTCTTTTTATAAGTAAATCTTTTCTTTTTTTGAAAAAATTACTCATTCTATTATTAGCCGTTGAGACATTACTAACATTTTTTGCATTTGAAGAACAATTTTCACACATAAACAATACTTATTACAAGTATAAGTTTATGTAAAAAATAAAATAATAAAAGTTTTTTTTTATAAAATTTATAAAAATATTTTCTCACCCTCTTGAAAGTGATGGTCAATATTTTTTCAACTTTACTTTTATTTTATCATTCATCAATTCATCTTATATGACTACATTAGAAGAACTGCAAGCTCGTGGATTTATCAAAGACTGCACTGGTTTTGAAAAATTAAATCAACTAATGGAAACAGGACAGCAAACTTTTTATGTTGGAACGGATTTAACAGCCGATAGTTTGCATGTAGGTCATCTAATGCCTTTAATGTTGATGCGATTTTTACTAAAAAAAGGACATAAAGTAATCATTGTTCTTGGTGGTGGAACGACAAGAATTGGCGACCCAAGCGATAAGAATGAAATGAGGAAAATGTTAAATGAGGAACAAATTTCTGTAAATAAAGATGGAATAAAAAAATGTTTGTCACAGATATTCAATAGAGATTTAGAACAACAACAGGAAGGCATATTTGTTGATAATCTAATTATAATTGACAATGCTACTTGGTTGTTAAATATAAATTATATTTGGTTTTTGCGAGAAATTGGTGTTTGTTTCACAATTAACAAAATGATAAATATGGATATTGTAAAGCGAAGACTTGATAATAACCTTCCATATACATTCTTTGAATTTAACTATATGTTAATACAAGGATATGATTTTTATTATTTAAATAATAATTATGGTTGTAATATTCAGGTTGGTGGTAGCGATCAATGGGGAAATATTATTCAAGGGTGCGAATTGATAAGACGAAAATCAGTTGATAGTCGCAAAGTTGCAAACGAAGAAGATGTCAATGTCTTTGGTATAACATTGAATATATTAACTAAATCTGATGGGACAAAAATGGGAAAAACAGCTGGTGGGGCTGTATGGTTGAGACAAGATAAGCTTTCAAGTTATGATTACTTCCAGTATTTTCGTGATTGTGCGGATGCAGATGTGATTAAATTATTGAAAATCTTTACTGATTTACCATTAGATGAAATTAAAAAGTATGAAAATTTATCTGGCGAACAACTCAATCCTATTAAAGAAATTTTAGCCTTTGAAGCCACAAAAATATGTCGTGGCGAAGAGGAGGCACTAAAAGCATCAAAAAGAGAAAATGCCGTCAGTGTGTCGGTTGATGTGAATGCGAATATAGTTTCTGTACTTGTTGAAAATGGTATTTGTAAATCAAACGGAGAAGCAAGACGACTAATCGATGGAAATGGTGTTAGGGTTGATGATGTGGTTATAAATAAAGATTATGTTTTTACAACAGATTGTCAGCTATCTATTGGTAAAAAGAAAAAAATGTCAATACAAGTTAAAAGATAGTGATGTAAAATAGTATTGATGAGTTAAGTTATGATTATTTCGGCAATATTAGCCATTGGCAACGACAATGAAATTGGATTAAATGGTGGTTTACCTTGGAAATCAAGAGACGATTTAAAACATTTCAAAGCATTAACAACCAATCATTGCATTCTAATGGGGTATAATACATATAAATCATTAAACAAACCATTACCGAATAGAACAAATATAGTTATTTCAAGGACAATAAACAAATTAGATGGGTGTTATATTTTTAGTTCCATTGAAGATGGCATAAAGTTTGCAGAACAAACAAAAGAAACAGAACTATTCATTATTGGTGGTGCAAGTGTTTATAAATATTGTGCGGAGAAAAATTTAATAGACAGAGTTTATCTTACAAAAATGATGTATTAAGTTATTTTCATTTTTTCTCAATGTAAATAATTTTATATTATCTGTGCTGATAAATGATAATATTTGCTGTAATTGTTATTCTTCAATATACATTGAGCCGTTAATGTTTAATTTTCGCAAATTATCATAAAATCTATTTTCAGCTATATTAAAGACTTTTACCTGAACTTGTTTATATGTGATTTTATAAGGTACATACTGGATTTTGTTTTTTATCAACCATTTCTTTAAAACATTGTATTCATCTATTACATCTCCAACCTCTTCTAATACAACAATCGCATTGACAGGTATTTCGTTTTCTTTATCGCTAACATCCGTTTCATTACTACCTTCTGCAATATCTTTTAACACAGCTTTATTAAATGTAAAATTCGCGATAACGGAAAAATAATCACTATCATAATATTCATCAATTATTTTATACCCAGATATAGAGGCATCAATATTTTCATCACTTGGCACGGCATTTGTTTTTCCTATTTTTTTTGCCACTTCATCAAATGCATATCGTTTCACTTGATTGAAAATGTATTGTTTTACATTTGGTATTTCTGTTGTAATTAAACTTTCTAACTTGATGTTTTTAACATAATAAAAATTCTTATCTTCTGTTATTTCTAACGACAACGATGAATGCAGGCAGATGGTGAATAAAAAAGTATGTAAGAAAAATACAGAAATAATTTTCCTCATATAAATAATAATCACATTTTACTAAACAATGGTAACTGAACTAATATATTCGCCATCTTTTAAATCAAAAACATTAACACCTTTTGTGTTTCTACCTATTACTCTTACATCATTCGCACTTATTCTTATGGTTTGCCCCTTATTACTAATCATAATGACCTCTTTTGTATTGTCCGCAACAGCCGTTATGACGACATTTGCACCTTTTTGCAAGTTGATATTGTTAATACCTTTCCCTCCTCTGCCGGTTATACGATATTCATATGCACTTGACCTTTTACCCATACCATCTGTGGTTATAGTTAGCAACATTTGTTCTTCGTCTATCATTTTTTTAATTTGTTCTTTTGTCAACTTCCATCCTTCTTGTTTTTCAAGCTCCGCAAGTTTGCTTTGAATTTCCAGATTGTCTATGCCATTTTTCCAAATTTCCAATCTTAAATCCTTGTCTATTGATAAATATTGGTCTTTAAGTTCGCTATCATTTTCATTTCCACCAAGGATACACATAGACACGACTTCATCGCCGTCTTTTATATTCATACCCCTTACACCATCACTTGTTCTGCTTTTAATTATCCTTAAATCGTCTACCGGAAATCTTGTTGCCATTCCTTCTTTACTCGCTAATAAAATATTGTCAGTGTGTTTGGCTAATTGAACACTTATTAAGTTATCATCATCGTCAAGGTTAATAGCAATTTTTCCATTTGAATTGATATTTTCAAAATCAGCTATTGCACTCCTACGAACATTACCCTTTTTTGTCGCAAAAATCAGGTCATATTTTTTCCATTCTTCCTTATCAACAGGTAATGCCATAACTTCTTCAATACCATCACCACTCTCTATTTTAATAAAATTAACAATAGCCCTACCCTTTGCTCTTGGGGCTGTTTCTGGTATTTGATATGTCTTTATACGGAACACTTTTCCTTTGTTTGTAAAAATCAAAATTGGAGAATGTGTGTTCGCTACAAAAATTTTTCCAACACTATCGTCGTCTAATGTTTCCATTCCAATTTTTCCTTTTCCACCTCTTCTTTGTTGTGTATAACTATCCAAATCCGTTCTCTTAATATAACCTCCATTGCTAACCGAAACTAATACATCTTTTTTTTCTATAAAGTCTTCAATGTTTAAATCACTAATGTCGCTGTCTATAATTTCTGTTTTTCTTGGTGTCGAATATTCATCCTTAACTTGTTGTAATTCATTGATGATAATTCCCATCAATTTTTCTTTATTATGTAATGTTTCCAGATAATCAACAATAGATGCACTCAAATCACATATCTCCTTGGACAATGCCTCCCTTTCCATTCCAGTTAGCTTGGAGAGCCTCATTTCAAGTATTGCTTTAACCTGAATGTCAGTAAACTTAAACTTTCCATCCACAACTTTGTTGTTTTTATCAGCCACTAAATCTATCAATCTGCAAACAGCTTCACTTGCAACCCAACTTTCATTCATTAACCTTTCTTTTGCCTCTTGACTATCTTTTGAACCTCTAATTATTGAAATAACCCTATCAATATTATCAACAGCAACATGGAACCCAATTAAAAGATGGCTTCTTGCTCTTGCTTGATTTAATAAAAATAATGTCCTTCTGGTTACCACCTCTTGCCTAAATTCTATAAATGTTTTAATTATGCTATGTAAATTCATCAGCTCTGGGCGATTTTTGTTTAACACGAGCATATTTACAGCAAACGATGATTGTAGTTGTGAGTACTTATACAAATGATTTAAAACAATCTCAGTTGATGTGTCTTTTTTTAACTCTATCACCACACGGATGCCGTGTTTATTACTTTCATCGCGAATATTTGATATTCCTTCAATTTTTTTCTCCTTAACCAAATCAGCAATTCTTTTAACCATATCAACTTTTACTACATTGTATGGTATCTCATCAATAACAATAGCCTCTCTACCACCTTTTAATTCTTCAATATGTGTTTTCCCTCTAACAGGTATTGTCCCCCGTCCAGTCAACATTGCTTGTCGTGCTATATTTTTACTCAAAATAATGCCACCTGTTGGAAAATCAGGTGCTGGAACAATATTTACAAGCTCATGCGGTGAAATTTCAGGGTTTTTAGCATAAGCCAAACAAGCATCCATAACCTCACCAAGATTATGTGGCGGAATGTTTGTTGCCATGCCAACAGCAATACCTTCTGTGCTATTAACGAGTATATTTGGAAACATCACTGGCAACACAACAGGCTCTTTTTCGGTCCCATCGTAATTTGGTGCAAAATCAACAGTATCTTTATCCAAATCTTGCATCATAGTATGCGATATTTTTGCTAATCTTGCTTCCGTATATCGCATTGCTGCTGGATCATCGTTGTCTATTGAGCCAAAATTACCTTGTCCGTTAATCAATGGAATACCCATTGAAAAGTCCTGTGCCATACGGACAAGTGCATCATAAATAGCACTATCTCCGTGTGGATGATATTTACCCATCACCTCACCAACGATACGAGCAGATTTTTTTGGTTGGCGATTGTAATTGCATCCCATTTCATTCATTGCATACATGATACGGCGATGCACTGGTTTTAAACCATCTCTAACATCTGGAATGGCACGAGAGACAATAACGCTCATTGCATAAGCCAAATAGCATTCCTTCATTTCAGTTGAAATTGGAGCAATTACAATTCCTTGATTATCATTAGTTGTATTATCGTTTTTCAATAAACTATCACCATCATTTTGTTGATTTTGTGCCAATGTATTATTGTTTTCCGTATCCATACAGACAAATAACGATATTCAAAATATAAATTGCAAGTTTTTCAAAATAACACAAAACCTAATATAAATTATCTTTTTTTCACACATTCTACTAATGTTAGAAATAACATTTATGCTCTTTTCTTTTTAGAACTAACTTTCGTTACTACTTTCTTTTTGCCTTTAATACTGGTTTTTGTTTTACTTTTAGTTTTATTGACATTGCTTTCACTTTTTGTTACAGTCTGTTTTGTTTTTTTGGTTGATTTTCCAAAAGCTCGTTTTGGCTTATTCTTTAAAGCATCGATAATATCCATTGCATCTTCAAGTGTAATTTCGTGAAAAGGTGTTTTTTTGTAAGAATAAAATCGTTTTTCACATAACACATATGGTCCAAACCTACCTACACCAACAACAACATCATTGCCATTATTATCGGTTCCAATTACTTTTGGTAATTCAATGTAAAAATCCACAATATCATTGTTCAATTCACCATCTGGTAATGAAACTGATTTTGGCTTACCATCTTTAATGAACTCACAATATCTGCCATATTTTCCACTTTTAATTACAATTTTACCATATTTGCTACTTTCAAAATCTTGTTTACCATTATCATTACCGCCACCATCATTACTGCTTGATGTGTTATCTATACTTTTCATATAAGTGCATTTTGGATAATTATTGCAACCAAAAAATACTCCATATTTGCTACTTTTTAAGATAAGTTTACCATTTTCACACTTAGGACATTTTACAGAACTTTCATCACCTCCTATAAAGTATTTTACAAACACATCTTCCATTTTATCAAAAATATCCTCTCTCTGTTCTTTCATTACATTATAAACATTTATCTTAAAATCTTTCCAGAATGTTTTTAAAAATTCAATTCGGTTAAGCTCTCCATTAGATATTAAATCTAAATCTTCTTCAAGTTTTGCTGTAAAAGTATATTCTACATATTTTGCAAAAAATTGTTTTAAAAAAACCGACACAACAACACCTCTCGATGTTGGTATGAATTGTCGTTTATTAAGTTCAACATACTCCCTATCTTGCAGAACGGAAATAATCGTTGCATAAGTTGAAGGTCGCCCTATTCCATAGCTCTCCAATGTTTTAATTAAACTTGCCTCTGTAAATCTTGCTGGTGGATTTGTGAAATGCTGTTGTTTATTTGTTTTTTCTATCAATAACTTATCGCCAACCGCCATTGATGGTATTAGCCTATCATCATCATTAACATCGCCTTCTTCATAATGTTCGTTTTTAATATTATAAACCGCTAAATAACCATTAAACTTTAATTGACTGCCGTTTATTCTTGATATTGCAAGATTGCCATTATTTTTCGTCTCTAAATCAATCGTTTGTCGTGAAAACACTGCACTATTCATTTGGCAGGCAACTGTTCTTTTCCATATCAAATCATAAAGTCTCCACATATCGTATTCCAGCTGGTCTTTAATTTCATTTGGTTTTATGTCTATATGTGTTGGTCTAATAGCTTCGTGAGCTTCTTGTGCATTTTTAGCTTTTGTTTTATATGCAATAGCATTATTTGGCAAATATTCATCTCCAAAATCGCTTTTTATAATCTTTCTTATGCCAACCACAGCATCATTACTCAATGACATTCCGTCAGTTCTCATATAAGTAATCAATGCTATCGTGTTTCCATTGATTTGCACCCCTTCATAAAGCCGTTGTGCTAATGTCATTGTTTTTTTGCTTGAAAAACCAAGTTTTCTAACAGCATCTTGCTGTAATAATGATGTTGTAAATGGTGGATATGGGTTTTGTTTTACATCCTTTGTTTCATTCTTAACAACAACACATTCCTTTGCTGTTTGAAGAAAATTACAAATCTCATCAGCTGTTTTTTCATTAGCAGGATACTTTGTGTCAAAAATATTATCATTATATTTTATAATCCTACACTCAACTTTTTCGTGCTTTTGTGTTTTTAAATCGCAATTTATAGTCCAATATTCTTCTGGAATAAATTTTTTTATTTCAAACTCTCTGTCAACAATCATTCTTAATGCAACCGATTGCACCCTACCGGCCGAACGACTACCGGGTAATTTTCTCCATAAAACAGGCGATAAATTAAAACCAACCAAATAATCCAATGCTTGTCGTGATTGCTGTGCATCTACAAGGTTGTTATCTATATTCCTTGTGTTTTTTAAAGCATTCTGTATTGCCGTTTTCGTAATTTCATTATATGTTATACGATAAAATTGATTTGGTTTAGCGACTTTTTTTTGCAACAACACATCGTATAAAGATTGTGCTATGGCCTCGCCTTCTCTATCTGGGTCGCTCGCTAAGTATATCTCATTTGATTTCCTTGCCAAATCAACAATTTTATTCACCTGTGCTTTTGCCTTAGCAATTAACTGATATTTCATTTTAAAATTATCGTTTACATCGATAGAGCCATCTGCTCTAACCAATTCACGAATATGTCCCAATGATGCTATAACAACAAACTCTTTCCCCAAATATTGCCCTATTGTTTTAGCCTTAGCAGGTGATTCAACTATAAATAATTTCACACTATAATCGTGTTTGTATTTGTAATGGAAAAATTATTTTCAATAGTTAAAAAAAACATACATCAAAAATTACACATTAAAAAAAATTATTTTAAGGTTTTAATTGTTGTTCTTAATAAAGAACATTTATAGACAACATAGTTAAATATATTCTTATATGTTATGCTTATGATTTCCATATTGTATTGTTTAACAAAAATGGTTTCTGCTTCTTATCTTATTCTTGTTATTTAATTGTTCTTGCATAATCTATTATATATGCGAATCAATAATAAAGCAAATGTTATATTTTTTTTCTAAAAATTCTTATCAGGTTTAAATTTACTAATATAATTATAATAGCTGTTAAAATCTGTCGCAAAGTTAACATCTCGCCAAGTAATAAATATGAAAATATAGATGCAAATATAATTCTTGTATAGTAAAGAGGTTGCAAGGATAAAACTTGTGTGTATGTGTATGCCTTTAAAATCAGTAAAGCTTCAGCGATATAAAATAAAGTGGTTAAAAATGTTGATGTAAGTATATTATAATCAGCTAAAATCTTATCTGTTAAACTCGGGAAAACAGGTAATGAAATTATACAGATTATAATTACTTTAAAATACAACAAACTAACAGGAGATTGTTTTTGTAAAATTAGTCGTTTTGACAGCACAACGTACATTGAGTATGATACAATATCAACAGCAAGAAGCAAATATCCAATGTTAAATGAGCTGGTAAATCCGTATGCAAAAGATATTGTTAAAAAACATATAATAATTGAAACGATTAACTCTTTCGATAATTTTTCTTTTATTAAAAAAAATGCCACTATTGAAGTCGTCATTGGTAATAGAAAATTGATAATAATTCCGTTATTTATCGGCACCATACTTAACCCATAGTGCCAGCAATATGTGGCACATATCGAAAACATAGCTACAATTAAATTTGGTAAAAACTGCTGTTTTGTAATAAATTTTACTTTTTTAGCTAAAAAAAATGGAGTAAGAATTATAAATGTAAAAAAACCTCGTAAAAATAAAATTTCATAAGTACTACATTCTGTTTTTGCACCAATTGATTTGATTAACACCGTGTGTAGTGTATGAAGCCCAGTTCCTGTTAAAAATAGAATAACTGCAAAAAGATATTTGTTTTCGTTTATAAACTTTTTACATTTTGGCAAAAATGTCTTTTTTTGAAATGCCATATTAGTATGTATGATTATTTTTTATTTCTTTTTGTTGTTTGTTTTTTTTGTGAAATTTTTTGGCTTTAATTTTTTCTCAATATCATCAGTAATGTCTTCGTATTTTTCCATCCACTTTTCTTTTAATTCATAAGGAAGTTTGACATAATGACAATAAATACCTTTTTTAAATTTCCCTCTAAATTTCGCTTTTTTTCTTTGTGCTCGCCATATCTTATATCTCCTCACTTTTGCTGTTTTTATTAGCTCTTTTAGCACATCAAGCACATCTCCAAGTTCATCTGCGAATTCAATATCATTTTTCGCTTCAAATACCTCCATAGCTTCTTCTATCAGCTTTTGCTTTAAGTAAAAAATTTTCTTTTCATTTGACAGCAAGTCATAAATTAAATCTCCTCCTGATGCTCTTATTGTATCAATGTTTCTATCACGAACTAACTTTTCAAATTTTAGGTATTTCCATTGTTGCTTCGGTTGTAATGTATGCTTATCTTTTTTATTATTTGAAATCACTTTTGTTGTTTTATTCTTACTTGAATTAACTTTTTTAATATTCTTTAACACATTTGTTTTACCATCACTCATACAATCAAACACTTTTAACAACATTAAACAGTTCTCTAACAAGTTCTCTTAAACCAACATGTGTAATCGTTGATACACACATTGGTGTTATTCCTGTTTTTTTCTTAAAAAGAGATGTTTTTTTTCTCAATTCATTTTCAGTAAGTAAGTCAATTTTATTAAATACAACTAACATCTTTTTATCTAAAATGCTTTGATTATATTGTCTTAATTCATTCTGTATAACTTTATAACTATCAACAACATCTTCCGCTGAAACATCTATTAAATGAACTAAAACTCTACACCTCTCTATGTGTTTTAAAAATCTATCACCCAAACCAACACCTTTATGTGCATCTTTTATTAGTCCTGGTATATCACACATAACAAATCGCCCTCTTCCATACTTAACAACCCCAAGTGATGGTTTAATTGTAGTAAATGGATAATCAGCTATTTCAGTTTTAACATTAGACAAAGAACATATTAAACTTGATTTTCCGGCATTAGGCAAACCAACTAATCCAACATCTGATAACATTTTCAGTTTTAATCTAAACCACCCAGCCTCACCTTCTGTTCCCTTTGTTGCTTTTCTTGGTGTCTGATTTACAGATGTCTTAAATGCCATATTGCCTATGCCACCAGCACCACCATGAACTATTGTATATGTCATATCTTCTTTTACCAAATCAGCAAGCATCAAATCGCCTGCTTCATCAAATATTTGTGTTCCAATTGGAACTCCAATCATTTTACTTTCCCCATTAGCACCGGTCATATTTTGACCTGCACCATTTTTGCCATTACCAGCCCTATGATGCACATTATAGTGAAAATACAAAAGTGTGTTTAAATTATTTTTTGCAACTAATGTTATATTACCACCATTACCTCCATTACCACCATCTGGACCACCTTTTGGAATATATTTAACTCTACGAAACGAACAGCAACCATTGCCTCCATTTCCAGCTTGCATATACACTTTTACATCGTCAAAGAATTTTTTATCCATATTTATATGGAAAGAAACTAATTATTTTGTGGTAAAAGAAGCAACAACTTTACCTATCAATTTTTCTATATTCATTGTAGATTGTGTTGAACTGAAATATTCACCATTTTGCAAATATGTTTCTTCAATTCCAGTCTCTATGCCAAGATACTTACCCCCAAGCAGGCCTTCGCTGTTAACCGATATTACTGAATCAGCAGGAATACTTGTATCGCTTCTTAACCTCATAGTTAATTTTACATTGAAATCACCGGTGTCCAATTCAATATTCTCAACACTACCAACATTAACTCCGGCAATTTTCACAACACTACCAACCTTTATACCATCTATGTTATTAAATTTTGCATACAACAATTTGTTATACTCGGTGTTTTTAATTTTTATCCCAGATTTAAACACATTTACAGAAAACAAAAGACAAAACAGTACAATGACAAACCCAACGATTGCCTCAAATGTTTTTCTCGTATCCATATACAAAAAACAGATATTTTTACTTTTTTATTTGTCAAATAATTAAAGGTAATTCTTTACAATACAGATTGATAGGTTGAGCAACATTATGCCTGAACTTGTCCAAGATTACCCATATTAGAGTAAATAGGCATCATCATTCCAAGTGCCATCCACAAAACAACACCTCCAAGAACAATAGTTAAAAAAGGTTTTATTAGTCCTATCACTTTTTCAGTCGTTTCTTTTGTTTCGTTATCATAAAAGAATTTAATATTATAAAGCACCGCACCGATCTCTCCTGTTGCTTCACATATTGAAAACAATCTTCTAAACATACTTGGGAAAACTTTTTCACTATTGATTGATTGAAAAATCGACAAACCATCTAATATCTTATATTGCATTTGTTCAATTCTGTATCCAAGATATTTATTTGATAATGTTTTTGAAACACTCTGTATTATATTAATAATATCGGCACCACTATTATACATTAAAGTAAAAAATGATATAAACCTTGAAACATCCAATTTTAACAATAAATCACCAAAAATAGGTATTTTTAGTTTTAATCTATCAACGGCTATCATAAATGTTTTATTGAAGATTGATGCCACTTTAATACCAATAACAACACCAGCTATCACTCCAATACCAATTTGCCAATAATTTGTAATAAATGTAGCAAATTTGATTAAAGCCAATGTATACCAAGGAATTTTTACACCCATATCATCAAGAAATGTTGTAATCTTAGGCAAAACGATAATAGACATTGCAACAATAATACCGATAGTCATCACCAATGTTCCAAGTGGCCCACGAACAGCAGATTTTGTTCTTTGATTAACTTCGTAATTATATTTAATAAAATCAACAATTTCATCAAAAATCTTCGCAAAATTACCTGTGTTTTCAGCTATTGCTATTAGACCGATATAATCATCTGTAAAACTTGGTGATGCCTTTTTGCAAGCAGTTGATAAACTATCCCCATTGGCGACAAAAAAATATATTTTTTCACTAACATTCTTCAAACCACCACCTGATGCGATATCATCTTTCATCATTTCTAACGACCTTAACATATCAACACCCACTCTATCCATTGAAGATATTGAAGAAAAAAATGTAATCAACTCTTGTCTCGATAGTTTATTTGTTGTTGGTGTTAATGTAAGCCATTCTCGCTTTAAAGATAAAACTTGATATCCAGATGATTGCAATATATCATTAGCATAATCTTTTGTCGGTGCATTCATCTTTCCTTTTGATATTGTAGTATCTGCCTTAACGACGGTATATTTAAAAACAGGCATAATAAAATATTATATATAACATTTTATACAAAAATATTTCACAATGCAAGCTGTTTTATCATCTAAACGGCAATATTGATAATGGTATTATGTTTAATAATTAGAATAAATTGTCTTTTTTGTTCTTTTTTGTTTATTTCTTGTGTTATTCCCAATAGTTGATTTGTTTTTCACAAAATGCATATGCTTTCTTCCACTAACCTTTTTTCTACTTTCTTTTAAAGAATTATGTTTTGCTTGATTTTTTCCTTTCAAAGACCTTCTTGGCATATTCATAATTTCAGCTATGTCTTCTATTGTATCTTCTAACAATAATCTACCTAAATTTTCACTTGAAGAACCACCACCTCCTATATCTTCAACCAATTGCATTATTAACTGTTTATTGTAATCATAAAACTTATTATTGATAGAAGACATTTTTTTCATACTCCTTTTATTTTCTGCAATAAAGTCATCAAGGAAAGATTCGAGTATGAGTGTGGCAAAGAATAAAATGATAAATAATATTGGAACTATTAAAGTCTCTCCGTGCATCACATTAGAAATAATACCCTCAATACCAAACCAAGAAAACATTACACCAATTGAAAAAATATTTTCCATTAAAAAATGTAAAAAACCCTCTTTTGTAAATAAACTTTGATAATTTGTTATATCCTTGATGGTAAATAGTATTTTTTTTTTCTGCAATGATGAGATTTGCTTCGTTTTTTCTAAGTTGTTAATCATACCAACTATTCTGTGTTTTTTTATAATTGGTATTAAAGCACCCGATACTAAGAAAAACAATGTATAACAAATAAAAAATGCAACATAGTATTTACTCATTGGATAACTCGATGTCCCTGTAAAAAATTTATACAAAGCATTATCGAGCGGGATTAAAAGTATTACCGCCCAAATACCGGCGATCACTTCTGAATAAAACCTCAAAAGGACATTGGACAAAAACTTAATTATAACTTTCATAAGGAAGTTATACCATTTTATTTAATAAAAAACAACAATTTTTATCGTCGTATTGGCACTTCTGCACTTAATTTATTTTTATCAGATATTTTACCATCACCAAAAACAATGGAATTTTGAATATCTTTGTGAGTATTATTATATGCCTGCTGAATTTTATTTTTCTGAAGATTTGGTTGTTGCATAAGCAAATTTGTCCTTGCATTACTATCTTTTTTATTCAAATCCATAATATCGTTTTCATTGTTTTTATTATCAATTTTATCAAATGTGTTCTTTGCAATTTGAATATTTTTAATTTCATTTTTCACAAAATTATACTCATTTTCAATCAACACCTTTGTCCTGTTTGTAATCATATTGTTTATATTTTTATAACGATAGAAGTCATTCGCACTAAATGTTTGTTTAGGTACATCATTTCGTTCATACTCATTTAATTGTATACTATGTTCATTTGCTGGTGGATTGTAAGAAGCCATTTGCTCATTTGCAACTTGTTCGAAGAAATTATTATCACCATAACCAATATCATCGTTTATATCATTATCGTTTTCTACCCTATCCAATGATATATTATTGTCCGGTTGATTATTGACATTGTATGTATTATCCTTATTTATACTCAAATCTCGTTGCATTGTGGGTTGCTGAATTCCTGAGGAATCTACCATTTGCTGTGACGAATGTTCGATATGTTTTGATTGTCTTTCTTTTTCCAGCCGTTGAGCCTCTAGTATGGCCTTTTGCTTTTCCTGCACTATTTGTTGTTGCATTTCTTCCATTTCTTGCTTGAATTTACTTTTAACCAAATCAATGGCAATATGTAAATCATTAAATAGTTTTTTTTCCTTTAAGTGATTAAAAATAATTTTTCTAATATTCTGTTTTGCACTATTGTCATCAATATTTTCACAACCATCGATTAACAAATTGTAATATTTTTGAAATAAACAATCTTTTTGATTACTATCTAAAAGAAAAGTCTTTTTAATTTCCGACAATATACCATCAAGCTTTGTATCTTGATTGCTATTAGCATGTCCGTCTATTACCTCCTTATAATCTGCTATGTTATAATTAGTTAAAAAACTACTATAAAGACTATCAACGAGTTGCTTTAACTTACCTTCATAATTTGACATAATTGTTGTCTGTTGGGCATCTTTGAATTTATCATTCATTTTCTTTATAGAACAAAACTACTTAATAAAGTATTATATTTATAATTATCAAATAGTCAATATTTATGTTTGTAATACTACAATACATTCTTAAAATTTTTCAGACTTTTTCGCAACATCAAGATATAATCACAGATTATTATTACACATTTATTAAAGTGAATATCATAACATAGTTAAATACTTAATAAAAGTTAAGCTCGATGTGTCTTTGAATGGAATTATTGGATGGAAAAGCCACACCAAACAGCATTCGTCTTGATTAAAACTTTGTAAAAAATCTGCAAGCATAAATGTCTCTTTATGTAGCAGTGTATCATAATTACGATAATTTACCAATACATACTTATAAACTTGCAATATCTATAGCTCATATTCACACTCTAATGCTTGTTTGTTAAGATTAAAACTTAACTTGCAATCGTTATTACAACCATTTCAATATCTTTACAAGAAGACAGCTGTGTATAATTCCAGCAACAATTCTTTTCATCATTTATGTATATCGTTCCATTTTTTTTATATGCAAAACACAATTGTGGCTTAATATCAAACCCATCACCATAATAAGCACATAGAGATTATTGCTTCAATAAATTATAGGTATAAACTTTCATATTCTGCAAGCATATTTATGTTTAGACTGTGTCTTCTTCACTAATAAAACTTTTATCTTGATATTTTTATAACACAGTGTCATTCTTAGAATTGAAAGCAAAAAAAACAATGCCACCGCTTTTACCAAACGATTTATCAGAAAATATAAGTAATTTATAACAACAAAATAATTATTACAGTCTTCGCCTAATATATTTTCTCCTTATTTTTCTAACTTTCGCATCCAATTTATAAAAAAGAATAATATTTCTAACAGAAAATAATAATAATATTGTGATTAAAAACACAAAAACAGGAACCGCATAATAGCCATAAATTTTTGAAATATGAATAATACATATATTAAAAATACAAGCAAAAGCGAATGACAACATACTAACGAATGACATGGTTGTTGCTCTTGTTGCACTATCTATTTTTCTTTGAAGTTTAGTTTTTACAACCATATCAAAAAAAGGATAAATACACATATAGAATGATATTGATAAAACCATATAGTATCCACCTTTAAATGAAAAAAAGATAGCCAATGATAAAAATATTAGTAATAAAGAATGCACATTTTTAAATGAAATATACTTAACCGCCCTACCCGATAGATAATTTGTAAAACATCGAACAAGGCCAACAAATCCAACAACTTTTGAAATGGTGCCAGTATTCATTTCCATCGTATTCATAAGGTTTGTATTCATATCGATTGATAAAACAAATAAAGTATCTAAGATTATCGCCAAAATAACTATCCTGATAATATTTGGTTTTTTTAGCATTTGTCTAAATAGCCTAATAAAATGCTTTGGATTTCTAACTCCAAAAACAGCATTATCGCTTTTAATTGGACGATAATTTGGCAGTTGTAAAATTAACAACATCGCAAATAAAAGAGATAATATAGATGAAAGAAAAATACCTTCAAAACCAAAATTGATATAAATTGTCTCGCCAAATAAACCAGCTGTTGCAATGGCTAAGTTCATGGTTGCATAGTATATTCCCATAAATCTTGGATAACTATTTTCTTTATGTTTTCTTTTTAGCTCATCATAAAAATATGCTTCTGTATGGTAATAAATACAACTATTACCAATACCATAAAATGACATCGCTAACAATAACACATAATAATTTTTGGATGAAAAACATAGCCAACAAAACATCATTTTTGCAAATAAACCAATAAGCAATAGATTTCTCCTACTAAAATTATCCGCTAATATACCGGCGGGGATATTAAATAATACATTTGATAAATTCATCATAACCAGCAAACCGGCTATCATACTTGCATTATATTCACATTGCGAAAAGTATGATACATAAAAAGCATACACAAATAAAAATTCACTAAAAAATGCAAACAACATTGGTTTAACAGATATGCCGTTTGAAAAACCAAACCGAAATTTATGTAAAAACTTCACCATATTGAGTTAAAAGCTTGAAGAAATAATAATTTTATTATCAAGGTTGATTTATAAAACTTGTAAATTATTTTCAAGAAACATTACATAGTTAAATTTTTTTTAAATGCAAACTGCTATACAAAATATATTTTGTAATGTACGAAAAATAACATTAAAAGATATTTTTGTATTTTTATGTATTGTTTTATTTTTTATTACACTGGATTTATACACAAAACATATTGTTTTTAATGCAGAGTTTTCCATTTTACAAGTTTGCGGTATCTTAAACTTTGTAAAAGTTGAAAATCACGGAATAAGCTTTGGCTTATTTGCTGGCAGTAAACTCTTCGTTAAAAAGATGATAATATTTTTTAACATCATCGTGTGTTTGTTTTTATTTTATTTATTAAGTTCAAAAAATGAATATAAAAAACCAAATATCTTTGTAATATCTATATCTATGATAATTAGTGGAGCCATTGGCAATATTATTGACAGAATTGCATTCGGTTATGTAAGAGATTTTATTGATTTTCATATTTTTGATAAACATTGGCCTGCTTTTAATATTGCAGACAGTTGCGTTTGTATTGGAGTCGGACTATGGATTATCCTTGAAATATTTAAGGTTAAAAACACAAAGATTCTAAAATAGAACATCCAAATATGTATATTTTGCTTTTTTTAAATGAGAAACGATAAATATATTACAATACTCGGTATAGACCCAGCTTTAAACAATACAGGATGGTCTATATTGAAAACCTCCGGTTGCGGAGATATTATTTTTGAAAATGTAGGACATATTAGTAATAACATAAAAGATGATTATTATTGTAAATTAGAAAATATCCGCCAAAAAGTTGAAGAAATTATAGACACTTACAAACCAAATATTCTCTCCATTGAGGAAACTTTTGTAAACGGCAATGCTTTAAGTTCACTTAAACTCGGTGTTGTTCGTGGAATTATTATGTCAGTTGCATTGCAACATAAACTTACTATTATGGAGTTTAAGCCAAATGAAATAAAAAAAGCAATTACTGGAAACGGAAAGGCCGACAAACAACAGGTTGATTATATGATTAAGATATTAGTGCCAAAAGCAACACCCAAAACATTAGATGAAAGTGATGCCATTGCCATTGCCACGACGGCAATATTCAATTACTAAATTAGAAATTCTTTACGGCCACCAGCAATTAAAACGAAACTCTTATACCGGTTGATATTACAAAACCTGTATTTTTAAGAGCTTTATATTTAATACCACCAACTTTTAATTGATTTTCCGGTGTATGAAAATGAAAACCAACATATTCAAAAAAAGGCTCAACCCTCAAATATTTCATACTGATAATTTTAATATCACTTCCAACAGACCAAGCATCTAACTTATTTCCACCATAATTTGACCGCATATATGTTAAGCCAAGCCTCACGGGTCCATAGTTTGCTCCAAAACCCAATGTGTGATAGTATGATTTTCTACCTTGTGTTGGCACTTGATAATCTCCATTTAAAATTGCAAAGTTTTTATACAACAAACTTTTTCCCCAATCACCATACGAATAAGCTATGCTGTAATTCTTCCACACAATTTGTGCCCCAATATTCCAAGCATTCAAATCGTATCGTTCTTGATATATTGAATTACCAACTTTAATGGTTTCCGTTCTGCCGGTATTATTGTTTTTAAGCAAAAAATTCGTAGGCATAACATTTCCGTGTTCGTATGTTGCTGAAACCGCAATACCTATACCATATTTATCCCATTGTTTACGATAATCAATAGCGACCGCAACATAGTTTTTAACATATCCGCCGATGGTATTATTATAAAATGAAGTATTGCCATTGATTTCTTTTGTTAAATATCCACTTTGAGCAGTATTTGGTGAATATGAAAAACCTATTTTTACACCTTTTATTCTTTTTGAATATATTGAGATTTTATTACTATAGGCTCCGTGTGTTGGATATGGCTGTGCCGTTGAGCCATAGGATAAATTTGGATTGTTTTGTATGCCGGAAAACATTGCAGTTGCAATTGGTTGCCCTATTATACCCCGCTGTGCTGTAAAACCAGCTTCATTTGGCAAAACAGGATACAGCATATAAATTGGAGACATCGCATTTAAAGCATTGGCATCAGCCGTGCTTAATCCATTGGTATTATATACAGGTAAATTTATGTATCTCCACCAAGTTCCAAACACACCACCATTGCCACTTGCTATTTTTTGGGCATCAACTCTCATTTTTGATGCAGCACTATTAACAGAACCGAGTTCAAAATGGAAATAATCAGTATCAACATAAATATATTCCTGTGGAGCATATTTTGGATCAATATTCTTGGTTGCATTCATAAAAGGTTGTGAAATTTTCAATCCAACCTTTAATGCGATAGGATTAACACCTTCTCCTTGTATGTCATCCGGTTTATATCTCACAAATTCTGGGTTAATGTCTATTTTACCAAGCATATTTATAACACTCGTCTGTCCGTTGTAAACCGATGAATGCGATAATATTACAGGCGATGTTTGCATTCCATTTGGTAAAATAGTTTGAGTATACGGAGAGCTTTGCCCGTTGTAAAAATACTGAAATTCACCAATTCCATTTATTTTTAAACGAAGTTTATTTCTAACATTACCAGTTTTATTTTTATCATACCCACCATTGTTTACTGCCTCATCTGCATTATTATCGTTATTTTTATTTTTATCTTTCGTTGTATCGTTGTTTTCATTTTTATCAACTTTATCTTCTCCATTTATAAATTTACCATCAAAAAATGCACCATTGTTAAATACATAGCCTAATTCGGCAAAAGAAGTCTTATTATTGACAGCAAAGATTGAGAATAGCAAAGTTATTTGACAAATTTTTTTTAAACAAAACATACATTTTTCTCAAAAACAACTGCCATATTGTTGGTAAAGAATTATTTTTTATATTTCAAGTTTTCATCTATTTTAGCCTTTACCATATCAATATAATAAGCATCAGGTTGACTATCAAACATATCAGATAAAAGCATTTGGTCTTGTGTTAAAAAAGCAACAACCCTTGTCCTATGAGTTCCAATCTCGTATTCATCTAAGTTATCGCTATCAATTTGTGTATTTTTTTCCGCCTCTATAACATCAATTTGGTTAATTTCATTATCATTGCCGTGTTTGTATACTTCATTGTATTTATGTAATGTGTTTTGAGAAATAAAAATATCTTTATCATCCGGTAGCAAATAACTTTTATCAACAAAATTTGTAAATTCGTTATCAAATAAAGCTTTGTATTCCTGTTTTCCATCTGGAAAAGATGGCATTTTTTCTGGTTTGTAATGAACTACAAGTGATACTTTTTTATTACTTTCCTCCACTTTATTTTGTTGTGCTTTTTGCTTTTGATATGCCTTATTGTTTCTATTTGCAAAATCTTTATATGCACCACCGACATCAGAATTATGACTATTACCATTTTTTGCATCTTGGATTGGAGATGCTCCGCTTGGCTTATTTCCAGATGGTAAGTTTTGATTAGAAAAACATAGTTTGTTTGTATTTAGTGCTACACACCAAACGACCAACATGAGACATATTTTGTTTATTTTTTTTCGTGAACACAAATACATCATACACCTATATTAGATAATCACTTTAACCAATTCATTCACTTGAAAATCTTTATCAAGTATAAAAGTTTTTTTATTTACATCAATTTTACTAAATAATTCCTTAAATGTATTTCCAGTCATTTTCACAGGAACATATTTTGTGCTTATCAATGGAACTAATGCTTTCAAATTTGCTGTAATATGAGATTTTTGTTTATTAAATAGTAATCCAATATCTATATCTTTAACATTAAACCATCTGGCCTTAAATTCACCTTTTTTAAACATCAAACCTTTTGCATCATAATGAAAAGTTGGTATATTTAACGAATATAATTGAGTAAAACCAAACAATCCAGTGTCTTCACTATCAAATTTGATATTCAAATAACCATCAAGAATTTTGTTCTTAATATCACTCTTGCCCTTACCTGATAATGATAATTTGTAAAATGGAAATTTTGTTATATCTATATCATATAAAGTAAGCATTGGGATAATATTTGGAATATCAATATCGTATTTTCCATCTCTATCATTAACAAAATGCATTCCATTATAATCTTTTCCTTGAAAATGCATATTAAAATCAAAATGTCCGTAAAAAAATGGCGGTTTTATATTGATTAAAAACCTAACGTCATCAAGTTTTACATCTTGAATTGCCCCATCATCAACATCAAGGTAAACCTGCATTAAATCGTAATCTTTTAGAAAAGAAATTAACAGCAAAATTATATGCCAAAATTCATAATCAACATAAACACTGCTACCGGACAATCCAACTTTATATTCCCTGCCTTTCTGGACGACTTCTAATTGTGAAATTTTAGATTTAAGTAAAGCATAAACTATGCCATCTATAAAACTAAATTTAAATGTTGATTTTTCAACATCATTCAATGTCCAAGATGTATTTATTTTTAAACCATTTTGTTTTCCATCAATAAATTCAAAAGCACCACGAATAATAGATAAGTCATTTTCTTGTTTGCCAAAAGCAAACATTTGACTATACATAATTGATTTACCAAAGTTAATTTCTATATCTCCTTTTTTTGCATTATTATTTTTCATTATTTTAAATAAAATCTCATCATCTAAGTCGTCATCGGTAGATAAAACTTGCATAGTTAAATTAAATATGCTTTTTGTAGCAAACAATGTTTTGTCAAACGGAATAAATACTTGCCCATCTATCAACAATGATAATTCTATATTTTTCATAATATTAAACTGGGTAGCATCAAGAAATAGTTTTTTAAACTGATTAAAATCTGATTTCGTTAATATCGTCTTATCAAACCTAACTTGTAATCCATTATGCACATAATCATACCGCAAAATAATTTCTCCACTTTTATTTTTATTAACATTTCTTGTTCTTAATACAATATTATTCTTTATAATTTCCAAAGAAAAGACAAACTTTGACAAATCAAAATCAAAAAGTTTAGAATTTATAATTAAATTCTTCAATTGTATCCTGTTTTGTTGACGAAAATTTGTACTTTTAACCAATTTTCCATTGGAATTGAAACTAAAACATAATGTTCCATTTATTATACCATCAATATTGTGTATATTTTGATATGAATGTAACAATGTTTTATCTATAAAAGTATAAAAATCAGATAGTTTAATATTATTTATTGTAAAATATACATTACTATTTTTCAACAACCCATCATTGAAAGTGGCATTATTTGTCTTAATGTTGGCAATAACATTATTTTTATCATCATACAAATTAATAACTGCTGATTTTATTTTAGTAAAATTATTTAATACATTTGCTGAGAGATTGATTTTTTTGATTTGTCTCGATCTAACTTTTATCTTTTTATTTTGCATTTGTTTTAATTCACCATTAAGTGTTGCATTTTTAATTCCTTTTTCATCAAAAAAAACATGTAAAACACCATTAACATTTGTCTTCTTCATTGCGATACTTATTTGTGTTTGATGTATAACATCTGCATCAATTAACAATGTTAATGGAAAATTTTCTACATTTATCAAACACGATGATGTTTTGCCAAGTTGGTTGTAATCGCACATACCAGACATTAGTAATGGTTTTCCATCAACTTCTACATTAATTTTATAAATAGTAAGATCACTGGTGTATTTTTTATTAAAAACTGATATTGTTTGATATATTTTTTTTGACAAAGTAAGTCTTGATTTGTTAATATTTTCGTCGTTTTCATTTGAAATAAGATGATTGAAATCTTGTTTTTGTTTTTCTGTAAGTTGACCAAATGTAGTTGTTTTTAAATAGAAGTCTTTAATTTTAAATGAATTAAGTTGCTTACCAGCTATTGTATCAAGTAAATTTATGCGTGTATCTTTAACACTAATGCCATTCATTAATATTAATTTTGTATTCTCCAACACCCTCTGCATAACCAGTGATGCTTGTTGAATGACAAAGTTGTATTGGTTAGATGCATTTAAAACACTCGTCTGTAAGTTATTATTTTTTTTAAATCTCTCATTGCCAATAATGTTTGCAGGTATATGTATTGTTTTATTTTTAATTTCATTGATTTTTGGAATAAACTGCCCAGATATAGCCTCGTGAGGTGAAATAAAAATTTCAACATCTCCCATATCCATTATCAGTAGTTTAGTTTTTTTTTGCATAATATTAAGATTGTAAATGATGATATCAAATCTCATATCTCTTAAAGAAGATTGTTTAAAATATAAAGATGAAAATGATATTTCCATATCTCTATTTTTCATATTGATAATTTTTGTTAAAATGTTAATCGTTATTTTAGAAGAAATGCTCGTTTCATGTGAAGAAAAATAAAATAAAAACCCAAAAACAGATATTATGGTAAATGTGAAAAAGATGGTAAATATGTAAACCAAGCTTTTTAACGGCCAAATAATTATTTTATGTGAAGTTGGTATTTTCATAAACATTTGTCAAACATAATGAATATTTTGGTTGATTTTTATATTATAGAACATCGAAATAACAATCAATATTTGTTGGTAAAAATAAATTAATAGTATGAGAAGGGTCGTCTTAAATGCCAATAAAATTTCATTAGTAGTAAGTTTTTTAGCTTTCACGGCGTCTGTGACAGCTGTTTGTATTTCTGCTAAAATTAATAATCAAGTAGTAGAAGGTTCGCAATGCTGTAAAATAGAACAGATAAAATCATACAGTGATAATAATAAAGTCATCATCAATGATATCCCAGATACCACAATTATTAGACAAGACGGAAGCAGAGTCGAGGTCAAATCATATAAGGCAAATGATAGCCTAAATGGTATTATTGTTAATGATGAAAAAATAAATAATAGTGAGTTTGATAATGGAAAAATTGTTTTTAATAGCAACGATGTAATCAATGTAAAAAGCGACACACAAACAACTCGTAATGAAAAAGATATACAGAAAGAAAACAAGACTGATAATCTTATAAAGATAACTTTACCTAAAAATATAACAAGATTAAGCCAAGAAGGTGTAATTAGTGGTAAATATGTAATACAGACAGGTGCTTTTAAAGTTAGACAGCAAGCACAAAGGCAATGTGAGAGAATTAGAAAAAGTGTAAAATTACAAGATAAACAATGTCAATATGTGTTTAAAAACAACCAATATCGTGTTATAATTTTCCCATTTGAAAACAAGAATTCAGCTGATGAATTTGCAAAAATATTGTCAAGCAAGAAGTTCCCTGTTTTGATAAAGAAAAACATATAACAATATTTATCATCAATAATGTTGTTATTTAAAATACATGTTGTAATTATTTTGATGTGTCCAAATTGGAGTGTTCTTATAAAAAAACAACTGATATAGAAAAACTTCGCTTTAAAAACATTATATCAGCCATTGTTGATGCAACACTTTCTATGGTAGAAAATGGTGTCGTTGTGTTGCCAAGTGATTTCAGTAAAAATGCAAAACCATCCATCTATAAACATAAAGAAATCACAACAACAGATAAACAAACTGCATTTCAAAAATACAAATACGACAATGTTATGTCTCTTAAAGATATTTTTTTAGAATGTCTGCCGAACAAAGACAATATTTTTTTTCTAAACAAAGCGATTAAAAACATAAAAATTGTTAAAGTTATCAATGGCAACAATAAAAAAATAAAATTTGTTTTTCATAAAAACATCATAAACACTATCGGTTTAGTTGAACAACACAACCTTATAAAAGACGTATTATATTTTGAAAAAGTAATAAACTGCAATAATAAAAGATTTACACAATTATTACCATATGCCATAATGGAAAGAAAAAAAATTATTCAAACAATAATAAAAAAGACTTCCGTTCCATACAAAGCAATTCATCACGAAAACACTAATCTACCAACAGATGAATCTTTATAGTAGCTGTTTTTATCACTAATAGATTTTGCATTATAAATGTTTTTATTTTTTTTGTAGTTTATTTGATGAAATAATGGATGTTTCTTTGTAGCAAAATTTTTACGATATTCTGTATTATTTTTATATTTATAAATAGGTTTTCCTGCTAAAATCTTTTTTGTAGTTCTGCATCTTTCTTTGTATACAATATCTTTTTGATTAGATGATATTTGTTTGTTATTTGATTTTTTACCATCAACCACTTCATATTCATGGAAAGTAATATGTTTGCCGTTATTTTGCTTTTTTTTTCCACCATATTGTTTTGTCCGTGTTTTTACTTTTCCTCGTTTCTTCTCCATAACTTTATGGATTGAAATTTGTTTATTTTCCTTATAAGATTTTATCTTTTTCGAAACAGCACCAACTATATCTATAATAGCACCAACGAGTAAACCAATAACTGATAATGCAATCATAGTTGGCCATATAAGACTCCAAGTTAATCCAGTTGATATCGTCATTGCAAAGGCTTCAAGATGAAAAAAACCTAAGTTGGCAAAAATCAATGAAATCAATTCGCCTGCACCAAACACAGCCAACGGCAATAATGCACCGCCAATCATGAGTATAGGAGCATACCCAATCTTATCTGTAATTGTTGTTATCCACTTCATGAAGTATACTTACAGAGTATAATACTTTTGATTTTATTTGCTATAAATAAAAAAAATGCCAACAAGTAATAATACTTATTGGCGATATAATATACTTAAATAGTGCACAATTACAGAGCAAATCTGTATCCAAGCTTAATACCAACATTATTAGATGTGTTGAATTTAAAGCCAGCATCTCTCATGTCTGTATATTTGTAATAAATTCCAAATATAATATTTTTATATGACATATCGGCTCCAACACCAGTGGATACACCGGCATAAGACTGAGATGCCGTAATGCCATAAAATTTTGTTCTTGCAATACCGGCATTTATACCAAGAAAATAATATACATCAATATCTATATCTTTGCATATATTAAACCTATTACCAAGTTTAATATTCAAATCAAAAACATTAGATATCATATTTTTAAACATTTCATTATCTTCTTTTATGGTGTAATTTAATGGAATATGACCGCTCATAAACATACCAAGCATTGGATTTAAAAAATTATTCATTTTAAATACAGCATTATATCCAACATATAACGAAATTTGATTTGTTAAATTTGTTAATGTGTCTCCATTTACCTTATAAACATCTATTAATTCATTATCGTATGCTGAATCACCGGAATATATTTGTGCCGTATATGACACACCCAAATCAATGTCATTTTCAATACCTTTAAGTTCTATTGCATTAGAAATATTACTACCTGCCAAAAACATAGCAGATAACAAACCTAAACTAACAACTTTCTTCATAAAAAAATCAACAGATTATCAGCATAATGTTTTTATTAAATGCAATAAATAAAAAAAAAAAAATGACTTCCAATATAAAAAATTTGAATTCTAAAAAACAAAGAAGTTGTGTAAAAAATATCGCAATGGAATGTATCTATGTTTAAATAAATGAAGTATGGATAATGAAGATAAAAAAAGTAAGAAAAAAGTAATAGTAATTATATCTATATTTATCATTGTATCTTTTTTAATTGGTGTATTTGGGAATACACTTTATATGACTTTTGGTGTTTAAATTATTGGATATGGAAAATAATGGTGTTTTAGAAAATATTGTTCGCGAAGAAAAACAGGATGGTAAAAATGAAACCAATATTTTAAATGAAAAACGAAAATATAATAAAAGAACAAAATTAACAGCAATGGAGTATATCAAAGAATGTTTTAAGTATGCCTTTGTGGCAAACATTATTGGTGTATTTGCTGAAACATTTTGCCGTATTTTTGGACATTCAAACTGCAAAGACACAACTGGTGCTTTATTGGAGGCTGTGAGGTCAATGAATAGTTTATTTGCTATCTTGGCCGTATGTTTGGCAATTATAAGCATCGGCAAACCTGTGTGTGAAAAACTTATGGATTATTATTTGTCAGTGAAATAACAGCAATATCAAAACAAATATAGAGTTCCATATTATGCAACAAAGATAGTAAAAAAGTCATATATTGTATGATGATTAACAATATTTTTTAATATTACTTTCCAAGAAACCTTTTTAATCTTTGTAATCCAAAATCACAATTACATCCACATGTCGTTTTCTGCTCATCAGCCTCCATTTTTATCTTTACATCATTATAGTTCGTAGGAAATGGTTGTGTCGTTGAGTTTTTTAACTCATTATTGTTTTCACCTTCTTCGTTATCAATGTTATTAAAATTTTGTTTTGTTTCTGATTTTTCAATATTTTGTACTTCTTCTTTGATTTGTTTTATAAAATCCGTTATTTGTTGAAAAACTGGATAAATTATTTCATTCATCTGTTCTTGTTTGTCTTTGTAATTGTGATTTTTGCACCATGACAATACTGCGTCAACACTATTATAGTCTTTATTGCTTACCATTATGATATTATCATACTTCTTATTATCTTTCTTGTCAGCACCATCATCAATCTTTTTGTGACCCAATAAATAATCTTTAAAAGAATCGCAAAATGTTTGAATCTTTCGTTTTTTGTCTTCTGTATTTAATTTTTCTTTAATAATTTTGTTAAATTGTTCAACTTGCGATGTCATAAAATCGCTTACACTCTTCGCCCATGTTCTGGCCACTCCAATTGGTTCTGTAAGACCTTCAAGGATACGCTGATTTTCGTTATAAATATAATTAATGCCGTAATGAAATCTATTGTCGCCAAGCTGTTTCATTGCTTTTTGATAAAAAGCATCGTCATCCTTAACATCGTCATCCTTAACATTATTAAATTTAATAGCATTATTAATACGAAAATGATTATACATTGTAACATCTGTACTGGAAGAAATATATACAGGTGTTTCTTTATCATCAAAGCCATTTCCGCCTGCGTTGTTGTCCTTTGAGTGCCAATATAATTTTAAATTATCGTTTGTTATAATTAGATTGTTATCCATATCGACAATAAATTCTTGTAGTCCTCGGTATTTGTTAGAATATTTCAGCACCATCACCTTATTATAAACAGCATTTCCAAGCAAACCTTCTACTTCTTTAATCTGATCCTTTGCTGGTTTTTTAACAAAATAAACACTAATAAGCTTATTATCTTCATTGAAGATAATTTCATCATTGGCTTTTCCTTGTGAATATCCTTCAATTTTAGATCTATCAACCACTATTTTTTTTATATTATTTAAAACATTACCGTCATCAGGATTGTCCTGTAGTATCGCATCAATATTTTTATCACCTCTCATTAATTCGCTTAGTTTAGCTTTGGCGTTCGAGATGTCTTTTTTTCCACAATCATCTTTAAACTCAAAAAAGATTCTTGCATAGTTCCGATCTTCGTTGCCGGCATGCATTTTTATTACTTCAAATTCGTCTTTTGTTGCAAGCGGTGCCGGAAATAAATTTTCTAATGACAAAATTGCCGCTATACACTCTCTATGTTTCTTATCCTGTGGCACACATGGTGCTGGTTGTGAATTATTACCGTTTCCACCATATACATCTGGTGCTGGTTGTGCATCATTATCGTTTTTACCCTCTTCTTCTAGAGAATCGTTATTTTCCTTCATACACAATACTTATAACCAAAAAAAAAAAAAAACAATTTTTTCTATTTGTTTTCTTGATTTAAAATCCCAACATCTTCCTTGCATTTTGCATTGCCTCATCTGTTATTTCATCTGTAGACATCATTTCAGCTACAGCAACAACCCGTTCTTCTTGTGAAAGTTTTTTTACAATGGTTCTCGTGTCGTTTAAAGAATGTTCTTTTGAAACCAAGAAGTGATTATCCGCACAACAAGCTGTTTGTGGATTATGTGTTATACAAATTACCTGTGTTTTTAACGATAACGATTTAAGTTCTTTACCAATCGCATAGGCCACACTACCACTCACACCCGTATCAATCTCATCAAAAATAATTGTTTCTATTTGTTGACTATCACAGAGTGCGGATTTAAAAGCCAACATAAAACGTGATAATTCACCACCTGATGCAATTTTATGTATTGGAGCTGGAGTGATACCATTATTCATAGATGCAAAAAATACCACTTTATCTATGCCTTGTTCCGTTGGCTCTATTTCTTCAAAATTTGTATAAAATCTAACTTTTTCCATTTTTAAGTTTGCTAATTTTTGCAAAACATTTTGCTCTAATTGTAGAGAAGCATTTTTTCTTAATTGAGACAATCGTTTGCTGGCTTCAATATATTCATTTTGTTTATTCAATAAATCATTGTTTAATCTTTGCAAAACATCATCTGCAAGTTCAATTTTTGATAATTTTTCTTTCGCAAGAATGAGTTGATTTGGTAATTCTTCTTGTGTAGTTTTGTATTTCCGTGCAATTTCATTTATAGCTGATATTCTATTTTCCACTTCATTTAATTTATTTTCATCGAAAGTGTATTTACTATTTATATCATTTAATACCTCACTCACTAATTGATAATCGTTATACACTTTCTCCAATAACTCTATTGCATTAACAAAATGATTTAATAATGGATTTTGCTGTTTTTCATTCTCATCTTTTTTAAATGTAATATCCGTATAGCATTCTATGCTATGTTTTGCTCTTTCAAGATTATTTTGTGCCTTATTTATTGCAACTCCAAACTTAACTCCATCAATTTCATTTAAAGCATTTAAAACATAAGTTGATGTAGTTTCTATATTTGTCATTTCTTTTTTAGCATTCAATAGTTCTTCATATTCATTTTCTTTAAGATTTAACGCACTTACATCTGTAATAAAATCAGTTAAGTATTCAATATTTTGTTTTTGTTGTTCTATTTCTAATTTTGTTTTTAAATATTTCTCTTTAGCTGATTGAAAAATTTGATATAGCTGTTTCACTTTTAATACTTCATTATTTAAACACCCAAAGTTATCAACTATTTCTAAGTGTTTTTTTATAGCAAATAAATCTGTTTGTTCGAATTGGCTATAAATCTCCAATAGATTTCTTGTGATGTTATTAACAAACTGAATTGTAGTTTGTATGTCGTTGATGAAAATTTTACTTCCATTTTTTGTTATAATCTTCTTTATGATAATAGTATTCTCTTCTTCATTCGCAAAAAAACCATTCTCATAAAGTGTATTTTTAATACTTAATGCATCCGGAAAATCGTTATTCTTAAACTCAAAACTCGCCATTATAGTTCCATTTCTGTCTTTATCTCGTAATATTGCATTTCCAGCTCTATCGCCAAGTATTATATTTAAACTATCAATTAAGATTGATTTACCGGCACCTGTTTGACCTGTTATCACGGAAAACCCATTATCAAAAGATATGTCTATCTTTTCCATTAACAATATGTTTTCAATTTTAAGTTCTGTAAGCATTTTTCTAAAAAAACTTTGTTGTATTTTTATTTACAATGAAAAAATAAAACAATTTAATTAGCACAATTAACACTTATGTTCTGTTTTTGCCCAATAAAATGGTCTTTTAATTAAATCTACTAATGCGATGTAAGATGTAATAATATGTAAAATAAAATAAAAAGGATACATAAAACAAGACAAAATAACAATTTTACTAATTTTTTTATGTTCTCGTTTTATTAAAAAAATATACCAGATAATACTTAATAAGTATATCAATGCACTTATTGTTATAAGTGTATTATAATATTCATATTCCACATTAACAAATAGTAATATTTTTAGTAAAAATGGCGATAATAAAAACACCATAACCTGTGAACCAACTATAATATGTTTAAAGAAGAAACGACGAATAATACAAAGCAAAGAAATTGATTTTAATTGGTGAATATTGAAATTTTTTACAGCCATAATATCTCTAACTATAAATAAATAATATGTTAGCAAATACCCCTTCATCCACCTTGTTCTTTGTTTAATCCAGCTTTTTAAGTCCTCCACGCACCACTCTCTCGTATCGCTGTTTAAGTGTGTAATTTTATTTTCTCCTTGTTTAATTATGCTACTAATTTCAACATCCTCTGTAACATTGTAGCTATCCCAAAAACAATATCGTTCAAGACTTTTGAAATTAAAATGATTACTCGTTCCACCCAAAGGAAGTGTAATGTTGAGTAAAGAATATGCCCTTAACAATAGTTTAAAATGAATATTATACTCTATATTAAACAATGATGTTAAAATATTTGTGTTGTAGTTATAGAAACATAAATTGCCCTGCAAACAGAACAAATTGTCATTTTGTTTTTCTTTAAATAAAGATAATGAATTTATGAGTTGGTTTGGCGATGGTATATCTTCAGCATCAAAAATAACAATATAATCTCCAAATGCAAATAGGCTTGCGACATTACATGCTTTTGGTTTAGTTTGTGGAGGAAATTTTGGAACATTGATGATATTAAGAAATCCCGATGGAAGATTGTTTTTTTTCGTTTCGATAATTTCATTAACAACCTTTCGTGTATTTACATCACATTCTTCTAATACAAATTTTATGTCAAGTTTATTCTTTGGATAATTTAAACTATTTAACCCATTTATCATTTGTAAAATTGTTTCTCTTCTTTCTTTAAACATTGGAACAAGGATTGTGTAAATAGGACATTCACCATCATCAATGTTTTTGGTTTTATTGTTTGTTTTTGCATATTTATCACAAACTGCCAACACACAACCAACGAATAAACAAAAACCTTTTGTAAAAACAACAACGATATAATAAAAACAAACAATGTTATAGAATATCTTATTAGTTAATGGTAAAAATGATAATAATGTAAAAATACTAAAAAAAATAAATATAACCTTTGTTAAAGTGCGATAATTTAATGTCTTTGAGTTAATCTTTGCATAACTTCTTGTATTTTGACAAAAATTTTCAATAAAATCGCCATATACATCAATAAGAATTTGGGAAAAAGTATCATTATTAACAAACAAAATATTACCAACAACATTTTTTAAGTCAACACAATCAAGTTGTTTAACCACAAATGTAACCTTCTGTGAATTCAAGAGACATGCAATATATCGTTGCTTTACAATTTTTCTAAAATCATCGTATGTGATATTTAAAAATCGCTCATTATCATCATTAACTGATATATCTTTTGTGTTAAAAACAAAACCATCGATTGTCTTTAATTGATGATGAGACATACAAAACTATTATTGCTGTGTTGTTTTAAATAAAAATCAACACGGAACAATATAGTTTTTTTTCGGCAATCACTTATACAAATCTATTTTAACTTATTGTATTAACAGGTAAAATCACCGCCCGTTATTACTCCAATGATTGTTTTTGCACCAAAGATAAATGCAACACCGCCACCAACTGAAAGTAATAATGACCACTGCACTTTACCGAGGAAAAACATAACACCAACAGCGGAAACAACTATTACACAAACAGCCTTACCAGCCCCACCGGTAATAACATTTATTATTCTGCAAAGTGTGATTGTAATTGAGTTTTTATCAGCACTTCCGCCAGTTGCAGAGCATATCCCATAATATTCGCTTGTATCAACTTTACTATCATCGGTAAATTGTGTACTAAATTTTTGTAAATTACCATTTTTACCAATAATACAAGTTTGACCATTTGAATTGATGCAATCACTATCCCTATGACAAAATACCATATCATTTGTCATACAAGCATACACAGGGTCTCCACCATTTTCACTTACACTCGGTATCTCTCTGCAAAGTGGCTCACCTTTCCCAGAATAATATTGTTTACACAAGCTTTGGTCACCACCACCTCTACCTCCATTAATATCTTTGTTATAGCAATTAAGATACAAACCGGCTTTTGCACTCGTACCACCATCTCCTGTTTTCACAAGCTTATATCCTAATGTTGTTGTTGTGCCGGTTGTATCATCTGCCATAGCAATTACCGATATAAAACACATAGACACCGATAAACAAACAAAACATAATATATTTTTAAGCAATTTCATAAAAACAACTTGCTATTATAGTAATTGACTGTTATTTTTTGTCAAGAAATTATTATCTATAAGTAAGCTATGATTAAAATTACATTTATACAAACAAATGGTGTTGAAAAAAAAGTTTCTGTTGATGAAAATGAAAAAATATCACTTTTAGAAGTTGCAAAACAAAATAACATTGAAATTATGGGAGCTTGCGATGGTGCTTGTGCCTGTGGGACTTGCCATATTAAGATAGATAAAGAGCATTTGTCAAAAATAGAAAAACCAAGCGAAAATGAAGAAAATGTGTTAGATATTGTATTTAATGTTGAAGATAATTCACGATTAGCATGCCAAGTGTTTGTTTGTAAAGAGCTTGATGGTGCAATAATAACAATATGTTAGCTATAAAACAATAATTGAAAAAGGATGTTTAAGAAAATTTTTTTCAATTTTACTTTACAAACATAATTGCAAAGATACCAAAAAACAAAAAACAAAACATTAACATAGTTATTATAATTTTATGTGTATTTTTTAGTTCTTTATCCAAAGACCTTTTTGTTCTATAAAAAATAACCATATCAAGTAAATGATATAAAAGGTTTAATAAAAGTAAAGTTTTACAAAAAGTGCACTTGATGGGATTTGAACCCAAAACCTTTGCCTCCGGAGGGCAATGCTCTATCCAGTTGAGCTACAAGTGCATCATAACTTTTTATTATAATTTTTTTATAAAAAACAATAATTTGTTTTTTTTTTTTTTTGTTAAAAAAAATAATATACAAAATACTATGAACAATACTACAAACATTCAAGACATTATTAACAATTTGTGGTTTGCTAATATTTCGATAAAAAACAATGTTCCAGAAGCTGAACATACATTAGAATCGTTGGACAGTCTCTTTCCGCATTTAAAGATAAAGAGCATAAAAAATGATCAAGATTATAAAAACATAATAACAACGGAGATTTTGAGATTGATAGGTCAACTTAATAATGTCAGTTCGTACAACTCGCTAACACAACTACCACCATATGAAAATTATTCTTACGGCCTTTCATTAAACAAAAAGGACAACAAGAAATATATACTAACATACGAAAGCGATAAAACACGGACATTCTTAAGGAAGAGTTTTAGCAATCCTTCTGAAGGCCACATCAGGCATACGATAGACACAAAAAATAAAGCATATAAAAAAGTATATATAGAAACACCTAATATAAATAACTTTTGGTGTCAGCTTACATTAGATGGCGAATCTATAAATATTTATATAAACAGAGATAAGGCAGTTCTATGTGATTATAACATATCGTGCACTAATATTCCAACTGAAAATATGAAAATTATAGAATATTTTTTTCATACCTTTACAAAAGTATTAACATTGCCGGAAGTAGAATATTGTTGTTTACTCGTTAACGATATAATAAAAAAAGAATGTAGCGATGGTATCGATAGAATAAACAACATAGACACAATTACCAAAGTATTGAAAGATATACAAGTGCAAATGTTAAATGAACATCCAAATATTAGAACATATTTGCAAAATTGTTCAATACAAATACCTGATTTTTTAGAAAAAAAATCCTCTATTTTATCAAACAATAACGGAAATAATACCACATGGTTATGTAATATATGTAATCTTTGCTCAAGTTGTCTTTCTTCAATATACGACAAAAACACTCAAAAAGATGTTTGACAATAACATATTATGTTTTTCATTAAAAGTCGCATTTCATTAAATGATTGAGGATTATTTAATACTTGCAAGAAGTGGCTTAAATGAGATTGTGAAAAAAGCACTTTTTGATGTTTATACAGATGATTTTATTGAATGCAAGAAGGTTTTAGATAAAATATCCATTAGAGTTCCAACAAAAGATGAGGTTTTAAATGAATATGCAGATACAATTAAGAATAACTGCGAGTTTATTACGATCAACGATAACTTTTACCCGCAAGAATTAAAACAAATACCATCTGCACCAATTGTTTTGTCTGTTAAAGGAAGTAAACAAATTTTTAAAAAAAATATCGTAGCAGTTGCCGGCACAAGAGAGCCTGATATTGAAGATTTTTCAAGCATAAGAGCTATAATAGGTGCAATATGTGATTGCGGTTTAGCAGTAGTATCTGGGCTTGCAAGAGGAACAGATTGTGTTGCTCATATTCAAAGTGTTAAACACGGCACAATCGCAGTCATGGCACACGGACTACATATGTGCTATCCAAAAGAACATCAGTTATTGATGGATAAAATTATCGCAAATCAAGGTATTATTGTAAGCGAATATGCTTTTCATCAAACACCAAATAAGCTAAATTTTGCCAAAAGAAATAGAATAATGGTTGGTATGTCAAACTCTACGATTATTTTGCGAGCAAGAAAAAAAATTTCCGGAACAATGATTTCAGCAAAGTATGCACGAGAATTTGCAAAGCATATTTACACAATCAACCCTTGCGGTGAAAATGCAGGAAATGTATATCTTTTACAATCAAGAATAGCAACTCAAATTGAAGATATAGAAAAATTTAGATATCAGTTAATGATGGATTGTTTAAAAAAACAAGACGAAAATAAAATCACCAATAACACTCAAACTTTACAACATCTTTATCAAAATAAGCTGGACGACGATATTATCGATGATTTTGAAATTGCAAAAAAAGAATTGCCTGACATAATTATGTCGGCCGGCATACAAAAGGTTAGTGAAAATAATTTTTCCAAAGCATTATCAATATGTAAAAAAAATACAAATTTTAGCGATAAAAATATTAAACAATTTCTATTAGAAAAACTAATCGATAGCAAGAAATCGTGTTAAGGATAATCATTTTTTTAACATCATTTCACAATATTTTCCACTTTTAATATGGTGAAAACTTTTTTATAAATCTCGTATTTCATTTTATAAACATTTTCAATTAAAAAATCTGCTGTTTTCCAATCAAATTTACTAAATTCTTGTGGCTCTTCCGTCGGTTTTAAATTAACATCACTATCTTCACCCAGAAATTCAAAAATTATAAAATGCTGTTCCTGACCTCTGTAAAAAGGTCCGGTATAATTTATTATTTTATTTCGTTCTTTCATTTTCTCCAAAGCCTCTGGTGTGAAATCATACTTAAAAGTTTGTGGTAAAATTTTTATTAGTTTAACTTTCTCTTTTTTTATGCCAGTTTCTTCATAAAGTTCTCTATATCCGGACTCCAAAACATTTTCTTTCTTATCAATACCTCCTTGTGGAATTTGCCACCCAGTCTTGCAACCCACCGGCATATCGATTCTAAAACCAGCAAAAATAAGTTTTTGCTTTATTACCACAATACCAACATTTTGTCTATATTCGTCTACCACCATACATCAAGAATATTGTTATGTTTTTTTTATAAACAAGATGAAATATTATTTTCTAATTTTCTCCAAAATCGCTAGAACACTTGTCGGAGTTATCCCTGAAATTCTGCTTGCCTGATGTATAGTTTCTGGTCTTGTTTTTTCAAGTTTTTCAACCTCCTCATTTGAAAGCGATTTTAAATCCCTATAATCAAAATCGGCAGGTATTTTTATATCCTGATTTTGTTTCATTTCTTCAATATTACTCTGCTGTCTAACAATATATTTCTCATACATTGCATCAAACAAAATGTGTTCTTTTGCCCTTCTTGAAATATCATTTTTTTCAAAACCGCACAACTCAAAAACTTTTTCAGTATTCATTTTTGGATAACTTAAAAGTTCATATGCATTCCTAATAATCCCATCATTATTGACTTCAATGCCTAATTTCAACCACTCACTTGGACTATGTTTTTTATCAAGTAGCACACTTTTTATCTTTTCACTTTCATTTTTTAAATTTGAAAATATTTGCCATCTTTCACTTTTAACACATCCTATTTGATAACATAATTCTGTTAATCTAAAATCAGCATTGTCCGCTCTGCAAGCCAATCGATACTCACTTCTTGATGTAAATAACCTATATGGTTCCGCCCCAACACCAAGTGTAGTTATGTCATCAATCATCACTCCAATATATGCTTGTTCTCTTGATAAAATAAATTCTTTATTTCTACCAAAACCTGCAAAAAGTCCTGCATTTATGCCAGCAACACAACCAAGCCCTCCTGCCTCTTCATATCCTGTTGTGCCAATGATTTGTCCAGCTAAAAATAATCCTTCAATTTTCTTTGCTTCAAGTGTTTGTTTTACTTCTCGTGGGTCAACAAGGTCATATTCAATTGCATAACCATACTGCATTATCTTTGCATTTTCAAGACCTTTTATAGTATGTATAAAAGCATCCTGCATATCTTTCGGCATTGAAGTTGAAATACCATTTGGATAAACAAGGTTGCTCGTCAAACCTTCTGGTTCAAGAAAAACCTGATGTCTTGGATGGTTAAACCTTTGCAACTTCGTCTCAATAGATGGACAATATCTTGGACCATTATATTTAATATCGCCATTTACAGCCGGTATTCTATCCCAACCATCTCTTATTACTTTATGGCCTGCATCATTTGTATAAGTAATATAGCAATCAAGTTGTTGAACCTTTATTTCACTATCAAGATATGACATTGGAAGTGTTGTTGTGTCGCTTGCTTGAATTTCCAACCCATCATAATTGATTGTATTTTTATCAAGACGACAAGGAGTGCCTGTTTTTAATCTTGTCATTTCAAGTCCAAGAGTGTGTAAGTAATTGGCCAAATCTATTGAAGGTGGCTCGTGAATTCTGCCTGCATTAACTCTTTCTTCGCCACAAATTGTTTTTCCATTCAAAAAAGTTCCAGTTGTTATTACTATTGCCTTGCTTTTTATAACATCTCCATTTTCAAGTTCAACTCCGCAAACTTTTTTTTTGCCATTTGCATCATCAATTATCAACTTCACAACTTGGTTTTCAACAACATCAAGATTTTCATAATCCTGCAATAATTCTTGCATTGCAGAGCGGTATAAATCTCTGTCAATTTGATGTCTTGGCCCCCACACAGCAGGACCTTTACTTGCATTAATATTTTTTCTGTTTATACTCGCCAAATCTGTTGCTCTTGCCATTATACCATCTAATGCATCAATTTCTCTAACAACCGCACCCTTACCAATCCCACCAATAGAAGGATTGCAAGACAATGTGCCAAGATTTTTATATGAAAAAGTTATCAATAAAGTTTTTGCTCCAATTCTTGCAGATGCAGTTGATGCTTCAATACCTGCATTGCCACCGCCTATAACAACAACATCATAACAACTATTTAATTCATCTGTTTTTATAAACACATTTCGCATTTCTTTGTTATATTTTGATTGTCAATAGTTGCTTTATTTTTGTTTATATTTAAATATAACTATATTATGAAAAGCAAAAATGAAGAAAAGAAAAGCATAGATAAGCAGAAGGAAGAATTACAAAAAAAAACTAAATATACAGAAACTAAAAATTATCTCGTCCCAAATGGAACTACAAATTTAATGATGTGGATTGGTGGTGCATTACCGAACGATAAGAAAGTATTGTGGAAAAACAAAACAGGAAAACCAACTTATTGCAATAACGGCATTGAAAATAGTAGTTATGATTTTGCATATGTTGATTATGTAGCAACTTTACAAGGAGAGTGTAAAAAAATGGAGCAAAATGGTGAAGCCTGCATATTTGTCTACGATAGTAAAATGATGAATAACGAAGAAGAACAAAAGATGAAAAATATAGTTAAAAATATTCCAAATTGTTATCTTGTTGATTATGAAAAGTATATCGAAAACATCAGTAAAAATGAATTAACATTCAAGAAAGGCAATCAAGAAGTAAAACAATCTGATTTCATAAAGCATATTGATAGCATTATAATGAAAAATCAGAAACAAAAGATATTTAATGGAAATTTAACACGAGAAAGTATTGGAAATCTCGTCGATTGCATGAGGATGCTGTTATTACTGCACACACAAACATTGAAGAAAATAGCAAAAGAAAATAATCCGGAAAAAGAACAAACACTTCTTAAAGAAGACGATTTTTGTATGTTATATCGCGATCTGGATGTTATAAAAAATGAAAATATTGAAAATACTTCAACAAATATAAACACAGAGAAAAAAATAATAGAGCATTCTTTTGTATGTTGCGATAATATGAATGGTATCGGTAAATCAAAAAAAGATAAGGAAAATGGGATACTTTTCGTCAACTCAAGAGACGATAGAAATAATACAATAGAAGACATAATCATTAATTACTTAACCAATACTTCATCAATATCAATGTTTAGGGTAATAAGCAAAAAGAACATTTGTGTTAATAATTTTACAAAACAATTTACAGACGAAGGTCATCGTAGTTGGAGAATTAAAGATTTACAGAAGGCACAAACAAACACGAACAACAGGCAACCAACATTTGAATTGCCAACTAACTTTAACATTTGCAATTATTGTGATTGTGATTTTTAATACAAAAATTATGCAAATAAATTTTTGCCAAAACGATGCTCTATTACATTACCATCACTTGACAGTTTGTAAGAATACACACTCCTCTCTTTTGTGTTTATTCTAAAAATAATGCCTCTTTTTAAAACATCTTTTGAAAATCTATCCGTTGCGATATTTAATACATCTTTTCTTTTATTATACCCAAAATCAACATTGCCATGAGTATGTCCTGATACATTTCTTGATAAAATCAATTCTGGTTTTTCCGGCGACTTATATGTTGGAAAATCCCCGACACCCTCATATCCATAAAGCAGGTGTTTTAGTCTAAAATTCTCATCGTCTTTAACAAGTAGAGTTTTTAAATATTCTGCATCTTTCTTGTTTTTTGGTTTTAACCCTGCTGTAATTGGTGCATGTGTAAATGATAATCCATCTTTTTCATAAAACACATCAAACATATCTGCAAATTTTAATAAAGTTTCTTTATAGGCACTAATGGCTTGTGGTTGTAAATCATAATATTCATGATTTCCTGCTATGATTTTGATAACATCGTTTGTCCCATGCTGTTGTTTTGTTTTTTCGTAAATATCGTGTAATAAATATAGGCTTGTTATTCCAAAAGCATTTTTATTAACAATATCACCAAGATTTATGTAAATACCCTTAAAGTTTTTATTTATTTCAACATCTGGATAAACAACTTCTAATATTCTATTTCTATAAGCCTGATAATATTCTCTTTTTAATGAACCATCCCATTTTATTAGCCCAGATAGCAATAAACCTTGTAATAACATTTTAACATCACCATGAATATCGGAAGTAACCCATATATCATTATCATCGGATTGAATTGATTTTATATTTTTAACATCATTGTAAACCTTTGCAATTACTTTTTCTTGAACATCAGTATCTTGAAAAGCACCAACATCCACACGACTTTGCCCTCCGCATTGTTGTGATAATGATTGCTCATTTAATAAATCATATGTGATATCATACTTTTTAATTGGTTGATAATAGCAAAAACCATTTTCCATTATTGCATTGTTGCTATCAGTAAAATATTGGTATTGATTCTTGATGAAGAAAATACCGAAAATAAACGACAAGAAACAGCCAAATACAGCACCAATTACAAAACTAATAACTTTAATCTTGTTTTTATTCCAAGTTGCCATATTTTTGTAATGTTAAAAAAATATAAACCTCTTTCTTTCTCGTTTATATGTGTCAACATTCATAGTTCCACTTAACTTATCAACAACAACAGCCGAGTAAATATCACCAGTAAAATTTAATAATGTTCTGGCCATATCCAATATTCTATCAACTGCAAAAGCTATACCAAGGGCTTCAAGAGGAATTCCAACGGCAATAAAGACATTACCAAGCATAATCAAAGACCCGCTTGGAACAGGAGCAACACCTAAATCACACAAAGCACACATTATAAACAATGTTGTATATTGCTGTGTCGTTAAATCAATGTCAAATAATTGTGCCATAAAAATAGTCATCATGGCAAAATACATTCCACCACCACTTGAATTTATAGCGGCGCTAAATGGAGCTACAAAATTTGTTTTTTCCTCACTAACACCTAATTTTTCTTGTGCGACTTTCATACCAAGTGGTAACACGGAAGCGGAACTTGCGGTAAGAAAGGCCATAAGTTGTGTAGAAAATAACTTTTTCCACAAATGAATTGGATTTAGTCTTAAAATAACTATTGTTATCAAAGAATAGATTACATATATTATGAATAAAGCACACAACCAATCAACACAAATCAGTTTGCCAAGTGATTTTAATAGAACAATATTTTGTGTTGCAACAAGCCAAGTTGAGATACCAAAAGTTCCAAAAGGTGCAAATTTCATAACAATCTGCACGACCTCCATACACACACTTGCGAGAGTTTTTATGCCGTGATAAATATTGCCTTTTTTATCAACTTTGGCAATTCCAATGGAAAACATAATTGCAAAAAAGATAATTTGTAAAAAATTACTTTGAGTAAAGGAAACAAAAATATTACTTGGAACAATATTAAACAAAAATTCTGCAATTCCAAGTTGGTTGGCTTTACTCGCTCCGGATAATGCTACACCCTGTTCGCTATATTGAGACAATATACTTGTTTTATCAAAAGTTGCATTGGCACCTGGCTGAAAAAACAATGCAAATACCAACCCGCTTGAAATACATATCAGTGTCATAAAAACAAACACAACAATCGTTAGCATTGTTGTTTTACCTGTTGATGCCTTACGACATAAAGAAATTACAGACTGCATAATACAGGCAAATATTAACGGCATTGCAATCATCTTCACCATCTTTATAAATAAATTACCAAGATGTTGAAAACTTGTTGCTTTTAAGCCAAGACAAGAAAATAAATCCGGAAAATATCTTAAAACTATACCTAATGAAACACCGATAATTATACTAAAAACAATTTGTATACTTAATGATAAGTGAAAAAAATTAAATGGATTTATTTTTGAAAGCAAAAATATAATTTTGTTGTTATGTTTTTTAAAAAAATGCATTTCCATACAGGATATAAAAGAAGTAAAGATTTTTTAATTTCAATTATTTTACTTTTCTTGTAGCTTTTTTACAGAAATAAGTTTACCAAATGGTATTTTGTTCTTTGAAATTTTATTCGGTCTAATACCAATCCAAACACTCCCCATTAACAGCAACATACCAATAACTGCCATTGTGTTCCACCTAAAACCTTCAAGTACGGTACTTATTATCATTGCAACAATAGGTAGTATAAAATTTACATAAGTAGTCTTCACTGCACCTTGCTTTTCAATAATATAATACATCGCAAACAATGCTATTGTTGTAGGGCCAAAAGCTAAATAACATAAAGTAGACATATATTTTTTATCCAGCAATATGTTGCTATTAAATAGCATATGTGTTGGTCTAAAAATTAACCCAATCAGTAAAAAAGCAATACCTGCAAAAAAACAATTATAAAATAAAAAAGTTGTTCTTGGCATTTCACGAATTGGTTTTCCACCTTTTTCATATATTAAATTTCCAAGTGCAGATGCAAAAGTTGATAAAAAGGCCAACCCTATTCCCATCAAAGTTTTAATCGTGTCAGCTTTTTCAATGCCTTTGAGTTGTTGATTACATAGCATAAACACACCAATTAAACCTATTACACCACTTAAAATAACCTTTCCACTCATTCGTCTTTTTTCATAAATAGAAACCAGTAGTTCAGCTACGAAAATTTGCGATAATGTAATGCAAGGAACTAATCCTGATATAATATATTTTGTCGCATAACCACTTAAATATACATTTAACTGACTAACTGAAACCAATACAGAAAGTAAAACCTCGCTTTTTTTTATCAAAAATCTTTGTTTTTTTAAACGAATGATAAAAAATATCACTAAACAAGCTATCATCATTCTATAAAACATCATAAAATCGACAGGCATATCAAATTTTGCCACATAAGAAAAAGCATAAAAACTGGAACTAAACATACCAGTCATCGCTATCCAAGATAGAATTAACAACATATTAGAACGATAATTATGTTATAAACTTCAAAATAATAATCAAATGTTATCAAAATTCACATTGACTTAAGACTTAATATAAATATCCAGAATATTTAATAGATGGCTGATAGACGAGTTGACATCCTTTCTCTCTGTCTTTCGTGTTTAAATATGAAATTGTTTTATTCTGTTCTATGCTATTTGCATTTGAAGCCGGATAATAAGCAGTGCCATCATCGCAATCCCCAATTTTCTCACCATAGCCAATGATTTTTCCATTTCGTGGCAATCCATCGTCGATTTTCACATCAATATCGTGCATCATTTTTGCACTAAAAGCATGAAAACCATCTCGCTTATACATAGTTGTAAATAATATCAACAAATAGCCGTGCGATTGAAACATACAACTTGTGGCATTGATGTGATTTGCAAAAGAATATGCACCCATACAAGTATTACAACCTCTTGATTGTGTTAACCATCCGTGATTAGATGTTCCATATAAATATAGCATATATGTATCATCTACACCTTCAACTTTTGGTAAAAAATAGTTCATATCATTACTTTTGGTTGAAAACCAATTTTCTTTTATTGTTTCGTTAAAACCACTATCCAACCCAAGTTTAACTCTTTTCGGCATAATACCAGATGTTTTTAAATACCTGCCGTAGTTTATAATATTGATTAAACCACCAATGGCAGATAAATGAAGTGGGGCTTTGACAAAACGATTGATTGTGGTATTCGTATCATCACCTCTTAAACAAGTAATTCTTGCACTAACACCACTACCACTACCAGTTGCATCACCAACATTGGCCGTTAAACAATATTGCGAAAATTCAGGAAATTTTAAACATCTTTGTTTTGTTATAGCACCAGGCCAAGCACCATATCGTTTTATAAATTCAAGCATTCCGTTTTCATAAAATTGCAAATCCTCTATAACTTTTTGCATTTTTGCCTCTTCATAAAGTTCTTTGCCAGTAATGGCAGTAATTGTTAAAATTCCTACAATGGAAAGATAAATTGAAACTTCTATTAAAGAAAATGATTTTTTGATTAAACAATACAAATTATTCACAATGATAGCAATATTATTGCTTATGATGGCTTTTAAATTGTCAAGATATTTAAATAATTGCTTTTAATTTAACATAAAAATCACTTAAATATTAAAAGAATAAATAAATAAAATGGAAAAAATGGACTTTGAAAAAATAATAAATCACAATTTAATAAATCTATTAAAGATAGATGGCGTAACTGATGGTTGTAAAAATAAGCACATACATCTTGCGGTTGCTTTATCGGGTGGGAGCGATAGTTTGGCGTTAACAATAGCACTGCATCAATTAAATTATGATGTTTTAGCCATATTGGTGAACCATAATTTACGAGTAGAGGCAAAAAAAGAAATTCAGCAAACTATAAAAACAATTAGTAAATATAATATAAAATACATAGTTAAAGAATGGGATGGTAATGTTAATAAAAACCTTGAAAATGAGGCAAGAAATGCAAGATATAGGTTGTTATTGGAAACTTGTAGAGAAAATAATATCAAATATTTATGTATCGGTCATCATATTGACGACCAAGTTGAGACATTTTTACTAAACCTTGTCCGTGGAAGTGGGTTGGATGGGTTATGCAGTATGCCGTATTTAAAAAAAATAGATAACATTAAAATTATAAGACCAATGTTAAACCTAACAAAACAAGATTGTGTCAATTATTTAACAAGTAAAAACATTTCTTGGTGCGAAGATGCAAGTAATAAAGATACAAAATACAAACGAAATAAAATTAGATATTTATTAGAACAAATGGAAGATAAACAACTTTTAAATAAAAGAATATGTCAAACAATATCAATTTTACAAGATGCTCGCGAAACTATTGATGTTTTAATTAAACAAACAGAAGACAATATAGCATCCTACAACATAGACAAACAAGGCCATATATCTTCTGTATCATTTAAACGGAATGATTTTTTAAACCTCACTCAATATTTACAAAAAAGCTTGTTGACGAGATTTATTATGAAATTATCCAAAAAAACATATAAGCCTCGTCTATATCAAATAGAAAATATTATTTTTGATATTCATAATAGAAAAAGTTTTAAAAGAACTATTGCGAATTGTGTTATTGCAATGCAACATAATAGCATTACAATATCAACATTAAGATAAAAAATCGTAAATAATAAAAAAAATCTTGTTTTAAGGAAAAAAAATATTAACATAATGTTAAGATTTTAATTATTTTCTATATGGCAGAGGCAGTTAAAGAGGAAAAAAATGTAAATACAATGTCAGAAAAACAAATTGCTGACTTACAGAAAAAATATTACGGCTTGACAGACAAAGACATCAAGGAGCTAATGGTGTTCGTTGATGAATTCGACGAATCTGCATCTGGTGTGGCCGATGATCCAAGTTATGAAGATTTAAAACCAGTCGTTGATAGTGGTAATAAAATTCCATCGCATTGTGGTTTTATGATTATGAGCTATTATGAAAACAGAAATGGAGAAAATGCATTGATAAAACTAATGGAGCAACTATATTCAGTTTTTAAATCATTAAATGAAGAAGACCCTGAAAGCACAAAAACAACAGACCTTTATGAAACACTCGCTTGTGTAATTATGTTCTCTCAACATAATGTAGTGAGAAAATTTATTACAAGAGATTTTGAAAGAGCAAAAGATATAGTAAAAATAATGAGAAAAAGACCAGCGGTTGCATCTGTTTTGATGTCTTGTTTGTCAGAATTATACATCACAACAAAAGATAATCAAAAATATATGGACTGCATTGTTGATAATTTAAAACAAATGTTAGCTTTCTTGGCAACAAAAAATGGAATTACTCCGGAAGTACCAGATGCTGTAAATGTCAATTTCAACAATTTAAGAGACATTATGGCTGATTATTTAGATAAAGGCAACAAAAGAGAAAGCTTAACACAAATCAATAATTTAATAAATAAAAAAGCAGATATTGGACAGGCATTTTTTGATTGGGTTGCAATTGGTCCATCGGTAGCTTGTAAAGTAATTGAAGCAAGTGAAGAAATTACAGGGGAAATGATTGCTTCTTTTGTTAAACAAATGAAGATACAACATGTTGTAGAAATTCATACGATGATGATGAATTATCTTGGAGAAAAGTTAAATACATCAATTTTATATGTAAAAGATGCTTATGGACTTGAAACAGCAGATGATTATTACGATAGAATGCAAACGATTATTCAAAGGGGTGGATTGTATCATTATGGTATTTTATTGAGACATACAGAGCTTATGCCAAAAATAGATGCCAATGAATTACCATCAGCGGAAAGTATTACTTCATTGAGAACAAAATTATCAACTATTGAAAACAATTTAACAGCTGACATTTCACAAAAAAGTATGTCAATCACAATTGCTCCACTTAGCCGTTCAAGAGTTTATCAAGATATTTATGATAAGTTGGAAGGTATTGAGGCAGACGAAGATGAAGGTTCCAAATCAAACAGCTTTGTTGCGAAATTAAGAGATAAAAATATTGTCAAAAAAATTAGAGAAGCAGGTTTATCTTACTTCGCAATGGATCAATACAGCGGTTCTATCATTATTAAAGCATTGGAAGCTATGCTGGATGTACTAAATAAAGGTAAAGAAATGGATAGAAAAACATTTATTACAGAAGTGTATAAAGAAAGTGTATTAAAATACAAAACTATACAAACACTTGAATATTTTAGAGATATGTGCGATATTTTATTCAATGATAATGGAGCTGATGATTATGAAGAGATTGAAGCTTAAATAATTGAATATTTTTTAAAAATTAAGCTTGGATGTAATTTTTAATTCATCCAATCTTTGATTTTTTTTAATGCTCCGGTAAAGTATTGCTTTATACCTTTCTTATCTTCTTGCTGTTGTTGTTTTAATACTTTTTCATCTGCCTCATTCTTAACATCTTGTTTTGTTTCTTTATTTGTGATATTCGTATCTATATTATTGTTATTTTTATTTATCTCACTACCATTGTCTTTCTTTTTTGAATTGTCATTTTTAGCAACATCTTCAACATTTTGTTTATCATTATTTTTTGTAGCTGTAGTGTCATTTTTAACATTATTATTTTTTTTATCACCATTTAACAACGACAAACTATTTATATTGTTTAATAATTCATTGCTCTTATTTGTAAAACTAAGAATAGATTGGATATTTGATTTAACATCATCAAGCTTTTTGTTTATATCTGATGCATTGTTATATATCTTGTATATCACAACACCAACGACACAAACAAATAATATAAAGACAAGTTTGTAAAAAAAATCAATAATACTTTTGATAAAAATAAAAAAACCTTTTACAATAGATACGACATACTTAATGCAAGTATAAATACCCTTCCCTACTGCACTAAGAAACATCGCGATACTTTTGATAAAATTATAAATCACCTTACCAACATCCTTTAATGTCTCTAAAATGCTTTTCCACATAAACAAAAAAAGAGACACGATGACCTGCTGGTATCATTACAGCTGCTACATTCCGTCCTGACCGGTTTTAAATACCATACATCCATCGTGCTTGACACAAGCATTTTTTTTTGCAAAAATAATTTGCAAGACTTAAGTATATGGAAACTCTAAAAAATATATGTGACAATATATGGAGTTGTAAATGTTTTAAACAAGACACTACAGAAGAACAAAAAATTGAAACAACATTTCTTGATAACAGAGTGATGGATACCAACTTCAACATCAACAACTACATCGTCAACGAAAGCAACAACATCAACCAAAACGAAAACGAAAACAACAACATCAAAGAAAATGAAAGCAACCTCGACAACACTAAAAATGACGACAAGAAAGAAGAAAACAGCAACTACGAATACAACCTCAACAAAAACAACATCATCAACAACAGCTTAAACAAATATAAAAACAACAACCTCAACCAAACCAAAAACAACATTAATGACGACATCAACGGCTTAAACATCAACCAAGACGTCAACAATACCTACTTAAACAAAAACATCAACTTCAAAGAAAATGAAAACATAAACAAATACAGCATTAATCCAGAAAGCAACAAAATCACCATCAACACCAATAACATCAACCAAAGCATAAACAACAACTTCAACCTCAACAACACAAGCAAAATCAACAACAATAAACCCAGAGAAGAAGATAACATCATCAACAACAACAACGAAAATTATAAAGACATCAACAATACCGACAACAGCAAAGAAATCGGCATCAACACTGAAAATGGCGACCAGAAAGAAGGAAATGGCAACAAAATCATGATTAATAAAGACAACAATACTGAAGATGGCAACAGGAAAGAAGGAAAACAAATAACAGCCAATCCAAACAATTACAATCAAATAGATTTTGTCGAAGAAGTAAACCAAACATTCAATCCAAAGTTTTTAGCACGACACAATAGAGGGGTTCAGGAAAATATGGCAAGAAGATGTAATAAACAATCATTATACTACACAACAGGCGAGTGGTACAAAAAAAAAATGCGAAAACTCACAAAATCATGTATCGAAAAACTCGATCCAAATGCAAAAGACTATGTACTCGACAACAAGAATACATGAATAATCAATAATGAAGATTAAGAAATAAATTAACTATATTCTATTTCGTAAACACAACACATCCGCTTTCCGTAATGCCAATCGTGTGTTCCCATTGTGCCGATGGCAAACCATCGTTCGTTCTTGCAGTCCAGCCGTCTTTTTTATCAACCCAAAGTTGCCATCCACCCATATTTATCATTGGTTCAATAGTAAAAATCATACCGGGTTTCATTTTTATATCAAACATCTTTCTTTCCAATATTGATTGAGGCAAATAATGTAATACTGTTGGTTTATCGTGAAAAACCTTTCCACAGCCGTGTCCGCAATAATCACGAACAACCGAAAAACCATTTTTTTCAGCATATTGCTGTATCCTTTTACCAATCTCCAAAATACTAACATTTGGCTTACAACATTGAATGCCAATTTTTAAGCACTCTTTGCAAACTTGCACGAGCTTTTTTTCTTTTTCCTTCTCTCCTTTGTTAAAACTTTCACCAACCATATACATCTTGCTCGCATCTCCATAATACCCATCAACAATTGTTGTAATGTCTACATTTATAATATCTCCATCTTTCAGCGGTATATCATCTGGAATTCCATGGCAAACAACCTCATTGATAGAGGTACATACATTTTTTGGGTATCCCTCATATCCCAAACAGGCAGAAATACCACCTCCTTTTTTTATTTCTTCCGCACAAAAATCATCAATCTCCTGTGTTGTTGTTCCAGCTTTAATAAAATCATCAAGCTTATTTAAAATACTTGCCGTCAATCGCCCAGCAACTTTCATTTTTTCAAAGTCCTCTTTTGAATAAATCCGTATAGACATATTAAATCATCACATCAATAATGCCGTCATAACAAATAAAAGTCAATAAATTCACAAACCATCTTAATGGATAAAACCAATAAAAGTGAATTGATTTTTATATTTGTCTTAATGATTGTATAAATATATTTTATTGTGAAAGTAGTTTGTCGAAAAAACAAAATAATTTTTCTATTTTTGTATCTCTTATTTATTTTTTCAATAAAAACAAGCAATTCTTATGCAATTGACTATTCATTGCTTCGTTGCAACTCAAATGATGAGTGCAGAAGAGGTTTTGTTTGTATTAACGGAACTGGTGATAATTTACAACAAGCCACAGCGATGGATTATTACAGATATCAAACTGGCTGTTGTGAACCAATGCTTGTTTTAAGGCAAATTTGTTTATTTCATAACATATTAGCGGGCACAATAGCACACATTGTTGTAACTCTTGTGTTAATATCAATGGGACTTTCATTTTTACTTGGAAAAGTTGACCATAAAAAAATAATTACACTATTTGTCGGTATAGTCTGCATTTACGGCTCATATCAGCTCGTTGCTTTGATGAGCGGATATGATTATATTGTATGCGAACTCGTTGATACAGATTATGCACCAGGTGAAGGATGCAATGTTTACGATGATAGCTCCACTACAACGACACCAACGACACCTACTACTCCTACAACACCAACAACACCATAGTAAAATTTAATTATGTGTCTTCCGTAAAATATTTTCCACAATATATCAAAAGTAATTTTGATATGTTATTTAATAATTTTTTTGGCAATATATTTAACTCCACTACAAGAATGATTACAAGTTCGCTTGGATTGCCAAGTTTAAGCTCTATTGGATTAAGTTTTAATAATATTAAAAAGCTTTTAAGCAATACTTCACCAGAGGAAACAATAGAACTACGGGATGTATCATTACAAACTGCAACATATAACAAAGTTATACCAGAAGTTTTTGGACAAATAAGAATGGCTGGAAATATTATTTGGTCAACCGATATAGTTAAAACAAATATTTACCATCCACAAAAAGTTCATTTATTTTCCGCCACAGAAGAGGCATACACAGAATACTATGCTCGTGCATCATTTGCAATAGCAATATGTAAAGGCAAAGTTGATTGTATTAAGAATATTTATGCCAACGGAGTACCAATAAATATATCAGCATATAAAATCAAAATATATCTTGGAACAGAAGACCAACCGCAAGATGAAACAATTAAAAGTTATCTCGGTGCAGATATACCAGCTTTTAGAGACTTATGTTATGTGGTGTTCACCGATTTTCCGTTAGAAGAATTTAACAATTCAATACCGAATTTCACTTTTGATATTGTTAGGACACAAGAATTCCAAGAAGAAAATTGTATGGAAAATCTTGTTAAATCAATGATTATGATACCGGGTAGTGGAGAGTTTGTTTATGACACGGAAGTTCAAAAAAAAATAAACGGCAAATACATAATGGGAGAATTTTATAAAACAGAAAAAGACACAATTTTAAATAAGCACACTTCTTCAAGCAACACCGATGCCATAGAGAGCTTAAATGATTTATGTAAAACATTCCCAAATGTAGATTATATTTCGCTTGTTGTCTGTTGGTTTTGCGATAGTTTAAATTGTGGTGAAGCAAAAATCTATCCAGCTTGCGAATATCACGGATGTAAAGTTGAGCCAGAAGAATGGTCAGTTGCAGGAATATCAAGAAATAATGCAAGGATTGTTGGAAAAGATGCAGAAGGAAATATAAGATACGGCGGAACACCAAGTGATGCTTCTGTTTTAAGATATGTAAAAGAAATCAAAAATCGTGGTTTAAAAGTTTGTCTTTATCCAATGTTGATGGTTGATACCGAAAATAAACCTTGGAGAGGACACATCACCGGCAAAGCAAACGATGTTTATAGTTTTTTTAACAAAACAGACGGCTATAATAATTTCATCAAACACTATGTTAATTTATTAAATGGATATATTGATAGTGTTATTATTGCAAGTGAAATGGTTGGAATGACAAAAATTGTAGATGAAAGTGGAAATTATCCATCGGTTAATGAAATTTGTAATTTAGCAACATCAATAAAATCAATGGTTGGTAATGATGTAAAAATTATCTATGCCGGAGATTGGAGCGAGTATCACCACGATGGTAGAGGATATTACAATTTGGATAAAATATGGGCTTGTAATGCCATTGATTATATTGGAATAGATGCCTATTTCCCATTAACAGATAAAACAACCACAACATATGATAAAGAGGAAATTAAAAATGGTTGGAGAAATGGCGAAGGATATGATTTTTATTATACAGATGAGAACAGAACAACAAAAGCACCATTATCGCCAGAATGGGCTTGGAAAAATGTAGAATACTTTTGGAGCAATTACCATTACAATCCAGATGGCACAAAAACAGAATGGGTGCCAAGGTCAAAAAAAATCTGGTTCACAGAATATGGTTTTCCATCAGTAGATTGTTGTACAAATCAACCAAATGTATTTTATTCGCCAAATAGTTTTGATTCCGCTTTTCCAAGAATGTCAAAAGGAATTATGGATTTTAAAGCACAACGAGTCGCAATAACCGCAACCGAAGAGGCTTGGCAAAATAGCGAATGTGTTGAGAGATTATTTTTATACACTTGGGATGCACGACCATATCCATATTATCCAAATCTCACAGATGTATGGAGCGATGGCAGTATATGGAAATACGGGCATTTTTTAAATGGAAAAGCTGGTATCGCAACACTTGCGAATGTTATTAAATATTTATGCTACCGGCTTAATTTAAAAGATGAAGATATAAATGTTTCAAAATTAGAAGATGATTTATTCAATGGTTATTTAATAGATGATAATAAAAGTATTTTAAATCATTTAAGAAATTTAGCTGGTGCTTTTAACTTTGACACATATTTAGAAGATGGAAAGCTATGTTTTAAATCATTAAAAAATACCAAAACTCATATCATTACGGAAAATGAATTAATTGTTGATACCGACACCGGAAAGGTGTGTTTTGAGGCAGAAACAATTGCATCACCATCAATACCATCATCTGTATCGTTGTTGTTTTTAGATATAGAACGGGAATACACAACTTCAACTGCAAATGCTAATGATAATAGCAAACATACAAACTCATATAAAATATCTGTACCAATGCCATTAAATTTATCACAAGCACAGGAATTGGCTTGGCGAATATTAACCAACTTAAACACTCAAACTACAAGTTTTATTTTTGAATTGCCAATAACACATTTAAATATATCGCCATTAGATACAGTCTCAATTAAAGTTGATGGTGTAGATTATTTAATTCGTGTTAAAAATATATCAATTATTGATGGAACAAGGATTAAAATTATAGGCATCTCTATGATTGCTAATGATAATATGTTATCGTCTCTTGATTATTCAAATATCCTATTAGACAGCAAAACAAACAATAAGTCATCACAAATAGCAACAACAAATATAAAATTATTCGAACTATACAACATTGACGATAGTGTGAAAAACGACCTATTAACAATACATTGTGCCGTGTGGAGTGATGATGATAATTGGCAAGGTGCAACTCTGTATTACTCTACTGATAATGGTGAAAGTTATGATTTTTTATCATTCATATCAGCTGAAAGTTGTGTTGGCAAATTAGTAAACATCAGCGACAACAATAATGATTTAACCGCCAACATCATCGACACAACAACAAAAATACATATAATTTTAACAAATGAAAATGAAAAATTACAATCCATCACAGACGAACAATTTTCACAATTAAAAAATATAATTCTTGTTGGCAAAGAAATAATAGCTTTTAGAGATGTCGTAAAACTCGCCGATAATGAATTTGAATTGTCATATCTGCTACGAGGAAGATTTAATACGGAAAATGAAATAAACAACCATTCTGCAAATGAAGATGTATGCCTAATTGATAACGATATAAAACACATACAACTACCTTTATCGTATATTGGAAAATCAATACAATTCAAAGCTGTATCTGTGAATGACGCATTAGAAAATACAGGCATCAGCACAATATCTATAACTGGAAATAGTTTATTGAATTTTGAAACAAAAAATTTGGATATAACAAAAATGAAAAATGGCGACATAAGATTGTCATTTTCACCAAGAAAAAATTATAAAATAAACATAACATCATATCAAGATGTAGCAATTATTACAAACTTAGTGTGTCTAAAAATATACAATAAACAAACGAAGATGTTATTACGAACAATAAACATTGAAAACCAAAATTATTTTATTTATTCCAAACAAATGCAAATTGAAGATTTTGGCGAAACAATTTTACCTGATAAAATTGAATTTAGCGCTAAGAGTGTTGTGATGCTGTGATAAACAAACACTTAATAAAAATAAAACACAATTACTTTATTAAAACCCTGTTGTAAAAAAAACTCTTGATAATTTTTACTTTTTCTTTTTCAAAAATATTATTGAGGTAAAATCAAGAGTTTTTTATAATAGAGCAAAACAAAACTTATTGAGATAAACTTGTTGCAAAATTTAAGGAAGATTTTGGTGAAAGTTTGTAGTTTTTGGGTATTTGAACAATAATTGTTTATCCAAGAATTATAATTTAGTTCTTGGATAAAAATGTTCGTAACATAATGTTTCTTTAAAATGCTATGTTTGAATAAACTTTTTATAAAGCAAATAAAATGTCTTATTGAAAAACAATTTTATAGAAGTACTCATGTATAGTCATATTTTAAATATTATTACTTTTGTTACTTGTAAATAAATTTTTAACATAATCAAATAAGCTTAAACATGTTTCAGTATTGCAACCACATTTACATGTAGGTGTTTCTGATTCACTTGTTACTGGAAATTGCCGTAGCCCTGTACCACTACCTAATGGGGTGTCAAGGTCTTCATTCTTGTTATCTACGTAAGTAGTAGTTTTTTTAGGAAGCTTTTTCATTTTGTTGTTAATGGCATCAACAATATGTTGTGTGGCCTTTTCTAAAAAAGCATTAACGAAATCTATTTTATCAATACTACCTGTATTATCTTGAAAAATTTCATCTAATATCTTCTGTTTAAAATCACTCGTGCTGGTGTTTTTTTTTAAAAAATCACTCTTATTAATAGTTTTATTTACTTTTGAATCCTTACAAAAATAACCTACTATATCTCCACCATTTAAATAAAGAAAGTTATTATCAGAATCTTTTGCGTTTTTGTAGTTTACCTTTAACAAATCTTTCTGTATGCCTTGTAGGAAGGTTTCATATAATTGTTGTATTGTTGTTGCACCATTGATTGAATCAATTATCTTAGATATCTTGCCACTCAATACTTCTACCCATTTTAAATATTTCCAGTCTTGTGCTTCGTTTTCACCTTCGCGTTCACAAAGAAATTCCATGTCAAGCTTTTTTTGCGATAATCCTTGAAGCGTTTTGATGCCATACAATTTACTGCCATTAGTGATAATAAATTTCTTAGCGTCTGTAAAACCATTATTACGCAATCTGTTATTAATACGAAATGCATGCCACCTCCAACCAGTTTCATATACTTTATTGTCTTTGTCATCAAGACCATGATTTTCAAAATCATCCATACAGTGGCTATAAAGCTTAAGTGTGTCGTTTGATATCATCAAATTATTATCCATATCAATTATGCAATATTCCGTCTTTTCGGAAATTTCATTTTCAGCCGTCTTTTCGAAAAATTTATATTCAGCAACCATAATCATATTATATTTACTTTCACCGGGATGCTTGTTATGCTTTTGATAAAATTTTAAACTTGTTAATTTGCGATCATCGAAACCTCCGTTTAACAAAACTTCGTCGTCACCGCCACCTTGGCTATACTTTTTTACAGATTTTCTGTCAACAAAAATGCTTTTGATATAAGGCAAATATTTTTGGTTTATTTCAAAATTTTGATTATTGTTTTTTGCATACTCAATTGCTTTTCTTATAGCATTCTTAATTTTTGCATTATCACCATATTTTTTTCATCAAACTGCAGATACACAGAAGCTGAATTATTCTTGTCATCATCAACTTTTAAAATCTCAGTATCATCTTCATGAAGTTTCTCAACCAAGTTTTTTTGCATTTTACTAAGTGTTTTTCTACTTTCATCTAATACTTTCTTTAATGCTGATACATTTTGTGGCAAAGGTGCCTCTTCGTTTTCATTCTCTTTGATGAAACAATCAGGTAGCGGTGCTGGTGCTCCATCTATATCTTCTGCATTTTCAACAACATTGATCTCGTTAACATTGGTTTTACTAAAAGAACAAATTTCTGGCTGTGTATTATTAGTTTTAACTGGCAATGATGCATGATTATCTTCTGAAGTATCGTTATAATATTCTTTCATAGAAATATCATAGCAATGATAACAAAAAAAAAATTACAAACAAACTAATTTAGTTATTAGTTAAATCATTGCTTTTTGTTTTTCGTTTAAAATGTCAATTCTGTATTATGTTTGGTATTTACTTTCACTGGCCATTTTGTTTATCAAAATGTGTATATTGTGATTTCGGTAGCATCGTTGTTGATAAAGAAAAATTTAGTTTAGACTTTCAAAATACCTATGCAGAATGTTGTAAAAGACAACTTTTATATTTTAAGTCTAAAATTCAGCTAACAAATGATAATGAGAAAGTTAGTTCAATTTATTTTGGTGGAGGAACACCGAGTTTAATTGATGTTAATGTTGTTAAAGATTTAATATTGTTTGTAAAACAAGAGTTTAATGTAGAACATAATTGCGAAATAACAATTGAGGCAAACCCTACATCTTGTTGTTATGAAAAATTTGAACAACTAAACCGATGCGGTGTTAATAGAATTTCTATCGGTGTGCAATCTTTTGACGATATTGAGCTATCATTTTTAGGCAGAAAACATTCTTCAAAAGAAGCAATCAAGACAATAGAGAATGCAAAAAAAGTTTTTCCAAAATGGAGTATTGATTTAATATACGGTCTTCCAAGACAAAACATAAATAAATGGCTACAAGAGCTACAATTTGCCATTGAATTTCAACCACAACATCTATCATTATACACACTCATCGTTGAAAACAATACTTTACTTGGAAAAATGGTTGAAAATGGAGTTGTTATTCCAAAAAACAATGACGAACTTGGCGAGTTTTATATCGCCACAAATGATTTTATTAAAAATACATATCAAAAAACAAAAATTCGTCAATATGAAGTATCAAATTATTCTATAAAAGGTTATGAAAGTAGACATAATTTGGCATATTGGAAATACTATGATTATATCGGCATTGGTGCTGGTGCTCACGGAAGAATGAATTATTTAAATACTAATACAAGATTTGAAACTATTTGTGTATGCAATCCAAACGAATGGATGGAATGTGTGATGAATGGTAGAAATGGTTTAATAACAGAAAATCCACTTTCAACAAAAGAAATTGCAGAAGAAATAATAATGATGGGATTGCGAACAATATATGGAATTAACATATTAGATATAAAGAAACGATTTAATTTGAATATTATGGAATTTATTGAAATAAAGTTATTGCAAAAGTTAATGGAGGCAAATATACTTTCTTTTGAAAATGGAGGAATGGTTGCCACAAATCAAGGTTTACCAGTTATTGATGGCTTTATTTACAAAATAATTAAATAATATTATTATTAGATGGGTATTTCGTTGAATTATCTATATTTAAAGTAGAACGATTGTTGAACGAATCTCGACTTTCATACTCATCGTAATATTCGGAATAATTTTCATTTATATTGTTACCACTAACATCTCTTTCAAACATAATATCACTACAAAGCTGTTTAATTTCACCTGTTTTATCAAGTTCATCAAACAGCTTGCAGTTTTTAATATGTGTTGCCGTATTTAATTGTTCTTCGCCAGATGATGCAAACTGCATAGCCTTATTGAAATCATCTTTTATACCACATTGTTCATCATTTATCTCTATTTGATATGATTGTACTTGTTTGCAGAGTTTTTTGTTTCTGGCATTGATTATAGAATTTGTTAATCTGTTTTTTAGTGTTATAAATATTTCATATTCATCCCTTGATAAAGGCAAAATTTTCGCTCCTTTTTCACGAATCTTTCCTCTTGACTCATGTATGAGTTGACAAGTTTTTATGAATAGGCTTATTTTGTCATCTTCATTATTAACAACATTTGTCATTATATTTGAAAAAATAGCTTGATTTTCTGGGCTTTCACTGGCGATTTGGTTGGCCTCCGTATCTGTAAGTATTGCCTTTAAATCGTCATGATTCAATATTTGTGGATATCTTGTTTCACTTATATTGTCGTCATTTTGTGATTGTTGCAATAAGTTTTTATTTGCAGTTGTAGGTATTGTAGGATCTTCTATACGATTTTCGTTATCTTTATGTGTATTACTATTTTTTTTATCTTTTATGTCTTCCTTGTCATTATCATTTTTTACATTATTTTTTTCTTCCAATAGTTGGCTTTTCTCTAATGGTGAAGCTGGATCGATTTTACTATTGCTTTCGTCATTAGATGTTTCTTCATTCAACTGTTCGTGATTTTGTATATCATCGCCGTCCAATGCCTGTCTTTTTGCCTTCATACGGTGTAAATACTGCCATTGAGATAGCTGTGAATAAAATGCCCCCAGCCTATCTTTTGTTAATTTCTCTCCATCACTTAATACATAAGTATTTTCTCTGGTTTTTTTACAAAGTTCTTTTGTGGCTCGCCTTATATCTTTGATTAATTGATTAGAAAATCCCCTTTTATTTCTTCGCTCTATATATTTCTCATATGTCTTTTCAGGTGTAGTATTTAAAACTTCCATTTCGCTTTTAAGAAATAACTCTACATTGTCAATTTGCTTTTGTATGTATGTTGATGTAGGCAGATAATCACTATATATCCTATCATTTTTCATTGTATTTTCAAATGATGCCCCAATGGTTGTAAAATCAAATCTATTTTCTCCTTTTTCAATAAGAATTCTATTACTGTCTTTAAATTCTCTTAAATCATTGTTGTTCACACTTCTTGCATCATTAAATAATAATGATGATGCCTCTTGCAATGAAAGCTGTTTTTTATTATCAATAACTTTACCTTCTTGATTGAAAAATTTTCCTTCCATAAAATATACATTTCCAGTTCCTTCATCAACCTTTAGTCTTCCGATGAATAAATTTCCGTTTCCAAGTTGCGCTTCATATATACCATCCGATACAGATGCATTGAGATCTTTGTTCGCAATGAGATAGTTGCCCTCATCATCATATTTGATGATTTGTTCTACATATTTTCCATTTAACAATATTTTTGTTTTATAATAGTCGCCGTCTTCATTAGTTTGAGAGTTAGTTATAACATTGAATCTATCTCCTGTTTCGTCATCATTGTTGTTTTCACCTATATTTGTTTGGTGATAGATTCTAAGTTGCGAGCCAAACCGTTTGCTGATTTCACTAATTCTTGAATCATCAATACTATTGGCTGTGGACATTATATTGACAAAATTATTAACAATATAATCCCTGTTAACCGACGATAAATTATCTGTATAAATACCACCAACTCCATCTGCATTAAATAACTGACTGTTGGGTTCACCATCGATATCCTTGTATTCAAAAGTAACTTTGTCATATGGCATTAAATTGGCAAATGTACCATGGCATATAGCAGTATTATTGTTGTTTGACATGTTATTGTTGCAACAAGACAAAGAGCCGTCAAATATATTATTATCATCTAAATTTGATATACTAATTCCATTCGTTGTCCTAACAGAGAGATGATACTTTTCCAATCTATCTTGAACTTTTCGGAAAAGTTCGTATGTTTTTAATTTTTTGATATCTTTAATATCTTCAATGTGAGTATTTGCTGGTATGCTTGGAAACAATCTAATGTCATCACAAGTAAAATCACCATCTTCTAATTGTTCGTATGTTAAATTAACTTCTTCATTGTCATTATCGTCACTTACAACAGACGGACATATACTTACATTTGCTTCTATGCCGTTGAAAAAATGTGCCTTAGCATTTTTTACATAAGCTTGTCCAGCTGGTGTTCGTATTACATCACTTTTATCATATTCAAAAACACCAGCTAATGTAATTAGAACTACTTTATTTCCTTTTGTATATGAAAATACCGAACTACTTGGCCAATCTTGTGCTTTTCCGCTAATTTTATTAATAATACCACTAACACTGTTTCTATACTGAAATAAGTCACTCTGATTTTTTCCTGATAAAGAATATTCATTTTCCAGTTTTGATAAAATATATTTTGTATTTGGAGTGGCACTTGCGAGGCATCTGTTAATGTAATTTAAAACAGTGCCCTTGACGGTACCCCAAGATACAAGTTGCCCATCGGTTATCTGCATTGAAACTTTATTTCTTGCTATTTCTTCATCATTCATAATGCAAACAAGGTTTGTTTATGTAATAATATAAAAAAAATTATTATAATAGCAAATAAAATTATATTGCTTTTAATAAATGTTATTACATTAAGACATTAATTTTACTTTTGCCTGTGTGGTGGAATTGGTAGACACAAGGGACTTAAAATCCCTCGAGGGTTGACTTCATGCCGGTTCAAGTCCGGCCATAGGCACCATTAACTTTGTTTGGTATTTTGTTTTGACAAGGTATCTTATTGAATATCTTGATTTGTAGTAATTTTTGTTTGACAACATATATTTGCATTTGTTACGATATCTTTTAAACAAAACCTAATAATAATCAGTAATAGCATTGAAATGTCTGTATAAGTATATGCTATGTTACAATATGATTGTTGTTTTTAAAAAATACAATTTTCAAAAAATATATTTTGTTAATATTTGCAGTAGCAACTTTATTTTTTCTTTTTCTACAACCAAATATTGTAATTATACATATAATATTTGTTATTAATTATTACAAAAATATTTTCCATCTTGTTGGTCTTTTACCTATGTTATTATTGACGACATAGATTTGACATACATAATCCACAATTTGATAAGCAATTAATTATGCCATTTTTCCTATGACGATCAATATCTTGTTTTATTATATCTGGACTTAATCCATATTTTTTATCAACAATTAATCGCCTGATATCATCTTTATAAAAAATCAGAGCATCGTGACACATTTCCTCTTGAAGCCTCTTGATTGTTGCAAGTCGTACTGTATCTTGACAATATTCATTGGGATTATCCACATTTAAGAACAAGGGTTTGTATAAGCTAAATTGATCAACAGCATGACAAATCATTGAATAGCATTCTTTATCATAATTGACGTCCTGAGCAAGAGTGTCTTTGTTACATAGCAAATGCACTAAATTTGTTATACCGTTTGCTCCATAGCTGACGGTAAAAGGAATGTTATTACATTTTTCGTCCTCTGTGACCATTCCTGCTTTATTGTTAATAATTGGCAAAACTTTGATATCTTTGTCACCAAGAGTAATAATGAGATCATAATGCAGTTTTGAATTTGGTGTATTATTCTCTTCTACATCGAAGATTATATGTATAGTGTTTTTATTCTTTGTCATCCAATCCAACTGTAAATCTAATCCACTAATTTTTGTTTGTGGCGTTTGTGGCTCAACATTATTCATAATGTAACGATATCTACGATAATATACAATTTTTTTTAAAAAAAACAAATTTAAATTTTTATAATAGGCTACTATTAAATAAACTCTTGATTCTAACTATAACAATAGCAAGTGATAACTTATATTGATAAATATATTTAACAAAACAATCAGCCATACATTAGTAATCATCAATACAATAATTTAATTCATTTATCAAGTGTTTGTTTTATCATATCTGTAGCGATAAATTTAATCTTGACTTTAACTTCATTAAAATATAACTTTCAGTATATGTTTTTTTTTAAAAGTAAAACCATTATCATCAGGGATGAAAAAAAAACAAAATACATAAAATTAACTGCTTTTAAGCAAATAGTCTTATTTCTCTGTTTTTGTGCTTTTATTGCAGTATGTTGTTGGCAATATATTAGATATAAAAATGCAAGCACAAATGAGATATTGCTTGAATACAAACAGATTATGGAAGAAAATAAGAACTATAAAAATTATTTTTCCTCTCTTTCAGGAAAACTTGATAAAATCAACGAATACATGAAAGTTAGAGAAAGAATTGATGGTTTAAAAGTTCCAACCGAAGGTGCCAATGAAGCAATAGCAAAAGCCATTATAGACAAACAAATAGATGATACTTATAGAGGTTTAGAGGAGAGAAATAAGTATTTAAATAAAAAAATTGAGAAATTAAATATTAACTCAATGGACTATAAAAATCAACCAGTAGCAAATAATGCAAAAGATACAAATGCACAAGGTGGGCCTTATGAGAAATTTTCATCGTTTATGGCAAAAAAAACAAAACCTTTATTAACCCTACATAAAGTTAAAATTAACAATGACAATTATAAGGAAGGTATCAACCAACTAATAAATGCTGAAAACATCATATCATCTTTACCACTTGGCAAGCCAATGGAAGGCACTTATCGTATTACAAGTAAATATGGCAAACGAATTGATCCAATAGATAATAGTAAAATAGGTTTTCATAAAGGCATTGATATTGTAATAAATGATGGTAATGTTATTACCCCGAAAGATGGCATTGTGTCTTTTGTTGGACAAAAACAAGGACATGGAAATTGTGTTGAAATAGAACATAGTTATTTTCCAAAAGCATATAGCATAAAAACAAGATATTCGCACTTAGAAACGATAGATGTTAGAGAGAACGACAAAGTTAAAGGTGGAGATAAAATAGGAAAACAAGGTATGTCAGGAAGGACCACTGGGTATCATTTACATTACGAGATGCTTATAAATAATCATGATGTTGACCCTATAAATTTTATAAATTATAAATAATATATTGTTTTATTGTTTTTTTTATGTCTGCTTTGTCAAGTTCGGTTTCAGTGTTAGACAATAACACAAGCATCAAGGGTGATATCGTCTCTAATGGTATTTTAGATGTTGGTGGCACAATCAATGGTAATGTAAGTGTTAAGCAATTAAATGTTAAAAATGGTGGTATAATTACTGGTGAAATTATTGCAGAAGACATTGTAATAGCAAAAAATGGAAAAATAGATGGTAATATCAAAGCTAAAAGTATCAAAATGTTGAATGGTTCATATATAAAAGGTGAAATGTATTACAATACTCTCTCAATAGAGGATGGCTCGGTAATCGAAGGACATTGCCATCACGAGAATAATGATAAAAAACAAAATAGTAAGGATAGTAAAGATGGGAAAAATAAGTAGTATTCATTGTAAGCACGACTCTCCATCTTTCTAAAAGAGCAACAATATTTCTTAAACAAGAAAAACTTTTTTGCAATATTTCCTTGCATATTATAACAACATGTCATTATAAATATGTTTTTATTATTTTTTGTATGAATTTAAAACATATGAAATTCGTTTCAATATTCGCATTACTCGCAACAACATCCGGTTGTATGTCAGGAACTATGATAAAAGATGTAGATTTTCCAGCAACGCCCGTCGATATGACGAAAATTACAAAAATGGGTAAAGCTTGTTTTTCCATCAACATAGGTACAAGAGGTACTGGATCGATCATTCAAGCTGCAAAAAATGGCAACATTTCTACAATTCGTATGGTGGAATATGGTATTGAATATAAACACTTAGGCCTAACAAAGCAACTGTGTACTTATGTATATGGTGATTAGTGTCACGACTGAATACATAAAGAGATAATAGATGGTATAGATAAGCATTGTAGTGTTATTAATTAATACTATGATGCTTATATTTGGTTATACTGGTGTTATTTTGCTTATTATATTTATCAAAGTGTAATATTATTCATCCCAATGAATTTTCGTAATGTCTATACCATTTTTTTTCATTTCCCATAATGGTGATATTGACCTTAAATGATTAACTGCTTCTATCAACTTATCTGCGAATAACACAACATCTTCTTCTTTTGTCATCCTGCCAAAGCCAATTCGCATAGCAGAATGTGCATAATAATCATCTTTTCTCATTTTAGAAATTACATAAGATGGTTGCAAATTGGCTGAATTACAGGCCGAGCCTGTTGAAATGCAAAAGTTTTGCACCGCTAACAGCAAACTCTCTCCTTCAATGTGTAAAAAACTAATATTATTACAATATGGTATTTTATGACTTTTATTACCATTTAAAACAACATCTTCAAGTTTCAAAACTTTATCTAAAAACTTATTTGCAATTTTCTCTACCATTTGCCAATCTTGTTGCATTTCATTTTTACAAATATCACTTGCCACACCAAAACCAACACATAAAGGTGTCGCCAATGTTCCACTTCTTAAACCTTTCTCCTGCATTCCTCCGTGTATAATTGGAGATAATCTTACTTTTGGTTTTTGTCGTACATATAAGCCCCCTATTCCCTTTGGACCATAGATTTTATGACTTGATATTGACATCAAATCTATATTCATCTCTTCAACATCCAAAGGAATTTTTCCATATGCCTGTGCACAATCTGTATGAAATAATATTCCTTTATTATGTGCTATTTTGCCAATTTCTTTTAAATTTTGAATAACACCAGTCTCGTTATTCACACCCATTACGGAAATTAAAATTGTATCTTCTCTTATTGCATCGTTTAATTTATTCAAGTCTAATAACCCATCTTCCTCTGGGTCAATATATGTAATATCATACCCCTCTGTCTCTAAAAAATGGCAACTTTCCAGAACACATTTATGTTCTACTGACATTGTAATAATATGTTTGCCTTTATTTTTGTAAAAATGAGCTACACCCTTTATTGCAAGGTTATTACTTTCCGTAGCACCACTTGTAAAAACAATATCTTCTGCTTTCGCATTTATTAATTTTGCTATTTTATACCTTGCCTGCTCTACTTTTTCAAAAGCTTTCCAACCCAATGGGTGCGATGTTGAGTGCGGATTTCCAAAATCTTCTTTCATTGAAGCATATACGGCCTCAATAACTCTATCATCCATTGGTGTTGTGGATTGATAGTCAAAATAATAAAGTTTATCTGTTTGCATATTTTAAATATTTTTATGTAAAGTATTATCTTCGTTCGCTTGTAAACTTATCTGTATATTACTTTTTTTTACATCATCGTTTTTCTCCATCTTCATTAAAATATAAAAACCATAACATGCTGTAAAAATAACTACATTCTCAAACATTGTATCAAATGCACGATACCCAGCAACAACAGCAGTCACGATACTGGAAAAACCAAAATCATTTATTGCATTTTTAATATACAAACCTGCAACCCTTGGAATATCATTAGAATCGGCAACTTGTGTTTGTGTTGGAAGATTTTGCACAACATAAACTAACAGCATATAGAAAATAATACACAAAATCAACACAAACAATCTCTGCCTAATATCCACTTGTTGATAAAAATGATCACTTTCGTGCTCTGATGTTTTTCTTATGTATAAATATATTAGGGCAAATAAGATTGTGCTTGTTGCCGTTCCAATAACTGCCTCGGTTATAGATATATCAGGTGCTTGTAAAACACAATAAATAAACACCATAATAGCACTAATAATATTTGAAATAACGATGCAAATAATTGTGCTTTTTGTTATCATCATATATGATGACAAGATCAGTAACATCACTTCTGTCAGCAATAAAACGGATAACATATTTTATTATTGTGGCAATAACCGAAAAAAAAATTGCTTTTATAAAATAAAATGCAAGTCAAAAGCTATGAAAATAGCTCTTGCTGAAATTTATTGTTTTGGACTACAAAGTAAGAGTTATATTTATAAGTGTTGTCTTGCAGATGGCGGTAATATTATAGATAAAGACAACCTTGCATCAATAGTTGAGGTAAGTTTTTCAAAAAAAAATGTAATAGGCATTATACTAAATATAAATGAATACGAGATAGACAATGAAAATAACATAATATTTCATAAAAAGTCAATCAATCTTGATAAGATAAAACCAATAAATAGGATAATACATAAAAATTTTTTATCACAAAATCTTCTATTATTTTTAAAACAAATGGCATTCTACAACATCATTGATATTGAGAAACTTATACAAATGTCTATCCCAAGTTTTTGGATAAATAAAAAACGAGACATAGAACCAATGGCTTGTGAAAACCGCATAAAGTCAAAAAAACAACAGAACATATGTCTATCACAAATGCAAAGTGATGTTGCAAATGCAATTTATAGCAAATCGGGTTTCAATGTATCGGTTTTAAGAGGGGTAATGGGTAGCGGAAAAACTTATGTATTTTTAGATATTGTTAGAAAACTATTATCACAAGATACCAACGGACAAGTGTTGATAATGGTTCCAGAGATAGCATTAACAGGACAACTTATCAAAACAATAAAAGATTTTTGCAATATAGAACCAATCATCTGGCATTCATCAGTTTCAATAGCGAAAAAAAAGAAGTATTATGCAAGCATAATATCTGGAAAAGCAAAAATCATATTATCAACTCGCTCTGGATTATTATTACCTTATGCTAATTTAAAAGCCATTATAATAGACGAAGAACACGATACATCATACAAACAAGACGAAATACCGGTCTATAATGCACGAGATATGGGTGTATTACGAGCTAAATATGAAAACATACCAATAATCCTATCATCCGCAACACCATCTATTGAAACAATAACAAATGTGATACAAAAGAAATATTCTATTTTTAATCTAAATAATCAATTTTTTAACATCACACCGCCAGAGGTTGCATTAACATCACCAACGACCAGCAATCAAAATGGTTGCCTCGCAAGCACATCCATCGAAGCAATACTAAATACAAAACAAAAAAACGAACAAACAATGATTTTTATAAATAGAAGGGGATATTCGCGAACATTGAAATGTGAGAATTGTGGATATGAGGTTAAATGTAAGAATTGCGATAATTTATTATCATATCACAGAAAAAAAAATGAATTAAAATGCCATTATTGTGGATTTAGTAAATATAAATATTCACATTGTGAAAAATGTGGAAGTGAAAAGCTGGCACCAAATAAAGGTATTGGTGTTGAACAATTACAAGTCGAGATTGATAAACTAAATAGCCAACTGCATACAATTATCTTTTCAAGTGATGAAATAGGCAATGAAAATGATATAAAGACAATGATGGATAAAATCAATAATGACGACATTGATGTTATAATTGGGACACAAATAATGACAAAGGGATATCATTTTCCAAGATTAACCACCATAATCGTGCTGGATATAGACGGAATGGCTATTGATGGTGATTTTAGGACTTATGAAAAAATGTTTCAAATGCTATTTCAGCTATCAGGTCGTGCTGGTCGTGAACGAGAGGGAGCAAAAATATACATACAAACATCAAATCCAAACAATATCGTCTTACAAAATATTAAAAATTACGACATTGAAAAATTTTACAAAAATGAAATTAAACAGCGAAAACAATACAACTTACCACCATATTCAAGGTTTATATCAATAATTATATCTTCAAATCATAAAGAGGATGCAGAAACGATAGCTATGCAAATTGGTATTTTATTAAGTAAATATTTACCAAAATCAGCAACAATACTTGGTCCAACGGAAAGTCAAATGTTCTATATGAAAAGAAGTTATAGATATAGGTTTTTAATCAAAAGCGATAAGGACTTAACAATCATAAACATATTAAATAGAATAAAAGATAAGTTTGACATATCTAATAAAGTCAAGGTTAAGATAGATGTGGACCCTTATAATTTTCAGTAGCTCATGTAATTTTAATTTTTAAAAAAAACAATAAACAATGAAATGCTAAAACTTACTGCCAAAGATTGATTTTTCCCGTATAGTTGGCCTGTAAACATGGAAAATAGCCATTTTCTTCTTGTCTTTTCTAATCTTCTCAACTGCCTCTTTGTATTCTTCAATCGTGCTGGTTTTATATCCATTTATTTGAGTAATTACATCACCAACTGATAACATAAACATAGGTTCTTTATTTTCCTTCACAGATGAAACCACGACCCCATGTATATCTTCTGGAAAACCATATTGTAAGTGCATCTTTTTAGTTATCAGCCTAACAGACATCATTTTATCATCAAAATCAAGCATTCCAACTTCACCTTTGTGTAGTTTTTCCAATAGTTTTTTATCAATAGCAGAAACATTTTTAAATGTTTTCATCTCTCCATATCTATTTACCTTAATGGTAGATTTTGTATCAGTCATAATGTATTTATTTACCTGTGTCATAGAGGCTTTATCGGTTATTTTTTTTCCATTGATCTCAACAATCACATCACCGCTTTTGATGCCGGCTTTATCAGCAGGAGCACCTTTTGCTATTTCAACAATTTTCATACCCTCGTTCTTTTCCAATCCAAGAGCTTCTACATCCCAAGGATCCATCTCTTCAACTGAAATACCCCAGAAGCCCCTTGACATATTTTTACCTTTTCTTATTTGTGGTAAAACCTCATCTATTGTCTTTTGCGAAATTGCAAAATTTAATCCCTGTGAATTTCCATATCCCCAAGTATTTACACCAATAACTTGACCTTTTGCATTAAATGCTGGGCCACCAGAGTTACCGGGATTAACAGCTGCATCTATTTGTATAAACTCCCCAACATTGCTTACTCTAAAATCTTCTCTTGCTTTGCCACTTACTATTCCGGACGAAACAGACCATTTATGCCCCAAAGGTCCACCAACAACAATAACCTTGTCTCCAACATTAACATCATCGGAAGAGCCAAACTCAACTTTTGCAAATTTCTCGCCTTTTTGTGAGTTAATTTTTAACACAGCTAAATCCGAGCCCTCATCATAGCCTATAACTTTTGCCTTATATTTTCCTCCACTCTTTATCTCAACATCTATATCTTGTGCATCATCTATTACATGGAAATTTGTTAAAATATAACCATCATTTGATATAAAAAATCCACTGCCACTACCAGTCGCTTTTGTTTTTCTTGAAGGCAAAATGTCGCCACCAAAAGCACTCATAATACGATATTTCTGTTGGTCTTCCGTATCAATTAAATAAATACTCTTAATATGCACAACGGACGGCAATAGCTTTTCTACAAAAGAGTTATGGCTATTTTCATTTTCAATATTTCCATTTGTAATGTCATTAACTAAATCATTCTTACTATAATTTGTTAAATCAACACTTGCTGTTCCTTTAATCGCATTGCCACTTGATAAAACAGAACCATTACTTCCTGCCAGAATGTCTTTACTATTTGTCTTTTTTGCCTCAACGACCGCTTTTTTTTGTTGCAAATATTTACTAAAATCAACATCAAAATATCTAATTACAACAGCACAGCTACCACACAGAACAATTAGAATAGCAATTACAACAGCAAGTATTTTTTTCTTACCACTCTTAACAGATTTTTGCTTGCTTTTGACTGATTTTGAAGTGGTCATTATCTTATACGATAAGATGCGTGCAAACAAAGTTATAATAAGCAAGTTTTTTTGATAATTACCATACAATAAGCATTGCAAGTTAATATACAATCTTTTGTATAAAAATATTGCTGTTATTTATATCATTAACAACAAGACGGCCAATATAATTTCGCACAACACTCTGATATTTCTTGCGGTTTTTTACCTAAACATTTCAAACCAAATAAATATTCTGGGTTATTATTCATATTGGAAGTTACTGGTTGCCGACTAAAACCAACTCCACCTTGGTTGAAGGTATAGATACGATTTTTGACAGAATGATGATCCGGATTACGTTCTCCAACATTGTTTTTTTGATTAACCAAATTTAGCCCCTCATCAATCCGTTGGTTCATTAACGAATTATTTTGTATACCTTGTGGAATTAAATTGCTATTATTCATTCCCATGTGGTTATTCACATTGTTTGGTAGCATATTGTTATTCATATTATTGTTTACAATATTGTTTGGTGGCATAATTTGAGGATTCATTACCATTTGGTTCCTTATTATAACATTTTTCGCTCCAGCTAAATTGTTCGCTGCAATTTTGTATTGTAAATTGCCATTACTGTCTACCACACAACAACCATCCATGTTTATCAACGGTATCGGTATCGTATAACCCATTGCAATGTAATCTATGTTTTCTAACATATATTCTTGAAATTGTTTGCATACCTTTGATGTTATTCTTAAATAATCTGGATTATATGGATCAAAATACCTTTTAACAAAACATTTGATGTTTTCTGAGGCACAGGCATTTATATATGGCACACCTTTGTTAGAGGCCACTTGTAGATCCAAAAGCAATGTTCTTATATCATAAATAGCCTCCCAAACACCAGTCTTTATAAGATCTTTTTCTGGATTTTGTAGATCAATAGTCAAAGCGTTTGTGTTTTTACCAACCATACAGGCGTATATTGCTTCTTTGATAGTTGCAAAAATTTTCTTCACACCGGCACCAATTGCATGATAATTCTTGTCTTTTTTATAGACGACAAAAAAATGATTACCACCTGCAGTAACAAATATTCTATCTCCATCGTTCCTTAAAGCATCACTGAGTATTTTCTCCATCCCTTGTTTGTCATAGCAAGCGAAGATGTCTTCATTGGTATTTAATGTATAATTTCGTATCAAAGATAATGCACTAACTTTTCGACCAGACATAATATATGCACATTGTTGGAAAAAACTATAATATATTTTACTGTCTGCATGATCACGGTTCCCAGCTTCATTCACATGCTGTATTATTTCTTCATAAAGATGTTTCGCGTTTACATCAACAAAATAACCTTGTGCATACTTGTCAGACCGTCCTTTATCTTCTATGATTTTTCCATTTTTATCAGTGTACTGACATATTAGATAAATCATTTTCAAAAGACCTGCTAACTCCTTTCCCTGTAATGTCATCCACTGCGCACCATAACTGTTAGTTAGGAGTTGATTTAATGCTTGATAATTGTTTAACTCTGTTATATTCTTGTTATTTGATAATGCTTGCATACATTGCTGGTCTTGTGCGATTACCATTAATTCAGAATACAACTGAACATTTTGTTTAAATTGTTTTATCGTCCTAATAAATGTTGGATTTGACATGAAAAAAATAAAATTAGCAAAAGCATGGCAATAACCTGCATTCATGTTACCAAGACCACTCTCATCTTCATGAATAAACTTCAAATTCTCGAATGCCGTTTGCTTATCAATTTTGTCTGGATCGAATTGATAATCCATTTCACGTTTTTCTCCCAACATAGCTAAAATAACTCAAAATTGAAAAAAACATTATTTTAAATATATGATATTTATTGTCGATGCAAAATACAAATCATTTTATATAAATAATATTTGTTTAATAAATTGTAAAACCCATCTTGACTTTTATTTATACTTCATTTCTAATAACATGTTATGTTTGCAATTTTTACAACAACTTTTAATACAATAACACTTTCGGTTCTATCGCGGTAGAACCCAATTATTAGTTTTCTAAATTTTAGCAAAAATTTTCCGTTTTTATTTTAAATATCAGTTTATTGTTTATTGTATGAAAAATAATATCTTTACAATCTTTTGTTTAAGGTTAAAAAGTGTAATCTTAAATAAATACCAAAACCTCCTAAAAGGCTCTTTTACACTTGCTGTTATTATCTACTTTTTCAATAGTGTCGGTAATGTTTCACAAGGGGTATTTATTAAATACTATCAGGAAAAATTGCAGATAGGGTTGTATGAATTCATGACACTACGATGTATTATGGAAGTTATTATTCTTTTTCCTTTTGCTTTTAAATACTTAAAACATTTTAGACAAAATCTGCCAATAGTCTTATTGCTATCGTGCCTATATTCAATAGATATGTTATTATTTCATCGTGGTTTAAAAACCGTCCCAATTAGCACTGGCACTTTAATAATGCTGTTGGTGCCTATATGGATAGTAATATTTGGCAGAATTATATTAAAAGAAAACAAATTCAATGCCGTTAATGCATTTTGCCTTCTATTTTGTTTATTTGGCATATTATTTACTATGTTTAAAGAAATTCAATTTGCCGGTTTCAATGTTGGCTATCTGTTTTTAATAGCCGACTCTATTGCAATACCACTTGGCTTGATTTTACAAAAAAAATATGCTGAATTTAGACCAGTTATTTATGCAATCTTTACCAATGCAATAGTTTTGTCGATGCTTGGATATGCAATGTCAGGTTGTCATTTGCCGTCTATTTCTTATGAAAATGTCAAAGGAGCAACCATTGTTGCCATTTGTGATATTATGGAAGTCGCCTGTGTTTATGTTGCATATAAAATGACCGATTGTGCTTTACTGCAACCAGTAAGATTTACAAGAGTATTTCTTGGAATGATTATGGGATATGTGTTTTTGCACGAAAGGATAAATACATATCAATTTATTGGTGCAATTATTGTTATATCTGCAAATATATTTTCAATTATTTACGAACGAAAGAGGGAAAAAAAGACAACTGCAATATAACATAGTAAATTTGACAACAAAAACCATTTAAATAGAATAAAATGTGCAATTTATTGATAGATACAAAGACATTGTAAAATATACAAAAAAGGTATTATTTACATCCTTTGTGATAACAGCAATGGTAGATTGTGTATTTTTGATGTTATCTTTTTATGTTTATTTAGCTTTTAATAGCTTAAATAAGCAATCAACATATTTACCATTTGCAGTCTTCACTATATTTCTAATCTTTTGTTGTCTTGGTTGCTATATTTTAATTTCAAAAAGACAAAAATTATTATCAGGATTATCACGATTTTTAGAATATATCGTTTATAATAATATATTAAAAATAGGTATATTCATCAATAATCGTGCAAACTCATCAATGCCGGCAAAAAGACTAATGAAAGATATTGGTGTTGCAAGGGGCATTTTTTATAGTAATATTATTACCTCCATTATGGAAATACCATTTGTATTATGTTTATTATTTCTCATATTTTGGCTATCAAAGTCAAATGGGCTGATGTGTATTATCTACACATTATTCTTACTGCTGGCAACAATAATCAAAAAAGCATCGCAAACAGACAAACAAAAGAATATAATTGAAAATGAAGTAATAGCGAATAAAACTTTTTTCAGTGAAGACTTATTTAATAATATATTTAACAACTATAAGTATATCCACAACAATATGGATATTGATAAACTTTTGCAATATTACTCGAACATAGACGAGGCAAGATACGAAAAATTTATTCAATCAAAAGAAGAAATAATTACATATCCATCAATGATTAAAATGATAACTCTTTTGTTCCAAATTATATTAGTGCTAAATAGCATATATTTATTCACCAATCATAACATCAAACTTGGTGGTTTTATTTTAACTATTGGTTTTATTTATCAGTTCTTACAAAAAACCAGCTGGATATTTCAAATTAGCCAGCCAACTCTACACACAATACAAGCAATCAAGAGAATGGCAAAAACAATAAAAATATTCGGTCAGCGAATTTATAAAAGTGAATATTTGGAAAAAGAAAGATTATTAAATAATGATAATGAAATACAGGCAATAGAAGATGAATTTTTGGAATATGGCAATCATAAGCAACAGCTACATCAAGATAGCCGTAAAAATGAGATTATTATAAATAATTTACACCTTAACGATAATTTATCTTTTTCATATCGCTTCCAAGAAGGCAATATTTATGTTATTGATGGCGATAATTACTTTCAATCATCCAAACTCTTTAAAGAAATTATCAACTGTAGCATAAAAAAAAGTAAAGAAATCTCAATATCAATACAAAATAATTCTTATAAAGATATATTTTATTGTCCTATCTTTCCAGCTATTTTATATGGTAAAATCATAGATATAATTACAAATTTTGAAGAAAATGTAAATACTACTAAATTAGACAATATATTAAACATCCTACGACTAAATCAAGATTTAAAACAAGCACAAATATCTACATCAACTATTTTAAATACATCAAATATTGATAATATAGATATTCAAATTTTGAAAAAAATAAATTTAGCCAGTGCTCTTTATAGTAATGCCAATATTCTACTATTAGAAGAGCCTTTTTTAATCATTGATAAAAACACACAAGATGATTTAATCAATTTCCTTGCCGGATTGAAGCAAATTGGAAAAATCATCATAATCTCTTCAAAAGAACTTTATCTAATAAATACAATCACACATAATAATGGTATTTACATAAAAATATAACCACAATCACAAATAAAATGTCTAAATAAAGACTTTAATAAAAAAGACATCACAAATCTTAAACTAAGAAATTACATACTAATTTCGAACATCCACCATAGGCATCATGCCGAAACCACCTCTATTTTTATTTTTCATAGATTCCAGTAAGGCATTCATTGTTTGTGTATTGTATTTTGCCTTTTCCATTTCTATCTCCTTATAATCTTTTCTCGTTCCATCGGATATTTCTTTCATCATTGATGATATTTTTTGTTTTTCATTATTTATGTTAACATCAATGCTGTCAATTCTGGAAAGCATTTTATCAAACATTTTATTTATACTATCAGTTAATTCTTCACGGGTTTTATTGATTTCTTCCGATAAATCTCTAAAATCAAAACTATCGAGATCATTATACTTGGGCATTTTGCCGACTTTTGGTTTTTTTTCATCTTTATCGCAATAATCTTTCATTTTAAGTTCATCAACAGCTTTTTTTGCACTTTCCATGGCATTCTTCAATGCACCTCCATCGTCGCTAAATTTATCAGCAACAATACCAATAAGACTTGCCCGCTGTGTCTCGACCATAGATTTTAATCTATTTTTATGGTTATCCATAATTGTTTTAGCCCCAACGTCAATATCAATTGAATTGATATTGCACAGATATGACATAGTTTTATCAATATTTATCGATAATTCATTTGATACTTGCTGTATCAAACCTTTAACAGCGTCCTTCTTTGCATCAAAAGCATCATTTTCAATCATCATTTTATCACCACGAAATTTTGCTTCTGCGAATGACATTTTTTCAGTGCGTGCCTTATCACTTTTGTTCTCTTTATTTATATCAATAGTTCCCCTGCATAGTGCCTCTATATGCTTTTTAATATTCTCATCCGTAAGATTGAGTTCTTGCATTATTTTATTAACTTTAATTCGTTCTTTTCCATTATCAGGCGGAAGTTCAATAGTCTTTCTTATAATTTTTTTATACAACTCCGGCTCTATGCCGAAAGGCAAAATCTCACTTTGAGATACAGCTTCTATAATAGCATCCATTTGCTTTTTGCTAACAATATTTATAAGTGTATGAAAATTATTTCCACCAACGATTTGGTAAAGTCTTTGACAAATAAATTTAATTTTATCACTACCAACACTTTCAGATGAAATTTTACCAATACATTCTTTTAAAACATCTTTGTTTATATTCTTCTTGCCATTTTTATTACCATAAGAATCCTTTGGATAAAAAATATATGTTGGCATATATGCTAATAAATCACTATACTTATCATAATTTTCCAAAAGTCTTTTTCTTGCCTCGTGTACTTTTTCGACAGATTTAACATCACCAACATCACGATACATTTGCCATAATAAATTGCACAATTGTTCCTTTTCTTTATACCTATTTGTTCCAAACAAAAAATCAATTACACCATAAATAAATGTCATAATGGCACCAGTTGCATTACTTTTTGATATATCGTTATACCTCTTAATAATTTCTTCCTTAACATCGTCAACAGAAAACAAATCAGTATTATCTAATAATGTTTCTAATTGTGTATTCAACTTCTTTCTTTCCTCTACCACATCATTATCTAATACATTTTTCTCTTTTCCTGTTTTTTCATCAATTTCCATTTGTTGTATTGGAAACTTCTTTTTATACTCACTAATTTTCTGGCATATAAGTGCATAACCGCCGATATTGGTTGATAAATTGTCATCAACATATGAAAAAATAGATTTAATCAGCTCATTTGCATCAAATTGTGCTGTTCCAGATGGAACAATAAATTCATTTTTCAATTTCTTAATATCATCATCTAAATGTTTAGCAATTTTTTTCTTCTCATCAGCAAATGTGTCATCATTGTTTTTACAAGTTGAAGCAAAATTTTTGTATTCATCATTAAGCTTATTATCTTCACATAAACCCTTCAAGTCGTCTTCTATTTTTTTAATTCTTGTCAGTTCGTCTTTGGTATAATCTGTTTGAGCGGAAATTGCTTTACCAAAAACATTATCTAATGAATTTCCACCGCTAAAACCATTACTATCCTTTTTTGCATCATTTTCTTCTTTAATTTCTTTTTTTATTTTCTCTTTAAATGCATTTTGTTGCATTTTTTGCATCCACTTCTGCATTTCTTTCATCTTTTCCTCATTATCTTGTTGTTGTTGAATTTTTAATGCATTTTCTTTTTCAATTTTCTCCCTAATTTCTTTTTCAATGTCTTTTGTTTTATCATCAGATTGTTTTTCTATTTTTCTTTCAGTCTTTGGAAATTTATTGGCTTTTAGCTCATTACCTTTGTCGTTGTTAATACTTATCTTATCGCCATCATTATTTTGCTTTATATCTGTATCTTTGTTATTTTTCTTTTGACTTTCTTGCAATATTTTTACCAAATCAAAACCATCATTTGTTTTGTTTTTGTTCACTTTTTTATCTTCCGGAAGCTCATTTTTTTTCTCATCCATAAGTAAGAAAATCATTATATTTTAGACAAAATATAATCAAAATCAAGAAAATAAAACACATGATAAAATGCGGTTAATTGTATTAAAAGATGTTAATCGATTAGTTGATATAATCTTTTAGTAAATCTTTACAAAATTTAACAATAAGCAAACAGGCAAATCCAGCTATCCATAATGCAGAAATTTTATTCAATATAGACAAAAGTTTGTTATTTATTTTTTTGCCAATACCACCAAAAGTCAAGACAATTAAAGAATGTGCTGATAAAGAAGCAAAAATACCGCCAAAAATAGCTGAAAGCGAAGATGTGTTTGTATTTATAATTTGCGAAAAAATCGCACCATAGCCAATAATTGAAAGAGGGGAAGAAAATGTTAAAAGAAACATTTTTATACTGATGGCAAAATTTTTTTGTTTTATCTTTTGTGCTTTGAGTTTATTTACATCTGTTTGCCAAAAACTATAAGCAATTTTTAACAAAAAACACCCAGCAAATAGTGTTAGAAACATCAATACTGATTGTGGAATGGCAGACACAATGGCTTTTGCGGAAATTGCACCAAGAGAAATAAAAATTACATCAGCCAAACAGCAACCCAATGCTGCAAAAAAGCCGTTTTTACACCCTCTCGTCATTGAAATATTTGCGGTTGTTAAAAAAACCGGTCCAACGGAGATTAAAACAAAAAAGCACAAATAGAATGATTGGAAAAACACATGAATATTCATCTTATGATTTGTAAATCAACACATATTAAAACCCTTTCAGCAAAATATCAGCATTATCACTTTTTACATCGCCATAAACTGCCAATGTTGGCTTACTTAATAATATTTCTTCCATAGTTTTCATAATATCACTTTTTGTTAAATTTTTCACAATATTCATAATCTCATCTTCTGTTATAATTCTACCATATAGCATCAAATTGCCAATCATTTTATTTACCCTGCTGGAAGATTTTTCATTAGACATCTTTAAACCAGCTTCGTATTGATTTACAGCTCTATTCATTTCATCGTCATTTATGTATTTTGTAATCGTCATCAATTCGTCTTTTAATGCAGGCACAAATTCATGTATTTTATCAGGTGAAAAACCAGCATTAACACCAAATAATGACACATCTGGTGTTGTTTCTGTTGTAGTATGCACATAATATACTAATCCTCTTTTTTCACGAATTTCTTGAAATAATCTTGATGACATCCCCGAACCCAATATCATAGCTCCAACCTTCATTGCATAGTATTTTTTTAAATCATCGTTAGAAATATTTTTAAAACTATTGATTGTTCCTTTATATCCAAGAGTAAATTTAATCTGTTCCAAATCTCCCTTAAATTTTACTTCTTTTCCGCCTGTATAGATAACTTTTTCCGGTGTATAATCTTTGTTTTTAATTGAATGACTACCGAAATATTTTTCAGCCAATTCTTTCACATTATTTTCTGTAATATTTCCACAAACACCAATAATCATTTCATTTGTCTTGTAATTTTTTAAACGATAATTTATAAAATCATCTCTTGTAAATCTTTTAATGTTTTCAGTTGTTCCAATAATTGACCTACCAAAAGCAGTATCCCCAAATGCTTTTAGATAAAATAAATCTTCATTAACACTCGATGGGTCATCCTCATACATCGCTTTTTCTTGCAAAATCACCCCCCTCTCCTTTTCAATTTCTTCTTGTGGATAAGAAGAACAAAACAGCATATCACTTAAAATATCAAATACCATTTCAACATCTTTTTTTAAAGTTTTGATGTAATATTGTGTATATTCCTTTGAAGTAAAGGCATTAGTGATACCGCCAACATTGTCAACTTCTTCTGCGAGTTGCTTGTAAGTCCTTTTCTCTGTCCCTTTAAAAGCCATATGTTCTAAAAAGTGAGATATACCGCCTTCTTCCCTTAATTCATTTTGACTGCCTACTGGGACAGCAACTTGCACGATAACGCTATCAACCTCATCCATTTTATCAAAAGCAATCGTCATTCCGTTGCTAATTTTAGATATTTTGATTTCATCACTCATACAAATAACAGACCTACAATGATGTATTTAAACGATAATTCTATTTTTCAAGATATTATAAATGTAAACAACAATAAATTATGCTAAATATATTATTTAAACATATCCCGTAATTCATCGTCAATTTCGTCGTCAATAGTGTTTTCAACGAAATCACCAATTTTATTCAATGCTTCATTGCTTGGTTGCAAATTTGAATTGTCATTGTTTTCATTTGCTAAAAAATGTTGCCCTTGACCATTTTGGTTGTTTTGCAATCTAATATTGTCAACATATTGCTGACCGGTGTTATCTTTAACATAGCTGTCAAAAAGCATATGCTCGCGATCAAAATAAAGAGTTATTGTTCCAACAGGACCATTACGATTTTTAGCAACAATAACTTCAGCTAAATCTTTAATTTTATCATATTTTTGTGACCATTTTGCATGCTCATTAACTTCCATATCATTCGATGGGTCGGTAATTCGCGGTTCTTTTCTTGCCAAGTAATACTCCTCACGATACAACAACATAACAATATCGGCATCCTGCTCTATTGTTCCACTTTCACGAAGATCAGAAAGCTGTGGTCTTTTGTCCTTTCTGTCGGCTCCCTCAACCGCACGAGATAACTGCGATAAAGCAACAACCGGAATTTCTAACTCCTTCGCAATAGCCTTCAATGTGCTTGTAATTTCAGCAATCTCCAAAACACGATTACCACCACTATTTTTTGATGCCCGCAATAGCTGTAAATAGTCAATAATAATGGCACAAATATTATATCTGTGTTTTAAATATCTCGCCCTTGTTCTTAACAACGATATTGACAATGCAGGTGTATCATCTATGTAAATAGGCAAATCACCAATATCGTTAATACTTTCCATAATATTGTTCCAATCCTTATCGCTGATTTTTTTATTCTTTTCTATAACTTCTCCTGTAACCAAATCTTTATCATCAATCCTTGCTGTATGTATAGTCTTTGTAGAATATTTTGATTGCATAGATATCATACGAGTTGCCAGTTGTTCGCCAGACATTTCAAGTGAAAAAATAGCAACTCCCTGCACTTCTTCTGGTGATTTTGCCTCCTTTTTTATAATTGTAGCTATATTTTTTGCAATAGTCGTTGCCAATGCAGTCTTACCCATTGATGGTCTTGCTGCAATAATTATTAAATCACTTTTCTGCAACCCGCCTGTATACTGGTCTAAATCCATCAGTCCTGTTTTTACACCTTGTATATCTTTATTGCTCTCTCTGGCTTTTTTTAGTTTTTGTTTAACAATCTCTGTATATTTTTTTAATTGTGTATCGCTATTTTTTGATGAGTTTGTGTTTGTAATGCTGTAAAGTTTTCTTTCTATATCCCCTATTTTTTCATCCACCACATCAATACCGCTTGTTTTTATTGTCTCACCTATTGCCTGTTGAAGGCCAACCAGCTGTCGTTTTAAAGCAAGATGATTTAAAATCCTTACCGCATCTTTTGGTTTTGTGTATAAACTAATACCAGCATCTATTAAAGTAGTAATAAATTGTTTTAAATCTCCGCTTTGATGTGGAAAGTCACTATTCTCTAATGAATAAAACAATGTTTTTTCATCTGCCTGCTTATTGCCTTGTAGTAAAGACTTAATTACCTCTAAAACTTGTTTATTTTCACTGAAATAAAAAGTATCTTCTTGTAGCTCTAATTCTATATGTTGAAAAACACGATTTTCTATTAAAATAGAACCTAATATTTGCTTTTCCAATTGGTCATCAAACAATAACACAGAACTTTCTTCATTTACTATCGGCTCCATCCAATTTTTTCAAAAAATCTCATCAACAATCTTATTTTCAAGGAATTATTTTAGACATTTTTTATCACAGTGTTCTTCTCGTCTTCTTTACCCTTATTAGCTTCGTCTAAACCAATATTTGCACCATTATTATTCATAACTTCAATTATTTTTTTAGCTTTATTTAATAAGCTTTGATATTTGTTTGGTTGTTGTTGTTTTTCAATAAAATCATTGATAGCCTTGCTAACATTGTCATCTTTTATCTCTTTTATCTTTATCTTTTTCAACTGCTCACTTAAAGAGTTTAATTTTGTATCAAGTATTGGTTCAATTTTATCTTTCATCCTGTTGCAATCTCGACTTTCACATTTATCGTTCAATATATTTGCGATTTTTAATATTTTTTCACAACATTCAGGCAATTCTTCTATATCTTCATACATATCAAAATCCTTATCCTTAATAAACTCCTCAACTAACACACATTCGTCGTATTCCCATTTATCACTCTCATTATTTATCCCATCATCTCCAGAATATTGTGCTAAAAAATCAAAAAATACTCTATATTTTTTTATTTCTTCATTTTTAGTATTATCATTAAAAGCTTGCTTAAATATCGCATCTAACAAACTCTTTGGTTTGTTATCATTTATAATATTGTTGTTGCCATTGGAAACATTCATATTGAATTCATTGACTGCACTTTCCTCTTTATCAAGCGGTGCTATTATTTCATCCATCAGCATTCTTATCAATAAATCATTTTGTCTAATAATATTTGGAGAAAATTTTTCCTTAAACCAACTCTTCTTCGCAAAGATACCATAAAGTTGTTTAACATCTTCAAGTGTTAATTGATGACCTTTGTTGATATTTTCTTTTATATTTTTTATTATCTCCTTGGCTTCATCAAGCTTTTTCTTGTCCCATTCAGTTAATAGCAAATCATATAAGTCTTTAAATATCTTCTTTTTCTCCTCTTTAATTTTTCTATCAAGTTCTTCATATTTCTTATTACCATATATCTGTGTTTTAGCAAGATTATTATTTTTATTATTAGCTTTATTGCCTTTGTTAATGTAATTATTATTTTTTTCAACATCATATTCTGACACTCTCAAACATTCTATTCGCTTACTCACAGTCTGCGATCTATAAAATCCACTATGCAATCCATCACTTATGTTTTTTAACTCTGCATTAAGGTTCTCCAATCTTTTTTCAAGCTGTTTTGCAAATTTATTTACTTTTTTTTTAATTTGATTTTGAGTTTTATGTTCTCCGTAAATTTCACCAGCAACAGCTGAACAAGCTGATGTACTAAGTTCTAATGCTATTCCACCAATCGTAGCACCAACGGCCGCTAACCACCCAAACATAATAAATACACGAAAGATTTTATTACTATTTTATCAAAAAAAAAAAAAAAGTAAAAAAATAAATTATAAAATCGTTCTTTTTCCAGTGTTGTCTGGTGAGGATAAAATACCATCCTCTTCCATTCTTTCTATAAAATTCGCAGCCTTATTGTAACCAATTCTTAACTTTCTTTGTAAATAACTTATCGATGTCTTTTTTTCATCCAAAACAATTCTCACGGCCTGTCGATACATACCCTCATCACCACCTTCAAGCTCGTATTCATCGAGCCCACCACTAAATACAAAACCACCGCTATCATCATTATTTTCGTCGCCACTTTTTAATAATGATACATATTTCGGCTCATCATTGTTTTGTTTTAAAAAATTAACCGTCTTCTCAACTTCTACATCCATAATCAATGGTCCGTGTACTCTTGTAATTTTTGCACCTCCAACGACATATAACATATCTCCCTTTCCCAATAATTGTTCGGCACCCTGTTCGCCAATTATAGTTCTGCTGTCTATCTTTGAACTTACTTGATATGCAATTCTTGTAGGAAAATTAGCTTTAATTACACCAGTTATAACATCAACAGATGGTCTTTGTGTTGCCATAATTAAATGTATTCCAGCCGCTCTTGCCATTTGAGATAACCTTTGAACTAAAACTTCAATTTCTTTACCAGCAACAACCATTAAATCTGCCATTTCATCAATTATCACAACAATATACGGCATTGGCTCATCATCTCTAACTTCCGTGTACTCATCATCAATAATAACAGGATTTTTCTTGTTTTTCTTATTCTTTTTAATTTCTTCAACCCTTTCGTTATATCCTATAATATTCCTAACACCAGCATCAGACATTCGTCTATATCTATTCTCCATCTCGCCAACAACCCATTTTAATGCAAGAACTGCTTTTTTAGCATCAGTCACAACAGGCATTAAAAGATTTGGTATTCCATCATACAAAGAAAATTCAAGCATCTTTGGGTCTATCATAATAAATCTACATTTTTCCGGTGGCAATTTATACAACATAGATAGTATCATACCATTTATGCCAACCGACTTACCGCTCCCAGTCGTTCCTGCTATAAGCAGATGTGGCATAGTTGTTAAATCAACAACAACAGGAGAACCAAATATATTACACCCTAATATTAAAGGTAAAATAGCTGGATTATTTTGATAAGCTTTACTTTCTATTAAATTTCTAAAATTAACAACCGACCTTTCATTATTTGGCACTTCTATTCCAAGAGTATCTTTGCCTGTTATTGTAGATATTCTAACAGACCCAACAAGCATCATTCTTGCTATATCACTTGACAATCCAATTACACGCGATGATTTTACTCCAGATTGAGGCCTAAATTCATATAATGTCACTATTGGACCAGCCTTATAGCCAACCATAGAGCCCCTAACACCAAATTCGCCAAGAATTTTTTCCAATTTTGACATTTTTTCCTGACAAACAAAGTCGTTTTGAAATGTTGTTTTACTTGTAGAATAAGATAACATTTCAACTGGTGGCAAAACAAATGGTTTTTGTTGTATATTGTCTTCCATTTTAACCATAACACCTTCGCAGTTATTCTGTTTGTCTTTTGTAGATGGTGTTTTTTTGAATAAATTCAAAACTTTATTTCTTTTATTCTCATCCACAAAGCTACCGTTAGATGAACCGAGCTTATTATTTAAATTGATGTTATTGTCATTACCACATACATTATCCACATTCGCGGTATTTTTGATCTTAAAAACTCTTAAAAAGATTTTCTTAAACGGCAAATATGTTTTTTTGAAAAGAAAAAAAGTAATTTTAATAATTTTGATAAAACACTGTTTTAGTTTTTTGTTATAAATAGTAATTTTTTTATAAAAATTTTTTCCATTATCAAAAAATACACAATAAGGGTAAAAAGAAAAAACAAGAAAAAGTGCAATCATTACTGGTATCCTAATAAACCAATACCTTGTAATGCTCGATAAAGAATTTGCGATTAAGCCCGTTAAGCTAAATGTTGTAAAACTTTTGATAGGCAAACAACAAAGAAACCATCCAAAGGCAATCATTGCTATGATTGTATAAATAGTTTTTGGTAAAAGATATTTAACAGGTCTTCTTGTTAAAAACATAAAAGACAAATAAAAGCCAAATGCGACCATTATAAGCACATCAAGTCCAAAAAGTTGAATTAAAATATCACTATAAAATGCACCAAAACTACCAAGAAGGTTTTGTGTTGGAAAACTACTAATTACACTTAAACAATTATCATTAGAGTTGAAAGATATAATTGATAAAAAAGTAATTATTGTCAACACGGCAAGTATAAAACCCTGTTTTCTTGTATGTGTGTTAAGCTTTTCAACAACCCTTTCAAGTTTATTCATAAAAACAACTACTATGGTGGTAAACTATTTTATCCAAATAATTTTTTAAAATTTACCTTCTTCAACATTCTTAATTCGGCATCATTCATCTGTTTAATATCAAGATTTGATTGAATATATCCATCAACACAAGACAAAATTGATTTAATAATACTGGTTTTTGTCATCTCCAAAAGCTCATTGTAGTCGTTTTGCTTCCTGCTTGTATAAGAAAGCATAATTTTTTCAACATTTTTCTCCATCTTTTCCTTTATTTGCTTTTCTAATGATATTTTTTTTTCAATGTATTCGTACTCTATATCTTTAATTTTTGAGTTAATTTCATTCTCCTCTTTCTGTGCTTGATCCAAAGCATAAATGGCTTTTTTCTTTAACTGTTCCGAATAGTTAACATCATCTTCTATTTTTTTGCTATAATTATCCAAAAACTTTGCAACGAAATCCTTTAACTTAAAACCAAGTATTCCAAATGTCAAAACAAAGCATAATGTCAAAACACCAATTTCAGTCATAATTACTCTTGTTTTAAAACAAACGATTTCTTGCAATTCCTTTTCAAATCGTCTTCGTTAATATTATCTATTGAATAAACATTTTTTAAAATATCTTTTGAGATTTCTACAATCGCCTGTCTTATTTCTTCCTCCATGGCTATAATTTTAGTTTTTTCTTGAAGAAAATGCTTCTGCATATCTTCATTATTTTGTTTTATGATTTTTGCCAATTCATCATTATTGTTTTTCTCTAATTGATTTATAAAATTCTCAATTTTTTCGCTATTCTTTATCTTTACTTCTTCTATTTTCCTATTATTTTCATCTGTAATCTTTTCCACCTTTTTCATTACATCTTCCGCGAACTGAACATTATTATCTATCAGCTCCTTTCGATTGTTAATAATTCCTTCAAGTCTTGGCAATAGTAAAAACTTTACCACACAAAAAAAAGCTCCAAATGACAATAAAAACCAACAAATTTGTGAAAAAAAGAATGAACTATCTAATTGTGGCATCAGTAATGCAATAAAAATTCACAACATAAATTGCAAGAAGAAAAATAACAAACAATTCTTATACAATAAATTTCTTGTTTAACTTTTTTTTTTTTGTTTAATAATGGTGGTTTTAAATAAATATTTATGAGTTGTTTCAAGAATTGCTGTGGTAGTAGCGGATCGAGCAACGAAGAACCAGAACATACAATTGAAAACAACAATAATAACAATAGCAATAACGAAAGTAATGTAAATGACGAAAAGAATAAGTATAACAAAAAAATAAATAATTTAGTAGAACAGAAAGAAGAACTGAAAAACAATGTGGATGATTTAACTGAAAAATACAACTCCATTAAAGAAGAAGTGTTGAAATTGGCACAACAAAAACAGGAATTAGAGCGAAATATTGCAACAAATAAAGAAGAATGCAATAAACAAAACAAAAAAGTTGAGGCGATTAACTTGCAACTTAATAAATTGAAACTTGACATAATGGTAAAAAAGGAAGAACATCAAAATTTGCAAAATGAGATTGAATATTTCAATAAATGGAAACAAAAACTTGCAGAAGACGCAAGGGGAATCGAAGGTAGAACGAACATCAAACAGGAAAAATACAAAAAACTCGAAGATGAACTACTAACGTTGCAAAAAAAGAATAAGGAATTAGAAGAAATCATTTCTAAAAAACAAAAAAATATTGAACAACTTGATCAGATCAATACTTTGAAGGAAGAAATCGAGAAATTATCGAAAAACAATCAAGAACTCAAAGATGAAGCACAAGGATATCGGGAGACATGTAAAGAGGCTGTGAGAGAAAGGACGGAAACTGAGGAAAAAATTAAGCAGTTGCAATCTAAATATCAAGTGTTACAAGAAGAAAATAAAAATTACAAAAATAAAATAAAGGAACTCGATTGTGACTTATACCATCGGTTGAACGACATTAAAACATTGAAAGAAGACAATGTACAACTATACACTAATCAAAAATGTCTCCAAGAAATCAATAACAAATCAAATATTATCAGCAAACAAATAGTGGCAAGTAATAATAAAAAAAATATTATAAACAAAGTAAAAACTTTTACAATAAAAGCCAAGAAAAAAAATATAGACAAAGTAAAAACTTTTACAAAAAACAGCCGAGAAAAAAATGCATACGACTTCAACCGCAAGTATATTAACTTGAAGAACGCTGATTGCGGAGAAGTCATTAACGATATAGACAAGAATAAACAATAATTGTGAAATCTTCCTCGCAAACCAACTATCAAAGTATGCAAACAAATAATAATGAAAAAAATGAGAATTTACTTACTACCATTCTTCAATCCTTTCAAAAAATCATTATCTTTTGTACTAATAATGATATTTTGCTCTGGTAGAGTTTTTTGATACACCTGCATAGTTTTGTAAAACTCATAAAACTTTGGGTCTTTTGAGAAAGCATCCGAGTGTATTTTAATTGCCTTTGCTTCGGCCTTACCAATGATTTTACTTGCTTCTTTTTCTGCATTTGACTTAATTTCTTTTGCTTCTTTATCGGCGGATGCAATTATAATTGTTGCCTCTTCTTTTCCCTGCGACCTTAATTCCTGTGCCTCCTTCTCCCTTTCAGTTTTCATTCTTTTAAAAATAGCCTCACTGTTTTCAACAGGTAAATCAGCACGAATAATACGAACATCTATAATTTCAACACCAAATTCTTTCGTTTGCTCCGCCAATAACTTCTGTATATCGTCCATCATTTTCCCCCTCTGTGTAGACAAAAATGATAATAATGGATTAGTTGCAACAACCTGTCTCATTATTGAATCCAACATTGATGATATCCTTATGTTAGCACCCTGTTCGTTTCTCAATGTCTCATAAAATGTTTTTGTATTAGTAATCCTGTATTTCGCATATGCATCAACAATTATTCTTTTTTGGTCACTTGCAATAATCTCTTTTGCTGGTGTATAGACTTGCAAAATTCGCTTATCAAAACTATCTATATTGTCTATAAATGGTGTTCTAATATAAAGACCAGCTTTATCTATCTGTCTCACAACTTTACCAAATCTAACAATAAAAACAGTTTCCGTTTCCTGAACTATAAATAAACTAAAAAAGGCAATTAAAATTGCCACAACTACACAAATAAATTGTGGTTTAAAGAAGTTAAAAAAACCAACATTAAAATTTTGATTATCAATATTCATAACAGCTTAATAAAAAAAACTACCATTTGTCATCATCGTCTTCAATACTTTGATATGTTTGCAATGCTTTTGAGCGATTTGGATGTTTAATTTTTCTTAATGCCTTTGCCTCAATCTGCCTTACCCTTTCTCTCGTGACATTAAACATCTTACCAATTTCTTCCAGTGTATACCCAGCACAATTTATACCAAATCTTTGTCTTAAAATCCTTTCTTCACGATGTGTAAGTTCCGACAAAGCCTTTGCTGTTGCAAATTTTAGGTCAGAATTTTCCGCCGACCTCATTGGAGAGCGGTAATCACTATGCACGAAATCCCCAACAACACTATCACTATCACCACAAGGTTGCTCTAAACTTTGAGGATCTTGCAATATCTTTTTTACTTTTTTAATTTTATCAATTGGAATTGAAAGTTTTTTTGATAATTCTTGTATAGTAGGCTCACGACCGAGCTTTTTTGTCAGATCCCTTGTAACACGATTGATTTTTCCAACAAGTTCAATCATATGAACTGGTATCCTGATTGAGTGTGAATTATCGGCTATCGCTCTAACTATTACCTGTTTAATCCACCAAGTTGCATAGGTAGAAAACTTAAATCCCCTACGATATTCAAATTTATCAACAGCTTTAATCAAACCTATATTACCCTCTTGTATTAAATCAAGAAAACTAATTCCCCTATTGGTATACTTTTTAGCAGTGGAAATAACCAATCTTAAATTTGCCTGAACCATTTTCTTTTTTTCCTGTTTGACAATTCTATCATTTTTTTGGATATCCCTTACAAGCTTCTTAAACCTTTCTGGGTTCATTAAAACCTGCTTTTTCACCAGAATTGCAATGTCTTTCTGCAAGATAACAAAATGCTCGCGATTTTCATTAAATAAAGTATCCCATCCTGCACCCTTCTTGCTATTCAAGATAGCTTCTATATCAAAATCAACGATGTCTATTTTGTTGTAAAATTCATAAAATTTATCCCTTGATATACCACTCATTTCAGCCAGTGTGAATAATTCAGCCTCCTTCGTTGTTAATGTTTGGTACAACTGATAAACTTTTGTCAGTATATCATTTACAACATTTGTATTTAATTTAATCTTATTAACCTCTTTGATGAGCTTTTCCCTATTGGCAACATATTTCTTCTCATCGTAATCTATACCATTCAATGTGTCTTTACACATTTTTAGCAATGTTAAGCATACATCAGAAATCTCTTTTAAACTTGCCAAAATTTTTGGCTTCAAAGTTTTTTCCATTGTTGCAAATGACACTTGCTCCGTTGTGTCAAAATACAGCATATCTTCATAACTATCATCTTCAACAGAGCCATCACTTTCTTCTAACATTTTTTCTGTTTTTCTCTTTGCTTCTTCAAGTTTTGCTTGAAGCATACTTTGATAGTTAACTCTTTTATCTTGCTTTTTTGTATCCAAATTCATAGCAACTTTATTGCCAATATCGTTAGCTCCATTTACATTGTTTTCCTCAGAGTAAACAGCATCCATGTCTATGATTTCTCGCAATAAGATTGTCTCATTTATTAAATCATCGTATAAAACAATAAATGTATTCATTGTAAGTGGTATTTCGCACAATGAATGTAGTATCTTACTATTCCCATCTTCTATTGCTCTGGCAATAGCAATTTCTTCCTCCCTTTCCAGAATGTCGCTATTACCCATTTTTCTCATATAGACACTAACTGGGTCATCTATTGAAAGTTCGTCTCCTGACTTAATCTTTTTTATCGTTTTTCCTTCTTCATCCTCAAAATACTCATCCTCTTCATCGACTTTGTCATTATTTTTCTCCTCACCATCAGCATCCTCTATCTCATTATCAGCAACCGACCTAACCACTATACCCCTATCATCAAAAATACCAATAGCAGTCTCAATTGTTTCTTCATCTATATTTTTCGGCAAGGCATCATTTAAATCGTTGTATGTTATTTCACCATTTTTTTCACCCTTTTTAATCAGTGGTTTTAGTAGTATTTCAAGCTCCTTTTGGGTTAAAGTTATTGTATTTTGATTGTCAACGACATCATCAACCTTTATATCATTATCAGTTTTCTTGATATTAAGTTCTTTTTTACCTGTAGCCTCTATTTTTATCTCATTTATGGCACTGTGTGTTTTAGCATTGTTATTTTTGATGCCAATCTTTATTCCAGTGCTTTTTGGTTTTGTTTTACTTTTATTGGATGTAAAAGTCTCAACTTTTGATGTCTTATGTTTATTGGAAGAAGAATTAACTTTATTTTTTTTATCTGCCATAATAAGTCTAATATATTTTATGTTGACTTAAAAAAAAATTACTTCAACACTCCTTTTAGACAAGTATTTTTTCTAAATGTCAAGATTGAGTTTTTTAAAACACAATATCGTCAACAAATTCATATTCATATGTTTAATGGCTATCTTTTGTATTTTGTTGCCATCTTGCACAAAAACAAACTTCGTCAAGTTATCAAAGTCAGACTACATAAGTTTGCAAAGTGAAAATACACAACAAAATAAAGCCAATGAGATACAGAGCGATGGCTTAAACGAACAAAACAAAGACAACATTTTGTTAATGAAAAAAGAAGAATTGGATATTGATGACACAATTGTTGTCAAAGATAGTGCAACTGAAATTGTTGAAGAAAAATTAGCAAAACCATTCACAACACTCAATGTTGCAATAATTGCTCCTGTTAGCGGTAAATATGCAAGTGTTGGAAATGCGATCATAGAAAGTGCAATGTTGCATTCTGCCGATGCAAAATATCAAAATACTATGAATATCAATATCTATAACATAGGCAAGCTCTCTGGAAAAAACTGGAAAGAACAAGATGAAGTAAAACGACTTATCAATGATGGAAATGATGTTGTTATTGGGTCTGTTTTTGCAGACACGACAGAAAAACTATTATCAATATTACCAAATGATACTGTATTTATTACATTTCTAAATGATGCAAAATTTACAAGTAAATACCCAAATGTCATTATTTCAAGTATTGATGATAGTTTTAGATTTTTGTCTCTTTTTGAGTATTTAAATGACAACAATAGAAAGTTCTTATCGCTATTATTGCCGACAACAAAAACAGGATATAATGTTGATAAAATCATTAGAAGATTAGCAAAAGACAATGGTATAACTATTATGAGTAGTCAATTTTATCAGCCAAAAAATTCACAATCAATAGCTTCCGCTATAAGGAATACAAAAAATGCCTTTTCTGCAACATATATGATAGATGAAAACGGAAATTTAATAACAGAAAATATAAAAAATAAAAAGAAAAAGAAAAATACTACACAGGATATAGCAGAAAATTATGAAAAGGTAGTAATAACAACTAATGGCATATACATAGAAGGAAATGAAGAAGACTTAAACGAAATAATTTCTATTTTTGATAAAGAAGGTGTGCTTGATAAAGACATTCAGCTTTTTTCAAATGCTGTAATAGATTTTAACAAGACAATCATTAACAATCTGGAACAAATGAAGTTTATTGGATATAATTATAATGCCATAAGCGGTTTTAACAAAAAATTTAAAGAAAAATTCTCGCATTTACCAAATTATTTTGCATATATGACTTACGATACACTGGCAATGATAAACTACTTATCAAATGAAACAAACTTAAAGCCAAGTGATTTATACGGAGATGATGGTTTTAGAGGTGTCCTTGATGAGTTTAGATTTGCAAGAACAGGAAATATTGAAAGAAGAATGAGTATTTATGAACTAACAAATGGAAATTTAATGATAAAATATACACCAGACTATTATTATCGTATAAATGGTTTAAGAATACCAACGGAACAAACATACATAAAAGATGATTATGTTGATAGTAAAAGTATATGATTGCAAAAAAAGTAGCAATAGCCGAAAAAACTAACAAAACATCATCCATTGAAAAGGAGAAGAAAGTAGTAAAAAATCACAAAAAAAAGACAAAAATAGCTTCAAAGACAATAAAAGTTAGTAATCATGCAGTCAAAAAGTTATCAAAAAGTAAAATAGAAAAAACAGCATTAAAAGCCTCAAATGGAATTATCACAATAACAACAATAAACACACAACATAAATACAACAACTCAATTGTTGAATTTCAAAATGTGTCAAAAAAGATAGATAAAACATCAATATTTGAAAACATTAGTTTCGTTATACCAAAAGGTAGTATCTCAATTATCACAGGAAAATCTGGTGTCGGGAAAACCACGATTTCAAGGATTATACATGGGATAGATGAAAATACCGATGGCAAAATACTGATAGATGGAACGATAATGACAAAGAAAAATAAGAATAAATTAAGAAAAAAAACAGCATTTGTTTTTCAAAATTTTAATTTATTTCCACATATGGATGTATTAAAGAACATAATTTATACACCAATTAAAGTTTATAAAATGCAAAAAGATAAAGTCTTTGTAAAAGCATATGAATTATTAGAACAATTCGGTATGTCTAATTATAAGCATAGCTACCCACATCAATTATCCGGCGGACAAAAACAAAGAGTTGCAATTATTCGTGCATTGATGATTTCACCTGAACTTTTAATTATGGACGAGCCAACGGCATCGTTAGACCCAGATTTATCAAAAGATGTCGCCAAGATGATAAAAAACATAAATAAGCAGGGGCTTTCCATAATGATTATAACTCACGATAGATTATTTGTCGATGATTTGCTAAAAATAAAAAAGTAATTTTATATCGTTGTTTATGGATAGTGTAGAAAATTTAAAAAATGAAATTGAAAATATTTGGTTGGCAAAGCAAACAAATCAACCATTCGATAAAACAAAAGCATTGTTTCTTGCGGAAAAAGTTATACAAATGCTTGATGATGGAAAGATAAGAGTGGCGGAAAAACTCAATAATTCATCGTCATCCACATCCGGTTCAGCATTATGGAAAATTAACGAATGGATAAAGAAAGCTATTTTGTTATCTTTTACAAGTGATAATAATATTAGAAATGCCTTTGATGGAAATTTCTGGTATGACAAAGTTGATGGAAAATTTAAAAATTGGACAGAAAATGATTTTCAACGAGCCGGTATTAGAGCAGTAGATGGGTGTTTCGTTCGTAAAGGTTCTTTTTTTGGAAAAAAGTGTATAATTATGCCATCATTTGTAAATCTTGGAGTGTATGTTGATGAAGGGACGATGATAGATAGTATGACAACAATAGGTAGTTGTGCTCAAATAGGAAAAAACTGCCATATATCCGCTAATGTATGTATAGGTGGTGTTTTAGAGCCATTACAAGCAAATCCTGTAATTATAGAAGATAACTGCTTTATTGGAACTGGATGTCAAATAACAGAAGGAGCAATTATTGGAGAAGGTAGTGTTATAGCCTCTGGCACAACAATCACATCTGGTGTAAAAATTATCAATCGCGAAACGAATGAAGTTTTACACGGAAAAGTTCCACCTTATTCTGTTGTCGTCAGTGGATGCTATAAAAGCATCAATGATGTATACATAAATTGTGCCGTTATTATTAAACAAATAGATAAAAATATTAGAGCTAAAACATCAATTAACGAACTATTGCGATAGTCAAAAGTAATAAAAGTTAAACAACTTTTAACTTTATATCGCTAAATATAGTTTTAGTATCTCCAAAGTATAGGTTTAACATATCAATAATCTTTTTTTTATAAAAAATAAACTCAACAGAAAACTGCCTGTCCGTTGTATTACACAGCAATATCTTCTGCACCCGCCCAATGTCATCATTACCATCAAAAGTAATTCTACAAGGTGTCATCTTATTAGCATATTCCCCAACAATATCTCTCCAATACATTATTAACCTCTCATCATATAAATGTCTTTTTCTTTGTTCTTTGTTTATGCCAGAAATGATTTTTTCTTTTAACGAAAAATCGCCATAATATTTATATTGTTTCCTGACATCTTTTGTCATAATTACTTCTTGGAAATACCTATCAAAAACATTTCACTGCTATCTTTTCTTGATGACTGTGGTTTAAAACGATATGCAAAACGAAAAACTTGCTTAATATCATTAAATACAGAGTTATCAGCACCTTTTATTGCCTTACACACAAAATTGCCACCGACAGCAAGATATTTTTTTGCAAACCACAATGCCAACTCAATAATTCTTTCACTCCGTATTCTATCAATCTCCGCATTACCAATATTATTTAATGCAATATCACAAATAATACAATCAACACACGGATTACTTTTTTTACTTTTTACATCTGCATCATTAGAAGATATTTGTTTAATCTGTTCTATAATTAACTTTTGCATCTCTTTATCCTCAAAATCACCTTGAATAAAATGTAAATTTGGATGATTAAATTTAACCGGCAACAAATCAATACCTATAACACTTTTACCTTCAAAACCTTTTGTTGTTAGAATGACTTGCGACCAACTACCGGGTGAACACCCAAGGTCTAATATTGTTTTTACCTTTTTCTCAAAAATATTATATTTCTTTTGAATTTCTATTAGTTTATATGCTGACCTTGCCAAATATCCCTCTATCTTTGCTGCATTTGCATAAGGATCATTGATTTGCCTGCTTATCCATTTTTGAGATGACTTTTTTCTACCTTTTGCATCAACTATGCTTGATTTTTGGTTATTAAACTTAACTTGTCCTTTATCTGTAATAAGTTCTTTTTTCTTGTTAAAGTTTTTATCAATAGAGCTGTATTGTTTCATTGGAGTGATTAACTTAAATAGAGAAATTATTTTCAATGAAAATAATAGCTCATTAACAATCAAGACTACATTAACCCTTTATGACAAAGTAAATTATAATATCATTTTGCTGAAAATTTTATCTACCTGTTTTTTATTAAGTTTATTCAATGACGATATTTTTTTAATCTCATCAAGTGGCTTATTTGCTATAATCCATATATCACAAGGGCTTCTAATCTTACCATCTGCACCTTCCATTGAAATATCATCTGTTACAAATATTATATCTTTGTTAACATTACGACGGATAAAATTTAATACTTTTTTAGAATTAATTGCAGAATTCTCATCATCAACGGCATCATAAACAATATGCGATGGCATAATATAGTGAACTTTATTACTTAATCGCTGATATGGCTGAATATCGTATAGAATATCACTTAAAGAAGCATTTAAATGCTGTTTTTCAATATGTGTATCACCATCCACCCTGCCGTGTCCAAGTGCATGTTTCATAACACAATTTATTCCATATTCATTAGCTGTATCAACAAATATCTCCGCCATATCACCAACCAAATTGGGATCATCACCATATGACCTGTCGCCAACCACAGAAGCATAATTTGCATATTTAATTAAAGGCTGAAATTGTGCTTTTAATTTTTGCTTATCTTTATTATTTAATGTTTTCCATTTCATCCTAATTGTATTATTATAATCCTCATTTGATTTTAAAACATTTAATTTACGAACTCCAATTTCTTCCAAAAAGGCAAAAAATAGCTCGGCCTTGTCAGCTTCATATAAATCATTCTTATCAACTTTATTATGTTGCTTAAAATAAAATAATTTAACATACTTCGCACATTGTTTATAATACTTGTATTCATTAGAATTTTTATCCAAACTTTCATATTTATTCAAATCTAAATTTGGTGCAAATGTCATATTTAATCCAATATCATTCATTTCTTGAAACATTTGTATATATTGTTGTTTAACGAACAATTTAGCCGAAGTTATATCTTTTTGTTTTTTAACATCCTCATATCCAGATGAAACCTCTCGTGCGGACTTAACATCTATCCATTCTATACGATTTACTTTACCACCCTCTTCGTCTGCCGCGAGAATAACTTTATCGCCAATTGCTTTTTTTACTTCTTGTATTATAGTTTTGGACTTTTCTTTTTTCATTAAATGGTCTACGAAAAATATAACACCAATTGGTTTTCTTGTTTGCAGATATTCCTTCCAGTCATTATTAACAAGTTTACCATTTGCATCAAAAGCACTAATAGGCACCTCAACGATAGCACCATCGCGCATGCCTTTCGGTGCAAAAATATTATTTCCGCTACCAATGCAGACAAACAATAAAAAAACAATAAAAACAAAAATAACCAATGAAAATAATTTTCGATTAAGCACACTCCTTTCGGTAGATATATTTTTTTATATTCAATTGGTTTTACATTCTATATTACTCATCAAAACACATTACATCTCGCCTTTCGGTCTTTTTTTATCGGAATTAGTCAAAGTTTATCTATAAATACTATCTGGCAATGTTTTCCTCACTGCAAATGAACCAAAAATTTCCATCGCTGAATGAGCTTTTGCTTCTTGTATCGATGGTAAATCGCCAGACATACCCATATAAATGTCAACATTATAATTCGTCGACACCTTAACATAGTCATCAAGCTCCGAATAAAGTAAATGTGGTTTTGAATACACAGAAAATACAGATTTATTTAAAACACGAAATTTCTTATTTAAAGACAGCTTCTCCATCAATGCCTTGTTGTTTGTAACAATTACATCAAAGCTACTATCAATAATTTTTTTATCATTACTATATTTTTTAATTCTCACTTTAACATTATTTCTTTTCAAAGTTTCATTTTCTAACATCTGTTTAGCAAAATTATAATAGTTAACATCATCAAAATCTTCCTTGGAGAAGACAAAACTAAACACAACACTTCTGTTGCTAATAATTCTACCACTTATTTTATCACCAATATGTTGTGCTGATAGCATAATAAACATAACAGCAAAGATAAAAACAGCCAGACTTCCAAAAAATTTAGCCAAATTTAAGTATATTTTGTTAAAAATCTGCACCAACCATTGCATACTTAAAAGGTAATGAAATAACTATGTAAAAATCAAGATGTTTATTTCAATGATGGCAAACCAAACAAATGTAGTTTAATACTAAAATGCAAACATTCAAATTAAAGCAATCATAATGGTATAAATGTCATTTATTTAAATAAATCTAATAGTATGACAAAACCATTTATTCCGCATCCTCATCAATATCAATTTTACCATTCTTTAAAAAATCAGGAACAATGAGTTGGTTTTTTTGTTTTGCCATGATTTTATTGTCCGTTTTTTTTATATTCCGCTGAATAAAAGTTATCTTTTCAGCATTAGTCTTTTGACATCCGGTAAGCAACACAAAAAGTACACATATTAAAAATGCTCTTATAAAACCAAAACAACCCATTTTAATATTGATTATGCGATATAAAATCATACATATGGTGTCAATGTAATTTAAAAACAATTTTCAAGTATTTTATATGTAGCACAAAACGACAATGGAATGGAAAAATTATCATCAATATGTATAGATTTTGAAATCAGTTCAACAATTGCAGAAACAACTAATGCAATACATAAAAAACTTACATCAAAACTAACAACATTACTCATATATTTCATAATAAAATACAGCACAACGTCTCCAACGATAACAAAAGAAACTAATCCTTCCAATGTTTTTTTACCACACAGTTTTAATCTACCAAAGTTCTTGCCGATAAGGGCAGATGCCATATCACAGAATACAAAAATAATCATTGCAATCACGACTAAATATTGCTCATACGATGCCAAAATAATTGTATAGCCAATAAATAACCACGTTAGACCACATAAATTATGGTTAACAGCTTCATCCTTTCTTAATAATTTCACCAACAACACACCAATTACAGGAATTTTACACAGACAATGAAATAAATTATGGTAATCAAAAACAATCATACAAAATGTTGCAATGCAAGAAACGAGCAGTAAAATTCTATTATCACAATAAATGGTTAACAAAGGAAACAATAAACCAAGTAAATGAAAAAACTTCCTTTTTATTTCAAAAATTCTTTGTTCCCTTTTCACACTTGGTAGACAACTTTTGATATGTAAAAACAAAGATTTACAAAAATTCATACCTCGCATCAACAACCTTATCAGGTATTATTATAAGAGGCAAAAAAACAATTTGCAAATAAATTTTATTTCAAAAAAAACAAATTATAATTTAGTATTTACACAAATGAAAACACAACAAGATATTGTAAAAAAAATTCCAAATATTTTAACAAATTTAAGGATAATCTTTGTCCCAATTATTTGTTTAATGATATATATTGAATATCATAATATTTGTAGCATTACATCTGTAAAATATGTTATCGTAGCATTAACAGCTTTGGTTTGTTTAACCGATTGTTTAGATGGAAAAATTGCAAGAAAATACGATGTCATCACCCCATACGGAAAATGTATGGACCCAATCGCGGACAAATTATTGGTTTTATCTCTAATTATGATGCTTGCATACACACATAAAGTTTGGTTATTACCGGCTTTAATTATACTATTTAGAGAGATTTTTATATCTGGTGTTCGTGAATTTTGTTCTCGTGAAAAACAAATTTCAATACCTGTTTCCAAAATGGCTAAGTATAAAACAATCTTACAAATGACATCGTTAGTAATTTTATTAGCTTTTGAAAACAAATGTGTAATATTGTATGCAAATGTGTTATTCAGCCTATCGGCCTTACTTGCAGTTATCACTGCAATTAATTATGTAAAATCAGTATATTGGATACTAAAAGGTGAAAATCAAGTTAACATTAAATAAAAAAAACCACCAAACCTTACCTTGAAATAATATTTTGCAATCATTACAATTCTTTATTAGACATATCCACATCCCTTGCAAGATACAAACTACCAGTGCAAATTAGGAGCACCTTTTCACCTTTTGCAAAATCAACCACTTGCTGTAAAACTTCATCTATTGTATATGCCGTTTTATGATTTATATTCATACTTTTGCAAGCATCTGCAATTCTTTCCGGTGGTTCAGGTATGCTCTCCAAGTTTGCCCTTGTACAAATAATTAAATCCACAACAAACTTGCCATTATTGTCATAAAATTCTTGCAAAAAAGCTTTATTGTTGGCATTTTTTGTTCTGGCGATGGCAACACATATTTTATATTTTTGATTATTTTTTTTCATTTCCTGTATAAACTCTTGAATATAAGCAGATAAAGCATGACTGGCTAATTGATTGTGTGCTCCATCGACATAAAATATACTACCACTTGGCAATAAATTAAACAATTTTCCACTCGTAATTTTCTGCATCCTAACAATATTGATTGTATTTTTTATCCCTTCGTTAACATCATCAATAGAAAGTTTGTCAGCAAAACCGCCTTCCACAAGTGCCAAACAAGTAGAAATAGCACATCCTGCATTTATCAACTGATAATCCCCCTGCATATTTGGTTGTATAAAAGGAAAACAAGTATCAAACCTACTACTTTCATAAACAGGTCGTCCATCTTCTTCGTTTTTAAAAACTTCATAATCATCTCCGTAAGAAAGTATATTCCCATCACTAATACCATATTGTTTTGCGACATTAGATATAACACTTTTTGCTTCTTTTGATTGCGATGACATAATAACATACTTCGTGCCGTTCTTAATCAAGAAGCTCTTGTTTAATGCAACTTGCTCTACTTTATCTCCAAGAAATTTTGTATGATCCAAGTGTATAGGCACAAATACACAAACTATCGGTGGGTTATCATCAAAAACATTGGTAGCATCATTTTTGCCTCCCATTCCAACCTCAATAACATTAAAATCAGCATTATTTTTTGACATAAGCAAAAATGCAGAACATGTCATAGCCTCAAATAAAGATGGTTCTATCCTACCATCATCGCCACAATTCTCTTCACAAACAATTCTTACCGCTTCTGTTGCAAAATGCAAATCCTCATCACTTACTTTATCACCATTTAGTAAAATCCTTTCATTACATTCGTAAATATGCGGAGAAATATATGTATTTACACAATAACCACAAGATTTTAATATATTTGATATGTATAAAGCCGTAGAACCCTTACCTTTTGTCCCTGTTATATGGATAATATTTTTCATTTTCAAATGAGGATTGCCAAGCCGTGATAAAATCAACTTCGTCCTCAAAACACTATTTTCAAAATCTTTATTTGGCCCTGTATAAATAGGCCAATGAGGTATCATCATACAATATTAAGCCACACTGATTAAAAAAATTAACCTAATTGTTTTTTAACAATCTCATTAACCTTTTGTGGATTAGCCTTTCCTCCCATCTTCTTTAATGTTTGTCCTACAAAAAAACCAAATAATCTATCGTTGCCGTTTTTATATTTTTCCACTTGTTGTGGATTTTCATTTATAACCTCAATTACAGCTTTTTCAATAGCATCATCATCGTCAATTTGTTTTAATCCTTTTTCGTTTATAATCTCACTTGCAGATTTTCCACTAATAAGCATATCATCTAATACATCTTTCGCAATTTTGCCACTAATCTCGCCATTTTTAATTGCATCCATCAGTTCACTCAATTTATTTGCAGAAACCATACATTCTTCAATGGAAACTTGCATTTTACTCAATCTTCCCAATAACTCAGTGAGCATCCAAGTAGATGAAAATTTTGCATCGTGCTTTTTCAACAACTCATCAAAGTAATTTGAATAATTAGCATTTTGCACCAAGAAATCTATTTCTTTTTGCGACATACCAAGTTTGGTATATCTTTCAGCTTTTTGTTCTGGTAATTCAGGCATATTTTTTCTTACATTTTCAATATCATCATCAGTTAAACATACTGGCAATAAATCTGGGTCTGGAAAATAATAGTAATCAACAGCATCAGCCTTATCCCTCATAAGCTCGGTTTGACCTGTTTTTGAGTTAAACAATCTTGTTTGTTGAATAACCTTTTCTCCGCTTTCTATAATCTCAACTTGTCTTTTCGCTTCATATTCAACCGCTTGTGCAACAAAACGAAATGAATTCAAATTCTTAATTTCACATCTCGTTCCAAACTTATCACTACCTATTGGCATAACTGAAACATTTGCATCACATCTAAATGTTCCTTTTTCTAAATCAGCAACAGAAACATTAGTAGCCCTTAATATTGCCTGCAAAGATTTCAAATACACCACAACTTCATCTGGATCTCTAAAATCAGCCTCACTAACTATTTCTAATAATGGAACACCAGAGCGATTATAGTCTATGTATGAATGTGTTGCATCTCTATCGTGTATCAACTTACCGGCATCTTGCTCTATATGTGCCTCATGAATACGAATTGTTTTTTTATCACCATTAGCAAGCTTAATGTCTACCTTTCCGTTTTTAATAATTGGCTGATAAAATTGTGTAATTTGATAACCCTGTGGCAAATCTGGATAAAAATAATGTTTTCTGTCAAAACGACTAACTTTGCTTATTTCTGCATTAACGGCCAATCCAAAAGCTATCGCTTTATCAACTACAGCACGATTTAAAACCGGCAATTTACCAGGTGTCGCTATGTCAAAAAGACAAACATTTTCATTTTGATTACTTGCAAAAGCATTTTTACTCTGTGAAAAAAGTTTTGTATTTGTATTTAATTCTGTATGAGTTTCAAGTCCAATTACAACTTGGTAATCATTACTTTTGCCTTTAATCATCATATAAGCACAACTTTCTTCTTGTTATAATTGGTTTTATTAAAATCAACAAATGGTATAGAAAAAACATCATTCATAACTAAAAAAAATAACATTTTGATAAAAAAATATTTGACTACGGATATGATTTTTGTAAAATAAATCATAAGTTGAGTTAAAAACTCAATCAAAGTCAATTTATATTGACAAGTTGTTTTTAAAAGGGGATACCTTCTTACTAAACCGCACAAGATTGTATTTTGGTATTAGTAGGAAGGTTTTTTTATATCTTTTTATTAAATTGAAAAAAAGCCATTATAAAAAGAATTGTTTATAATAATGATCGTTCATTAATCAATTAATCATAGATATTTATGCTAAATAGGTTTTTCAAAAAGTTGTAATTTATCATCTTTCATCAACCAACCAGCCATCTCTTAATATAGCTACAACAAGCTGACAAACCAGTAGTGCACCTGTTAAAACAGCCGTTGCCTTGACTATTACCTGATTTATTATTTTTTTCAATAACATTATCATTATTAGAGACATCATTGCCGTTTTGATGGTTTTGTTGTTTGTTTTTCTCATGTTTTGTTTTAAAAAAAGCATTCATTTTTTCGGTAAAATCTTTTTTTGTAAATAGTTTGTCTTTTTTTACCTCATCGCGAATATCGTTATATGTATTTGTTTCTTGAACCTTGTCTATAAAATCCAATGGAATTTCACTAATTGTTTTGCAATCTTCTGTATGCCACATGGCGTAAGCATTGCCTCGTACATACGCGGATATCTGATATATCATCGCAAGCATTAACAACTTTTTCTCATTATCTTTTATCTCTTGTCCGCATAACAATCTATACAAAACTCGTATAGCCGATGTGCGTCTGTTATCTTCACTTTCTAAATTAAAAGGTCTCCATGAATTAAATGCATATGTTTTAGTGCTTTGCTGATTTCTAAAATAATTGAAATATAATTTATCACCATCCCACATAAATGTTATGGTAAGTGGCGAAGCGAAATGCTTTGTGTGTAAAGTAAAATCTATTTTTTTACAATTATTTACATTATCAAGTGGCTGATTTTCAAGAGGAACATAGTAATTCTTCGGATCTGAATCTTCCAGAGATTCATATATCGACATTTCAACTGTCATTTCATTATTAAATACATCATCATAATTAATACTATGGTTGTGTTCTTCCATAAGAAAGTAAAACAATCACTACAATAATAGAAGATAAAAAAAATATGTAAATTGATATCTAAAATAATCAGCCTTACTTCTTTTTAAATGTCTCTCTCAATACAACTCTTGACATCATATACAAGGCAATAATGTTTGGTATAGTCACGGACAGATTTAAAAAATCAGCCACACTTAATATAGTCTCAAAGCTCTCAACCATGCCACATAGGAAATATGCTACAAATAATAGTGTATAGTAAATCATTACATTTTTTTTCCCAAAAATTGTAGAAAATTGTTTAGAGCCATAATAAGCCCAAGAAACTGCCGTTGTGATACCGAAAAGCGGAACAATTACGAGTGTTAAATACTTCATCATTGGATGCACACTTGCGAAAGCATTTATAATATAATCCGTTCCACTTGAACCTTCCAAAAATGATTTAGACACAAGAACTATCATTCCAGAGCATAAACAAACGATAACCACGGAAATAATAGGTGTTATCATGGAGATTATGCCTTCCTTTCTGCTATCTTTATTTGAAGAATTAGAGTGTATAATGGCACCAGAACCCATACCGCTTTCATTACAGAAAAATGCCCTTTGAAATCCCATAACCAATGCTCCAAGAATGCCACCATTTACAGCACGAAAAGAAAAAGCATCTTCAAAAATTATCTGTATCGCTGGAATAATATTACTTCTGTGTGTAATAAAAATAGACAAAGCTACAATAAGATACAACACAATCATTGGAGGAACAACTTTTTGATTAAATTTTGCAACACCAGATATACCTTTTACAACGACAAAAATAATCAACAAAGCTACCATTAGTGCAATTATCCAAGTGTATTTTGACAAATCTGGGAACATATGTGTAAAAATATGAACCGTTTGATTAACTTGTAAGGAACAAAATGTTGACAAGCAAAGCATAATGGCATACATTGTTGCAATAATCTTTCCAAGTTTTTTCATATTAAACATTGAAAATATCCTTGTAATATAAACCTGCGGACCACCTGTATAACCTGCACTTTTTCCATTCACAAATACCTTCCTTCTAAACTTATGCCCACAAACAACTTCCGCATAGCGAATAGATGTTGACAAAAAACCAGCTACCAATAACCAAAAAAGTGTGCCGGGGCCTCCAAGAGCCACAATACCCGCTACACCAAATATACTACCTAAATCAGTAGCACCAGCTACAGCTGATAAAACAATACTTTTACTTGAAATAGTCCCTTCTGCTTTATTAACACTTTTTTTGCCTTTTATAAATTCAAATACAGCCAAAGGTAGTTTTCTAAAATTAAAAAAACCAGTTATTACGGCAAAATAAATAGATGCAACTAATAACCAAAAAATCAAAAATGGCATCGATACTTTATCTGTCCAAAAAAATACATCAAAAAATAACACCTTCTCACCGAAATCAGCGATTGTTTGAAAAATCCTATCAGCAATCATAATTACATCGTCTTCAATTTATTAGATAATGTGAAAGGGATTTGAGATATTTTTTAATTGCAATTTAATTTTTCATATTTTCCAAACTATAATTGAATATATTGTAATTGTTTGATGGTATTTATTAGTGGGAAGAATTTATAGACCTAATTTTAACAGAATTCAGCGAGATAATGATAGATTTAATAACAATAATAAATATAAGTTTAACTGGCATAACATCAGGGAGGTCAGATTGATAGACCAAAATGGCACAATGGTTGGCATCGTCCCAACGCAACAAGCATTACAAATGGCAAAAGAAGCCGAACTGGATTTAATCAACATATCACCAAATGCAATTCCGCCAGTTTGTAAAATCTATGATTATGGCAAATACAACTACGAGAAACAAAAAAAGCAAAAAGATAATAAATCATCAACTAAACAAAAAGAGATACAATTTACTATAAATATAGGAGCAAATGACCTTGATATTAAGCTGAAAAAAGCAATAGAGTTTTTACAAGCAAAAAATAGTGTCCAACTCGTGATGCAACTTAAAGGAAGAGATATGCCAAGAGTTAATGTTGCTATGGAACTAATGCAGAATATTTGCGAAAGATTAAAACCATACTCTAAACAGGTTGAAGAACCAAAAATGGCTGGTAGAAAAATATTGGCTATGTGTAGATAACTTTATTGTCTTTAAACACAATATTAAAATGTTGCAATCGTTTATCTATGTTATAAATCTTATAGTTTGTTTACAAATGTATTTTTAATGACAAAAGCTAAATTATCTATAAATTTATTCATATAATCTTCGGTTTGCATTTTTTTAAGCTCTTCGTCATTTGTGATATAACCAATCTCAACAAGAATGGAAACCATATTAAGACCTCTTAAAACAGCAAATGATCTCTGCCCGTGCCTACATCTTTTGCAAATATTTTGAGCTTTCAATCTTGTTAAAATATTGTCGGTTAACACTTGTGATTTTTCTAATAAAGATTTGTGCGTCATATCAATCAGTATATCCAATACATTGAAATTACCGATATAATTTACATAATTGCTTGGCAGATAAGTTTTATTATGAAACCTTTTCCAATCAGGATGTCCGGTATCAAGCTTTGACAAACTATAAATCGTTGTTCCGTATGCCTTTTTATTCTCATTTGCATCTGTATGTAAAGAAATATAAACATCAGCTTTGGCATCTTTTGCTATTTTAACCCTTTTACCTAATGGAATTGTCTTGTCGTTATCTCTGATCATAACAACTTTAAATCCATATTTACTTAATACCTCTTTAAGCTTTTTCGCATATTGTAATGTTATATTCTTCTCAAACACTTTACTTGTGCCAATTGCACCACTATCTATACCTCCATGTCCTGCATCTATTGCTACAATAATTGGTTTTTCGTGATTGATAAAAATTTTGTCATTTGCAGATGAATGGATAGCATAATCTTTTATTACCGATGTTTTATCCTCATTATTAGCATCATTATTTACACTAACATCAACATTTCCATTATTTTTATCTCCTCGTTTATTTATAAGTGAAAATTTAACAACTATCTCGTCTTTACTTCGTTCTTGATGTACAATTTTAATGTCATTTTCAAAATACAATGCTATTGTGTAGCCATAGTTTTGATGCCCGTATTTCAATCTAACATTTTTTGGCATTTGATATGTAAAATTTACCATATTTTCTTTTAATGAAAACACATCATCAACCTTGCTTTTGTCATTTATATTTTTGTCAAAAAGTATATCAATCGCAAATCTCTTATTATCACCTGATAACATTGTTTTCACTTGCTTTTCATCGTTCACATTTTTACCACTAATCACGAGCATAAAGTCATTTTTATTTTTCGCCTCTAAAAACAAATCAAGGTTCATACCTTTACTCTTTGACTTATCGCCAACCATTCCAGCATAATGTTCTTCAATGCAGTTGTTTTCATAATCATCAGCTGTGTTGTCTTGTATCTTTTGTTTGTATGCTATCTTAATCTTTCCACTTTCAATATCATCTATCAACTCACTAATTTTGTCTTTTTTAGTAGAGCCTTTCATATTGATGTTTTGAGGTTGATTTATTTGAGATGATTTTGTCGCAGACTTTGATTGTAAAGCCTTACCGTTATTATTATTGGAATTATTTTTTTCATTTTTAACAGAATTTTTATTTGTATTGTTTTTATTGCTATCATTGCCGGTTTGTTTCACAATCTGTGTTTTTATATTACTTACATTTTTTTTTGCATTTTGTTTATTTGTTTTAATATTGGAGCCATTTTGTTGCTTGCCGATAGTTTGTTTTGTGCTATTTTTGTTTTTTGTTGATTGATTTTTTACAATCTGTTGTTTAGTATTACTCTTTGTCTTGGTGGTAATTTGTTCTGCAAAAATTTTATTGGTTGTAATAGTTAATGAAGACAACAATAAAAATGCAACGATAAGAATATGCTTGAAAATACTTGAAAACAAAAAATTCATCCTATTTATAAATAATGGTATAGTTTTAATAAAAAAAGTCAAGGATGGCCGAAGATTACTATAAAATACTTGGTGTTGATAAAAAAGCATCACAAGATGAAATAAAAAAAGCTTACAGGAAACTTGCAATACAAAATCACCCAGATAAACATCCGGACGAAAAAGATAAATATGAGGCAAAATTTAAAGAAATAAATGAAGCATACTCTGTATTATCAGATACACAAAAACGAGCTCAATACGACCAATTTGGCTCTGCAGGTGGAACCGGAGGTAGCGGTTTCGGCTCTGGATTTAGCGGTTTCGGCAATGGTGGTTTCAGTCAACATTTCCAACAAGGAGGGTTTGATTTCGATTTTGATAACATCAACGACATTTTCAATAGTTTCTTCCACGGAGGCAATCGTAGTAGAAGTTCTGCACCAAAAGAAAGAGATACAAGTGGGGCAGATTTGAAATATAAGATGGATATTACACTTGAAGATGCCTTTAATTGTGCCACAAAATATGCCGAATACCATACATTAGGTCGTTGTAGCCATTGCAACGGAACAGGTTCTGCAACTGGTAGAAAAGAAAACACCACTTGTCAAAAGTGTAAAGGGCACGGCTCTGTAAGAATGCAACAAGGTTTTTTTATTGTAGAACAAGAATGTCCCGAATGTGATGGCACGGGACAAATCATAAAATCACCTTGTAAATATTGCAATGGTAGTGGTGTAGAAAATATTACAAAAAAAGTGGAAGTAAAAATTCCAGCAGGAATATCCGATGGTGATACAATAAAAATCGTTGGCGAAGGCGAAGCAGGCGAATGTGGGGGCGAATTTGGTGATTTGTATGTTGTGTTTAGGATTAAACAACATAAGATTTTCAAGAAAAATGGCTCAAATCTTGATTGCACAATTCCAATTAGATTTACACAAGCAGCTCTTGGTGCAACAATAACAATATTGGGAATAGATAAGAAAAATGTATCTTTTGATATTCCAGAAGGCATACAAAATGGCGAACAAATTGTTGTTCGTGGAGAAGGTATGCCAAATCGTAATGGGAAAAGAGGAGATTTATTTATCACAATACAAGTAGAAACACCAGTCAAATTAACAGACGAACAAAGAGATTTATTAGAAAGATTTGAGCAGTCTTGCAATGCAAAAACAAATCCAAAAAGTGAAAGCTTTTTTGAAAGCATTAAGAATTTCTTTAATTAACCACCTTCACTCACTTTAATAAAGTTTTTTTCAACCAACAATTTACACATATCAGCTAACTAATACTTGCAAAAATGTTTAATTTACATAAAATATGTTAGTTTTAATATAGCTTATGTTTTTTTTAAAATATTTCATCACAGCTACTCTTTATGTAAAGATAGCAATAATATTATTATTTGTAATGGTAATTGTTGCCCTAACTATGGCACTAACGAAATTCAAAAGAATTAGATATATCAATTCATATATTAAAAGTTTTGAGGAAACATTTTGGTCTGGCATATCGTTAGATGATTTTTATCGTCAAAACAGCGAAAACCTCAATCATCCTCTTGGTATGGTATTTAAGGCAGTCTATGAAGAATGGGAGGCAAGCGAAAATATTAGAACAAATGTCTACAATAAACCTGATATAAAAGAAAGAATGTTAAATGTCGCAAATATGCAAAAACTAAAAGTTTTACATACTTGCGAAAAATACCTTGATACACTTGAATTATTTATTAAATCAGCACCTTTTATTGGACTTTTTGGCACCATCATTGGAATGATTGATGTTTTTTATAATATAGATTTACAAAATGGTTTAAATATTTTATCAACAGCAACAGGTATTGGAGAATCTCTATTGTGTGTAATTACATCCGTTGCGGTAGTTTTGTTGTCAATGCTATTTCATTGGTGGTTTAATGGTAAATTACGAGATGTAAATGATAAAGTTGATAGTTTTATCGTCGATGTAATCAATATATTTGCAAGAAATCTTGATAGTTCTGCCATCAATAATACTCCCGTGATGCAAAATACACAACCTAATACACAACAAATGTTCTCAAACCAAGAAATAAAAAGTAATTCCGTTAACATAAACACCACGACAAATCAACAGGAAGTTAACAACGATAAAGATGATGAAGATAATAAAAATAATGAACAAGAAATACCAAAAGCAAAACCAGCAAAAAAAGCTAAACCTGTAGATGATGATATTTAATAGTTTAATAATGAAGATTGTATGTTAGTTTATAGCCAATATTTCTTTAAAAGAAAAGATAGAAAAATCCCAACATCAAGTATAATGCCAATGTGCATATTATTTTGTCTTATTACAATGTGTTTTTTAATTTTTGTATGTCCTGTAATGTCTGGAATAAAAGTTGATATGCCAAAAATAAATAGTGATATATTAGAATTATACGACGAACAAGAATATGCAACATTTCTCGTTAACGATGATAACTTAATGTTGCTAAACAATATTCCCATTGAACTGGATAAATTAAATGATGTTATGCTTATGCAATATCCATTTTTGAAAAAAAGTGGAACAAAAAATCAAATCAATATATTCATAAGGTCATCTAAATATGCCTCTTATAATACGATTATTAATCTTATGCAAAGATTACAACTTGATGGTTTTGAGAATATCACATTAGTCGGTCAACCACAGGCGCAAGCCAATCAAACTAATGTTTAAAGTTAAAATGTAATAACATGTTTAAATTTGTAAAAAACATTTTCAATAAAGGTTTCACAAAAGCAAACAATAAACTATTTGGATACCTAAACAAAGCTGATTTTATAATGGTTGCCACGACAATACCGATATCCATAGCAACATTAACTTTACAATCAATATCTACACATCTTGATAGAAAAATTGCAAGACAACAGCAATTACAATTAAAACCACTTAATTATTTACAAGTTCAATTTATTCCATACGAAGCATACGATGCAATCACTAAACATCAAAGCTGGAATTCATATTCATACATGACAGCAAACAATTCAGCACTATTGAATGAAGAAAAAAATGTGCTACCAATAAGCACTAATGCAAAACAGGAAGAGGAATACTCAAACAACCAAGACAATAATAATAGATTTACATTAAGCACACAAGATGGAAATAATTTAAGTGAAAAAGTCAGCATTTTCAGCAAGCAACTATCTAATACCACCAATAAATATGTTGATAAATTACAACAAAATACATCAAAGGACAATAAACCTCCAATTCAGCAAACACCGAAAGAAGAAGAAATTGAATACTTTATCGTTCAAGACAGCAACGGAAAAACATACGACCCAAATGAAGTTAGGAGGAGTGGCAAAAAACAAAACATCAATTACAAAAAAGATAAAAATGGAAAATATGTGAATACATTAAACCAATCTCATAAAGTTGTAGGAAAAGTTGGTGGAAAAGAAATAGAGCACGAAACACTAAAAGAAACAATCGTCAATATTGTTTATAGTGCATTACATATAAAAAAACGACAAACTTATGGTGTGGTTTTTGACACAAGATATGATGCTTATGGCAGAAGAATTAAACAACAAAAAAAAACCAAGCAAGATACTTCAACGAACACACAAACGGATAAAAGTAAAAACATTGCAAACAATAATGAAGATAAATATATGCCGAAGTTTATTCTTGACGGCACATTACAACAACAAACAAAATCAAACTCACTGCAAAATGTTAACGATACTGATATTTATACACCAAATACACTTAAAATGCTTATACAACTTGAATATTTATTTGAAACCTGCTGGATACCTTATGCGAAAAAATATCAAAACAAAAATATATCATACACATACCAAATCACATACGATAAAGAAAGCAAAAAGCCAATAAATGTAAAATTTATTTCAAAAAATATCCCAGAAGATATGCAATATAAAACAACAGAAATAAAAAATGATATTAAAACAACAATATTAACCTGCAACATCGGCGAAGTAAATGGGTTAAATAAAGGTAATTACGATTTCTGGAAAAAAGTTGAAATAACTTTCAGCAGTCTAAAATAACACATGCATTCCAGATTTTATTGTTATCATTAAGTTAAAAAAATTGCTCTGTTAAAACAAACTCTTGATTTTCCTCAATAATACACATTGTGTATACTGATAGATATTTACTTATTATATTAGATATAACGGCATTTATAAATTAAATACTCACTAATAGCTGTTTAATTGTGAAAAGAAAAAATAAAAATTATCAAGAGTTTGTCACAACAGAGCCAAAAAAATATCATACAATCTTGATTATTATTTTATTTACATCATCACGAAGCTATGCGATTTGAAAAATATTGTGTATTCTCTCTATCTGTATTGTTTTTTCTTTCCACATATATTGTTAATGCGGAAAATAATGCAAATATAAACACAAATAAAGCAATCGTCCAGCAAAACAAACAAATAGAGATAAAAGAAACCACTGAAATAAAAGAAAGCAAAATTAGAAATAATAACAACACCAATAACATTAAAAATAATAAAACACATATCGTGCAAAATGGTGAAAATATTTACAGAATTTCATTGAAATACAGCATCAAGCAAGATGAATTGATTAAACTAAATAATATTAAGAATAATTTTATTAAAGTAGGACAAAAGCTGGTTTTACCAGATAATGCGATTTTAGATACAACATTAGTAAAAGAAAAAGAAGCTATAAATAACCAACAACAAGATAATAAAATAAATGAGAAAAAAGAAGTAAAAACAACAAATACTGATGCTGTAAAAAGTAAAAATATTTTAACAAATCTAAAAGCAACACAAACCACAGTTGACGAGAAAGGCAGGCAAAACGAACAAAGTAAACAACAAGAAACACAAACAATACATCAATCAACATTTATTTGGCCAGTTCATGGTGTAATTGTTTCGAAGTTCGGGTCAGTCGGAAAAAATAATGTTATGTTAGAAGGAAACAACATTGCAACAGAAAAAGATGCAGTCGTTCGTGCATCGTCTTCCGGTGTAATAAGTTATAATGACAAAGTTGAAGGATATGATAACGTTGTCTTAATTAAACATTACAATGGCTTCTTCACTGCATACGGACATATTGATTCTATGGTGAGTGTTGGAGACAAAGTCATTAAGGGGCAAGTAATTGGATATGTGAGGCCAACTGCAAATTCAAAACGATCTGTATTGTATTTCTCAATAAGAAAACAAAATAAATCATACGACCCTGAAAAAATTATACAATCTAAAATAGACGATTAACAATAATCTTATGAGTGTTTATTTTACCGGAATACAGCCAAGTGGAAATGTTTTACATCTTGGTAATTATATTGGCTCATTGCTAAATTTAAAAAATAAAATCAACACAGCATCACAAAATGATAAATTTATCGTAATGGTAGCAGATTTACATTCAATGACAAGCATTCACGACCCAGTGGCTTTAAGAGAAAATAAAATCAATCTTATCGCAACATATTTTGCTTGCGGAATACAACCGAATGAAAATGTATTCTTTTTTTCACAATCTGCAGTTCCGGCACATAGCGAGTTAAATTGGATATTAACAAGTATATGCCCTCTTGGTTTATTAGAGAGGATGACGCAATACAAAGATAAAGTGAGCAAAAAAAAAGCAGAGGACATAAATACAGGTTTATTATGCTATCCAATACTTATGGCAGGAGACATACTATTATATGATAGTAACTATGTTCCAGTTGGTGAAGACCAAACACAACATATCGAATTTTGCAGAGATATGGTGAATAAGTTTAACCATATTTACAATGTAGATAATATTTTTACAATGCCAGAAGGTTTAATAGATAAAACAAGTAAAAGGATTATGTCATTGGGTGATGGAAAAGCAAAAATGAGTAAAAGTGTTGGCACGGAAAACGATAAAATTTTTCTGCTCGACACAGATGATGCAATAGCAAAAAAAATAAAAGTTGCCAAAACGGATAGTATTGCAGGTATTTATAGCGACCAAAATAGACCGGAAGTGTCTAATTTAATCAACATTTTTAGTTCAATATCTGGTAGAAGCGTTGAAGAGATAAGCAATGTATACAGAGATAAACAAACAAAAGTATTTAAAGACGACTTGACACAGCTTGTAATAAGTGAAATATCACCTATTCGTGAAAATATTTTAGACTATTTAAAAAATAATAAAGACTTACTAATTCAAACAATACAAGATGGCAACAAAAGAGCGAATGATATAGCAGAAAAGAAACTAACAGCGGTAAAAAAAGCTGTTGGACTTTTATAAGGTAATATCACAAGTCAATCATTGCCGTTTCACAAGTAACAAATATTTTAGCCATTCTTATTCCCTATACAGATGTCTTTTTCTTAAATGAATGCAATAATCTGTCTTTTTGTTTTTTTCTTTTTTAAAAATTATTCCATTATTAAATAATGTTTCAAATACCTCCATAACCTCTTTATTGCCTGAAAATTCATAATAAATTTTACCAATATTTCTTGGAAATTTTGTTGCAAATTTAATCATAAATTCCTTATGGTTTGCACTACGAATTAAAGAATTAACACTTTGTGTATACACCATGTTATAATAATCTTTCTCGCATTGACCTGAAAAAAATCCATTTGATGGCAACTCATAGTCATTTGTGTAAATGTCCTGATAGTTTCTGCCAAAACGAAATTGTAATGAACCATTTTTATTTACACCAACAAAATAAACTGGTGATAATTCATACCTAACAACCACAACAAACCAAAGAAAAAAACGATATATCAATGATATTGCAATAAATATAAATATAAACCTGTATCGCTTGTCTACAAGAATACCTAATATAAATGTCTTAATAATATCAAACATAAGGTATTAACAAACAATGATTATTTATGATTACTATTTTTCTTGTCAATATACTTATTCTTCTTTATGTCAATAACATCGTCATCATTCGAACTTGGTGTATTATGCAAAATGACCGCTTGTTGAAATATAGTAAAAATATTACTACAACACCAATATAATATCAAACCAGCAGGCATACCAGAAAACATAAACATAAATATTAACGGCATTATAAGCATCATTTTTTTCTGTGTTTTATCCATACCGGCCATAGGTGTCATCACTTGCTGTAATAACATAGTAATACCCATTAAAAGCGGTAATAACCCAAGATGGAAAAACTCTGGTGCTGGAAAACTCAATAAACCAAACAAATTGAATATTGATGTTGGATCTTGTGATGATAAGTCCTTTATCCATAAAAATGAAGAGTCCCTCATTTCTATTGCAATAACCAACACTTTGTATAAAGCAAAAAATACTGGTATCTGCAACATCATTGGTAATATTGCGGAACCGGGATTAACACCATATTGTTTATACAACTCGTATGTTGCAATCTGCAAGCCTTTTCTGTCATCTTTGTATTGCTTTTTCAACTCTTCAAGTGGTTTGGCAATAGTTTTCATTTTTGCAGTCGCTTTATATGAACGATTGGCAAGAGGAAAGATAATCAATCGAACGACAATTGTTAAAAGAATAATGGCAACACCAAAATTACCTGTAATATTATTTAACTTTTTTAAGATAATCAGCAATGGCTTTGCGATAAAATAAAACAAGCCAAAATCTATTGTTTTTTCAAAAAGCTCTGCGTTATATTTACTTGCAACAGCCGTAAGTTCTTCAACATTTTTTGCACCAACAAAAACGACAACCTTATCTTCAACATTTTCATTGTTTTCAACAAGTCTCTCTTCACTACTTATGTCAATTTGATATTTTTTCTCATTATTATTAAATCTAACACCTTGGGTTTGTTGCTTATTGCTGTTTGATATCAATGCCGTCAACCAATATTGGTCGGACATAGCCAACCAATTATTGCCAACACAAGGATATTCATTTGATAAATTCTTTTTAATGTCTTCATAATTTGTTTCTCTAATGTCCTTTTCGCAATTTGAAACAATCCCCCTAAATGCATAAGAGTTCTCTATTCTATACTTCGTATCAATAGATGAAACCCTTGAATAATACCTAATCTTTCTTGCAATACCAGTTTTATTTTGAAAACCACTCTCAATTTCAACTACATATTTATCAGTTAAACGATACTTCGTTGTAAAAATAAATCCATCTTTTTCTCCACTAACAACAATAGTATCGCCTCTATTTTTATCACTGTTATTCTTCGCATTTTGTCTTGTAGAATTGACAACCTCAACCAATCTCCACTTCATATCCCTCCTGTTAATATTCGCAATATACCCACTTTCAACAAAATGTTCATCATCAAGCAAAATAACTTTTTCATTCTTTTTTCCATCACCAGAATTACCTTTATGACTATCATATTTTTTCAGCATTAAATATGACAACCTATTATTATTAGCATCTACAGCGAGTTTTACAAAATCATTCTCAATAAAAACTAATTTTTTCTCATTGTTTGTCTTTTTCTTCTCAATAACATCCTTGCCAACACCTTTAATACCATTCTCATTGGCAACGACATCACTGCTTATGCCGATTTGCATATCATTCTCTTGCCTTTCAACTTTTTGATTTTGCAACTTCTTCAATTCATCTTCATTTGGAGAAAAAAACATACTCCAAGCCGTCAAAAACAACATAGAAACAGCAATAGCTACCAGCATTTTATTGTCCTTTTCTTTATTTAAATTAAAGTTTTGAAAATTATATCTTGTCATTATTTTACGATGTCAGAAGTTGTATTTTTGTATTTTTATTTGCAAGAGGTTTACTTTCTATAAATAGATGTATTTTATTTATCATAGTTGTTATAATGGCAATATATTTACATTTTTCTCTGACTTTACCATAAACACGAACAGCATTTTCTTTTACTACCATTAGTCTGTAAATTTATTTTGGCTATACTATTTACATCTCCCACGTTATCACCTTGTGATTGTGGGTTTGATTGGATAATTTTACCTTTTATAGCATTTGAGATGCTTTTTATTATATTATTAGTATCTACCTTAAACAAACTACATCGTCTTTCTCTCCAATCTAAATTAATCTTATTAAGATTTTGTGTTAAATTTTTACAAAAAGTTTCTATTTGTTTCAAATCAGCCTGTGCAAGATATGCAACTATCATTTGTAATTCACTAACATTTTTTTCGTCTTCGCAATCACATTGATACCATTTATACTGACTACTACCATTTGCATCTCTCCAACAGTCACAGATTGTGATAGCATTACCTTTAATTGTTAATAATGGCTCGCTATTGTTGTCGGAATTGATGGCATAAATACATATCTGTTTAAGATCGTCATCGCTATATGAAATTTCTTTTTTAATTACATAATCACCTATTACATCCTTTATAGTTTTGTCAGATTGACCGATATGGTAATCAAATATTTGGCCATTGTATACTTTGCAAGATTTGCTTAAAACAATTTTATGGTGAAATTTATCATCGTTCCACTTTTTTAAATCAATATCATAGCCATTGTCATAATATGTTTTCATTTCATCAAAAATGGCATTTTTAATTACAGATTGCAAATTCAATTTTTCATCATCATCTTTAATATTTCCAGCGTCATCATAACATGCTAATATCTTTTTTTCCTTTTTTGGAAAATAAAACAAAAGTTTTTCTTTTGGATATTTTTGTATCCTTGTTGTATTATCTTTTCGTGCTTCATCATAGCCATCAATATCGTTGATAATATCCAATTGTGCTATTAAAGTTTTTAACTGGTTATCCCTATCTTGCAACTTCTTATCAACTTGCCTTTTCTGCTCAGTAATGATATTTTGTGCTTTCTGTACATCGTTATCATTGTATCTTGTAATGGTTCTTCCGTTTAATGTGTTTCGTATCGACATACAACAATTGTTATTATAGAATAATGTTCTATCAGTTGCAAATTATTTAAATACCTATGAAATTAAACTGATTATGAATTTTCAGTGCTTAAAAAAAATTGGAAATACTTTCTCTTTTGGCCTTGTTGAGTCGGCTGTTACTGTTGCTGTAATGGGAACAATAGCTGGTGCAACAATAAGTGCATACCATTCAACCAATCCGCAAGTAAGAAATGATGTAAAGAAAATGGAGAAAATAGAAGAAGCATTACAGCAATTCTTTACTATAAATGGCAGATTGCCATTTCCTGCAAATCCAACCATAAACACTGGCAATGATGACTATTTGAAAGAATTAAAAGCCAATCCATATAACTACTCCAAAGAAAATTATTTTTGTGGAAATAGCACATCGTTAGCCGACGGAGGACACACTATCGATAGTTGTGTTTCAAGCAATGGTAGAGATTGTTGCCCGAATAATATGGTTCTTTGGGGTGTCGTGCCTGTTCGTTCACTCGGTCTCCCAGACAGCTATGCATACGATAGTCAAGGACATAATTTTGAATACATAACACACTCAGCATTAACATTTAGCAATGGCACTCCTTTTGTAACTGATGCTGGACAAACAAAATATTATAAAAAAACATCATATAGTCAAAACAATCAAAACAAAAATGCCAATGGCAAATATAGTGTATATTTCACAACAAATGACACAAGGTATCAATCAATATTCATGCCAATCAAAAGATTGTCAATTTACAGCAATTCACTGGGCGGTGTAATTCCGGAAACAGAAAACAATACTGCATATGTTATTATGTCAAAAGGAAAAACTGGTAAATGTTATTTTGATACCAAGAACAATGTAATAGAAAATACATTACCACCTAACAGCACCAGTAATAATTGTGTAGAGAATTATCGCAATCAAATAACCGAAAGAATAATACATCAAGGTTATTCAAGTAATAATTTTGATAATCTTGTTAAATATAAAACATTAGACGAACTTGTATCAATAAATGCCGTTAATAAAACAAATAGCGATAATTTATCGTTATCCGCTACAAATTTACCACAATATCAGTTAAAAAAAGATGTAAGTTTAAAAACAGATAGCAAAGAAATTGTTAAAGCATTAAATGAACTCAAACAACGAGTTGATGAATTAGAATTTGGCATAGATGCATGTTCCGATGATGCCAAAAACAATGGTTTATATGTTGCAAATAACACACTCAATAAAATCAATGATGATACAAAAAGCAAAAACTTAGCATTATGGGCTCCGGGTAAATATAAATTTCCAGCAGATGCTTGTATTAACAACAACTACAACAATGTTTCCGGCAATTGGCAATTACCTATTTCAAAAGCCGGAGAACTAAACATAAGAACAATTCGGGCACAACAGGAACCAAATGCTTTATCGTCCAGCACACAATATCGCTTCTATGAATATATTGACTATAAAGGACATAGATGGACGGCTTACCGCTATGGAACATTTGCAGATGATATGAGACTAAACTGGTCTGCTACTTGTGATTCCGTTTGGCCAATTGGTTCGATATACATAACTGTTAACATTGCAAGTGCAGATGATGTAAAAAACAAACTTGGATGCGGCACTTGGCAAATGATTGAGGCAAATAGAACTTTATGGTCCGCTACATCTAATGGCGGAACACTATTATCAGCCTGCCTCCCATCGATTGCTGAATCAAGTTTTAGCATCGCAGCTGGAGCATTTTTCAATGCAATATCAAACAGTAGTAATAATATATTTCAAACACCAGCTTGTAGTAGTTCTATATACGAACATAATGGATATACTGCATATGGTAATGGCACCGTGAATATGGATTTTTCAAAGGCAACCGGTAGCTTACATAGTGATTCTTGTTCTACGATTATTCCATCTGCAATCAAAGTGTATATCTGGAAAAGAACAGCTTAATATCATTATTATCGCCGTGAGCCAAAAGAATTTAACAATATGGATGTTTTTTTGTGACAACATCTAATGCTAAAATATCTATTGAAATAAAAAACCAAGTAAAATGACAAAATAAGCAAATAATCAATGTTTAGAAATTTAAGCTTTTCTCTTCATATTTCTTTTTTTTGCTATATCTTGCCTTACTTTTGAGTAATTTTTACAAACATAAGGATAATCGATCGGCAATCCCCATTTTTCTTTGTATTGCTGAAAAGTCATGCCATAGTTAGCTAAAAGATGCCTCTTTAACATCTGCATCTTCTTGCCATCTTCCAGACAAATAATGTAATCATCAAAAACAGTGTTATTAACATCATATTTAGGACGAGATATGGTTTCGTTCGCTACACTAACAGCACCAATTTTTTTAGAAATTTCATCTCTTAAATTCATATATTTTTCCAAAACTTCTTCTACATCGCCTTGAAAATCAAGCTTTTTAAAGCATTCTATGGCTACCATATCAATAATATTGTTGCCTCCTTTAACAGAATTACTTTTTTGCAATGGAAAATTTATAACATTTTCCGCTTTTCTAACAACATTCTCTCTATTTGCCATATAATAACTAAACTAACAATTGAATTTTACACTTAAAAAATATAAAAATCAATTAAAAGTTGTTTTTATTTTAATAAATAAAAGCATTATCAATTATGTTGTGTTTTAATTGTAAATATTGCTTTTAAAGTATTATCAATGTTAATGCAACTTTACATACAAAACAAACAAATATTAAAAATATTGAAAATAAAAACATAATTGTCTCTCAATAAAATGATTTTATTGAAATGATAACCGATGAAATAATTAACATCATAAACAGAGAACATAAGCCAAAGATATTTTTTTGCGGAATTGGTGGCATTGGAATGAGCGGGCTTGCTTTGCTGTTAAATTCCTGCGGATATGAAGTTTTTGGTAGCAATGAATGTGAAAATAAAAACACATTGATGCTAAAAGATAAAGGCATTCAAGTTTTCATCGGTCATGATGCCAACAATATACAAGATTGTGATATTTTTGCATACACATCTGCTGTTGATATAAAAGTTAATTGTGAAGCCATTGAGGCCAAAAAACGAAATCTTCCAATAATTAAACGAGGTGAATTATTGGCAATTTTGATGCAACACTATTTTAATATAGTTGTCGCCGGAAGTCATGGAAAAACAACAACCACGGCAATCATAGGACACATGCTGAAAGAATATAAACTTCAACCAAATATACTACTTGGCGGTGTATTAAATGACAATCATTCTAATTGTGTTGTTGGCAAAAATAAATATTTTGTAATAGAAAGTGATGAAAGTGATGGCACTTTTGAACAAATGCCGGCTGATATAGCGGTTATAACAAATATAGACCCAGAACATATGGATTTTTATAAAACAAAAGAAAATTTAGAACACTATTTTTTAAGTTTTACAGAAAAAGCCATTGCAAAAAATGAAAATAGCGGTGCTATTATTTGTGTAGATGATGAGATTGGGACAAATATTGCAAACAGAGTATTAAAAAACAATACTAAAAATAATGTTTTAACATATTCTTTAAATAATCCAACAGCAACCATTTATTCAAAAAATATTAGATATTCAAATAATGGTATTAAATTTGACTGCATCATCAATGGTGTATACGGCAATACATTGGAGATAAATGACATTTTTTTAAGCAATATGTTTGGCAATCACAATGTCTCAAACACACTTGCATCTATTGGTGTTGCAGTTCTGCTAAAGCAAGACATTCGGGATGTTAAAAAATTATTTTCCAACTTTCAAGGCATACAAAAAAGATTTACCATCTTGGGTAAGTTAAAACACTCGTTAATAGTTGATGACTATGCACATAATCCACAGAAAATTTCAGCCTGTATCAATTCAGCCAAGCATTATGCAAGTTGTAATAACTTAAAAAGTGGCATAACAATAGTGTTTGAGCCTCATAGATACACAAGAATACGGGATGAAATGGAGGCTTTTAAAATAGCAATGAAAGATGTTAATAATATCATTGTATTGCCAATTTATGCATCATCGGAGCAACCAATAGACGGAATAAACGATGAATATGTATATCAACAACTCAAATCGGTTAATCAAAATACACAAAAATGTAGCCTTGATATAGATGAACTATTCAACAAACTTCTTAAAATAGTCAATGACAATAAAACAGACCTAATTGTATTTATGGGTGCCGGTAAAAGCTCAAAAATAGCACATGAAATTGCAGAGATAAGTAAGACATTTAAATAAAACAACAATAATGGCAAAAACTTAATTTGATTGCACAGTTCTGGAAACTAAACAAATACCCCAACTATGTCATCAATAACATAATGACCAAAAAAAGTACTCATCATAACAGTGAAAAAAGCCAATAAAATTGCAATAGTTTCTTTAACTGATTTTAAATATTTGTATCTTCCATAATCAAATTCTCCATTTACCATAGCCAAGTTTTTATTGACATCAGTTAATGAAAAAATCACCGCACAAATAAAAATGTTAAAAATAGTCATAATGAAAGCCAAGACGAAATTGTCTACGACAATGAAAAACAAAAATGGAACAATAATAAAAACCAACTTTAATAAAAGAATTTTTTTGTATAAACCAAATCTTATTAAGAGCTTTACGATACTAAAAGATACTTTTTTGACACCAAAGGTTGCTGTTTTTATTGTTTTTCTATAAAATCTCTTTGTTTTTTTGATAGTATACTTAGCTTTATTTATATAATCATAATGTTTTTTTATGTTTTTGTCTTTGTTTTTTTTTATAAAAGCCATATTTTTTGCAAAATCACACATTAAACATAATTTTCACTTTTCTCAATAGCTGTATACAGCTCACTTATCATTTTATTCATAATATACAAACTTTCAAGTGCATCATGCAATATCTTATATTCAGGTTTTACGGCAACATCAATATCACTATCTTTAATTTTATAGTTTTCATTGTATTGCCCTTCAATCATCCTTAAAGCATTCTCATATTGTTTTTTTATCACCAAATTTTCAAGTGGACTATTGTGTGTAATATTCATTTCTTTTGTTGCCTTTGAAGTTTTATGCAAAACCTTATTAACAAACTTCATAAATCCATTCTCTTCTGTTTTAGATTTATCTTCATATTTTTTATCTAAAACACTAATTTCAAATGGAACAATAAGTGCAACAATCTCATCCTCTGTGGCAATTTGACATTTTGCATTAAATAAAGTCTCCTTATATTTTACAACAATCTCCTGTATATCTGGAACTCTATAAGCAGTAGCAAACAACTTAACACACTCATTTGATAAGTCTTTTTGTCTGCCAATCTTTTCTTCAATATTACGAATATTTAACAACAAAGATATTATATCCCTTCTGGCATCAGGCATTACTCTTAATTTTTCGTTATCATTTTTTGTAAAAAACAATTCCGATTGGCATTTTTCCAACTCTCGCATTGTACCAGACAAATCCTGCTTTTCACCAGCCAATGGTTTTATAATATTTTCAACTTGTTTTTTAACTGGGAACAAAGCATCACGAATAAACAAAACACCACAAATACATAGAATGAATATTAGCAATATAAAAACACTTTTTATTTTTGATATAATCCTCACACTTTATACTTGAAAACTTATGTATTTTTGTCAAGAAAAATAATTTACACTACATTTTTTCAAAAAAACTATTTTTTAGAAGAGGCCTCTAACGATTTTCTTGATGTTATTGATGTGTTAATGCTTGATCTTGAATTATTTGACTCTTTGTTAATCTTATTATACTGAATAATGGCATTAGTCTTTTCTCTTGTCGATTTTGTGTTACCTTTTAAACCTTGGTATCTATGGTCTTGAATATAATTCGAGATGTCAGCGAAAAAATATTCCAATGTCTTCGTGGTACATGTTGTTTCATTCTTCGTGGAACGTAGTTTTCCATTCACCATCATTTTTTTTACCTTCCACTTCATCTGTGGTATTTCCTCCAAAGAGAAGATGTCTTTTTCCCGAGAAAAATCTGGTTTGTTGAAAGCTTTTAGGAAACTTGTATTCCAAGTTTCGCCAAATAACAATGTGTATGTTTGGGTAAAAAGGTTAAGATGTGTTTGTGTTGGCATTTTTTCTTTTTCAAATTTTGTCTTAGTGAACACTTTGTAAACTTTTTCAAACATCTCTCTTGACAGATATAATGTGTCTGAATTGGTATCTCTATTTTTATCACTTTGTTCTTGTGAACACTTATCGACGAAATTAATTTTTATCTCTTGCTTATGTCTTATTTTTTCATACAAATTAAACATAAATTGCTGATCTTTTGGATCCATATTGGGGGATATATGCTTGTTGGGCACTATTTGTTTGAAACTCTTAACTACTTTTCCTTTGCCTGTTTTTAAGAAAAAACTGCCAACATTCTTAAGCACATCTTTACATGTATCACTAATACTGCTATACCAATCCCGATCTGACAAATTCTTGAGTTCTTGGTTCCGTTGTTTAATATTTTCATTAATTATTTTACCACTATCGATATCCATGTCATCTTTATTCAACTTACAATAATTATTATAACAAGATTCTATTTCTTCCTGTATCTCCGACAGAAGATTACCTGCGCTTTTACCAAAATCGACATCCTCATTATTTTTTCCTGCATATTCTTTAACATATGACAAATATGTTTGTTCATATTGTTTATAAAATTCGTATTTTTTTTATCATCTTCGCTTGGGCCAACAAGCCAATCTACTAAAGACTTCAGGCTATCTTGAGCATTTGTGCCCATTACACCACCACATACAGCCCCACCGGCAGGAATACCAACTAATGCACCAAGTATACCTCCCAATGCCGAACAGAATACAATAGACTTTTTTATGTCAATAAAATCCTTCCATCTCTTACATTTTTTTTCTTTTTCTTCATACTGTTCAACAAATCTCTCATCAGCCATACTCTGTTATAGCAGAAAATATTTTCAAAAAAACTATTTATTTTTATTTTTTTACTTTTACAAAAAAATGACATTTGACTTTTTGGCAAATTGCAAAGTTTGTTTTAAACTTTTCTAATTTGTTAGTTATTTTATTATTTTCTTCTTTCTTTTTTGTCGGTGTCATAGTTTAAAAGTTTAAAAAATGGAAAGGGAGAATACTATTCGCATTTGCGAACAAAAAAATCATAACAGTAACCATCAAGAATTGGTTAATCGATTTAATTTATTTCTACATTCAAGAATAAAAAAAGACATAGGAGTTAGAAACTATTTACTATCATTTAAGAATGTATTATTTTTGGCAAACGAGAAACATTTAATTATATTATGTAAAACAAGTAAAGAAGCGAATATTGTTAATGAAAAATATAGTTTTCAAATAAATAAAATCATCAACAACATCTGGAAAAATAAACAAATATCAGTAAAATTTTGTTTTGTAAATCCAAATATAGTTTTATCAAACTATGGATATAAAAATGAACTCAATGATAATTATGATTTTCAAAATTATTTAGCTTTTTTTTCAAGCAATCTCACATCACTATTTAACAACAATGATATAATGCAAATAATGGACGATACATCTGTATTTATTGAAAAACCAAAAAATGAAGTCTTATATTTTAACGAACATTTGCATGAAAAAACATTCAAAAATTTTGTTTGCAATGATGACAATATGACAGCTTTTGAAGTATGCCAATCAATAGCTTGTGCGAATGATAAAGAGTTAATACAAGCTGGATCAGTTGTTTTATTATACGGCGAAAGCAGTGTTGGAAAAACACATTTATTACAGGCGATAAATAATTATTATCAATCGGCAGGTGGAAAAGTTGTTTATTTTAAAGCATCAAATTTTTTGAGAAGTTATGTAGAAGCAGTCCAGAGGCAAACAAGTTTTTTATTTCAAGACAACATTTTATCAAATGAAATTATTATTATTGACGACATTGACGATTTAATTGGAAAAAATGGCACATTACAAGCATTAAAACAAATCATCGCATTGGCAATAGAAACTAAAAGATTTGTCGTACTATCATCAAAAGCCACACCAAATAGCCTTATAGAAAATAATGGTATATTTAAAACAATTTTATCAAATGCAATGCCATTGAAAATTGATAATCATAAAAATGATTTAAAAATGCATATCGCAATGAATTACATTGCTGAAAAAAATATGAATGTTCCAATTTCAATAGTAAAAGACCTAATTTTGCATCTTGATTGCAATACTCGTGAATTAAAAAATTACATCAAAAAGCTTGCAATAGTGCAGTCAATAAGAAAATTTGAACTCAATTCAACACTTGCATTGGAAATATTAAAAGATGATGTTGGAAATGATATAAAAAACAAAAAAAATATATCAAACGAACAGATTGTAAAAATAGTAGCCGAATATTATTCAACAACAACAGAAGCATTGCAATCTAAGATTAAAACCGCAGAAATTTGTAGAGCAAGAAATGTTGCGATTTTATTTATGAGAAACATTAACAATGCAAATTTACCAGAAATTGGTAGAGTTTTAAATAGAACACATGCAACCATTATTGCATCATTAAAAAATATGGAAAAATGGCTTGATAGTGACAAAAAGTTACCATCAGAGTTGGCAGATATTAGGGCTATGATGAAATAGATTTATAAACAATAGCTATTAAGAAATCTCTTGTTTTAAGATATCATTTGCGGTATTTTTAATCAAATTATAACTACAATTAGCCATATCACATATGTCTATAACATTTTCCTGATTTTTATTTAAAAACCAATTTTTTGCTTCCTGTATGATAGGTTGATTTCGTTTTTTTTTAGATTTACTTTTTAAATCAATAAAAGCTTGCAACAAAACAGCCCGCCATAGTGCAATCTCCCCAAGTAGTTCGCGATTATCACTTTCATAACATCCGTCATATTCTCCGTAATAAGAAGCATTAACCTGCTCTTCTGTGATATACCTTATATCGTTGTTTAATGAAAAATCAAAATTATCAAAATACGACATATCTTTAATTCATAAAAAGCATTTCCACAACACATATTTGCACGGAAGACAATGTCTTGTTATTTTATGTTTTTTTAACTTTATGTAAAACTAAAAATATAAATATAAGCCTATACACTATAATTAAAGCAAAAATATAATTAAAGGTTGATTTTAATATAAAAATAATGAAATAATCTGCAAATATCGTGGCGGTGAAGCAGGGATTCGAACCCTGGATACAGATTTTGGTCCATATAACTTCTTAGCAGGAAGCCGCTTTCGACCACTCAGCCACTTCACCACAACTTATGTAATATGAGTATAACCGCTTTAATAAAAAACAAGTTTTATTTTTTTAATCACACATCATAAAAATAACTCTTTTTTATCATAAAATTGTGTTTATGATTTTTTTTGATATAAACACAATATGTCTTACAAATGCAACAATCGTTCGGTGGAAATCAGTAAAACACACAAAAAACAATATAAAAAAAATAGATATGTTTTTGCCAAACTATTGTTTGGTTTCTCAATAATATTTTCGATCAATTCTTCTAATGCAGGCGGATTATTTGACATAATAACAGATAAAATACCATCAGTTGAGTTAATTAGTAAAGAAAGTTTATTTCCATCAGCAACAATAAAAGGTTTAATGCCAAAAGATACACAGACCACAAAAATCAACAAAGACATACCAAGAGTTCCGTCGTATAATACGGAAAAAATTACACCAAACATAAATCTATGGTCTTATTTAAATCCTGATTTTTTAAATGTAATAAAGACACATTTAACACAACTACCGGATATAGACTATATGATAGGTAGAAAAACAAGAGAGCAATTTGAATTAGATGGTGTAAAAGCAAAAAAAAGTAAAGGAACAAAGTTTTCATTGCCATCTATGTTTGGCGGAAAAGTTGTCTTTTTAGACCAACTCCCAAAATTTCCGTATATGCCAAAATATCCAACATTTGTTAATTTAAGTAATGCCAGTGTTGAAGATTTAACACTTTATTTAGATGAAATATTTCCAAATCAACTGCCAACTAATTTTAAAGTTGATGCCACACTTGATTTCATAACCGTTGAAAATCCAGAAGATTTACTAAAAATTCTCAAAAGTTCTGCAATGATAATTATACCATAACATAAATGTGTTAATGAATTGTTTATGTATTGTAAAAATATTTATGTATAGTAAAAATCTACAAGTTATATCTATATGAAAAACCTATCTTTGCAATTGGCCATACTTTATAATTATTTTGTTCTGCTTTATAATTTGTTATGTATTCAATGTCTTTATATGAAGGGTTAACATCTACAACTGCACGATTTTTAGCACTATCTTCAAGATAAACTTGAAATGATTTTATTTTATAATCACCTGTTAACATAATTCCAAAGTCTATATCCAGATATAATTGTGCAAATAAACGAATATTAAAGCCAAAACCAAAATAAGGAACAATTTTATCTCCTATTTTTACATCAACTTCTCCACCCGCCGTGAGATTATAACCCCTCAATCCAATATTGCGAAGAAGATCTGTGTTTCTATAATAAACACTAACAATATTTTTAAAATAATGAAAACCAATGTCTATATGCAAATAGCTTGTTGGTCTTAACATAAAATCAACACCATAATCTCCTCCATGAAATAGTTTTAAAGAAACTTTCTTGTTAATTTTTAAAGGTGAGTTAATTTGTAATGTTTGAACTGAAAACCTGATACCAAACATCTTATAATTACCACCGGCATTCAAACCCAATCCAGATGTTCCAAAACCAATACCCGCAAAAATAAATGTATCATTGTATTTATTTACATTAGCTTGTTTGTCTTTCTTTTTCGCCTCAACATTATCTATATTGTTGACAAATGAAAACATCTGGTTGTTATCATTTTTATTTTTAACATCATTTTTAACACCATCGTCGATATTGTCATCTAATTTAGAATTATTTGTATCAATTTTACCACTATAAGCATATAGTGCCCTATATGTTGAGACTGGCATTTTAATGTCATCAGCTGTGGCTGTTTTTATAGTTAGCACACACAGCATGCAACTTATACTATATTTTAAACTCTGTTTGAATAATATTAACATTTATTTATCTACGTCATTATACAAAGAAATCATTGTAAAACAACTTTAAATTTGCAATATATGTATTATTAACTATAATAAAAGCGTTAAACAACTAACAATATATGAAGAAAGTTTCCAAATCTTCATCTCTACAAGCAAAATGGTATAAAGAAGACCTATGGAACATGGCTATGGACAAAGGCGATAAAGAAAAAGCCAATAAAATACTCGAGGCCACAACCATTGAAGAAATGGATAGTATATGGTATTCAAATCCAAAAGTGGACAATTTTAAAAAGAAAAAACAAAATGCAAAAATCAAAAAAGCTATTGGCATTATACTTCTTATTCTTGCAACATTAGCCATTATTGGTGCAATTTTTTTTATCTACAAAGCTTGTAAGAGTAGACACGATGCAATTGAAGCAGAAAAAAACAACCCAAAACATGAAACATTAAAAAAACAAATCAATGCAGAAAATGATACAGTAAATACATTAAATGATAAATTAACGGCACAAAAAAATAGCAATGAAATCACTTTCAGTGAAAATGGTAAAGATTATAAAGCAGTTTTTGACAAAGAAACAAATACATACAAATTATTTGAAAAAGACAACAGTGGAAAATTCAGTGAAAACCCAATTAAAACCATAACTTCTGAAAATAACACTGATTTTACAAATCTTCAAGCAAAACTACAAGCACAAAAAGATAGTAATACACTTATTCTGGAGAATGGCAACAAAGCTGTATTTGATGCAGATACGAAAAAATGGGATATATATGAAAAAACATCCGATGGCTTTAACACAACACCATCGCAATCAATTACATCTGGCGGTGATAATAATACACTTTTTAGTGATTTACAGCAAAAGCTACAAACACAGCAATCAAGCAATGAATTTATTTATACAAAAGACGGTAAAACATATAAAGCTGTATTTGACGAAGATAGCAAGACTTATAATTTATTTGAACAAAATGACAAAGGAGAATTTTCAACAAATCCAGCACAAAATATATCTGCCGAATGGAATAAAGATGTCTTTGATGATTTACAACAAAAATTACAATCACAACGGACAAGTAATCAAATTACATTCCAGCAAGACGGAAAAACATTAAAAGCAGTTTTTGACAAAGAAACAAATACATTCAATGTTTTTGAAGAAAGCCAATTCAGTTCTAAATCAGGAGCAACTTTACAATTAACTTCAAATAATGGTAAGGAAATTTTCTTTAAAGAAAATGGTAAACAAATGAAATATGTTTACAACGAAGCGAAAGATTGTTTTGATGTTTTTGAGGCTGGAAAAAATGGAAAATTTAGTAAATATCCAGTAAAAACCATAAAACATATATCAGTAGAAGAAATCAACAAGCTCAAAAATGTTGATTTTCCTAAGTATATGAAGATTGGTGCCCCAATGTTGGGTGGCGGTGCTTTGCTTGGTATAGGTGGCGGATGTATTCTGGCAAGTGCAAACAACGAACAACAAGATATAGAAGAACAGGAGCAAGCATCACAACTCAATCTTTTGTCTCAAACACCTTATGTTGGTGGTTATACTTATATGCCACCTTATAATCAACTAACACAAAAAGACATAAACAACGAAATGGCTACCAAATATAACACCACCGGCATAAATCAATACAATGCAGGAAGCATACGAAAATATTGATTACATTATTAATTTAGTTTAGAATAATACCATCTGGATTTAATCTATGCCAAGCATCTAAAAATTCTTTTAAACCATTCTTTTTATCTTTTTTTGCAATCAAATCATTTTCGATATCAATAATACACTTATTATATTCCGTCTTATCAATCATTCCTTGTGTTAATGCCATTCTCAAATATATTAAATATGTTGCCAACACATCTGTCTCACAATATTCACAAATTTCTTTATATTTTCCTTCATAATATAAACTACTAACTCTTGAACCATCAACACCCAACTTACAAGGAATGTTTAACATTATACACATCTCGTGCAATGTATAAGCACCATATTTATACAACAAATCAAAGTGAGAATTTGCATAAGGGTATTCATAACCATCAAATTTTCCGCCATATTCAAAATACCACCCGCAATCAATCCCATACTTCAATGCTTTACATTTTAGCACATTTATATCAAACATCTTACCATTAAACGACACGATTTTTGGTTTGTAATGCTTTAATACATTCCAAATGTATTCAATTACCCTCTTCTCACTTCCATTCGCACAACTATATTCAGTTTTCTCTTCTTTCACATCCTCAAAGCAACTGCAACTTTCCAGTTTTTTAAAAACATATTTCTCTTTTCCAAAATCATCATATTCAATTCCGGCAATTAAATAACTTATACAGGAAATCTTATGAAAAGGTTGACGGAGAAAATCATTTTTATGTTGCTCCAAATGATACCTCGTCATTAAATCTTCTTTTTCAAAAACTGACATTTTTTCAATCTCGTCTTTTGTATATCTTCCGTCCATTTCATTTGCTGGATTTTTTAGCATTCCACCACACAATTCACTTGCCAAACTAATATCAGGTATCGTTTCAATGTCAAAAACAAATAAATTTTCCAACGGAGCAACACTATTATAAGCCATATCAACAAAATAATCAACAAAATCTCTTAACCAACCTTTTTAAAAATTTACCAAATCAATACCAATAAAATCAAGCATTTTTATAACCAATAAATATTGTTTATCATTAAATGCTTTATTTATATCAGCAATATACTTGGTAGTATTTAAATCTTGACACAATGAAGATATGTCGTCTTCACTTAATACAAAACCATTAAGTTCATGTTTATCAATTTTATCTAAACATTTTGAAAATTTATACAACATTTTTTCGCTATCTTGTAGCAGTTTATTAGTGAAATTCATTGGTTTTCTATATTGAGTTGTTAGTAAGGCTAATCGCAAAACATTGCCATTAACACCTTGTTTTCTAATTTCATCTACCATAATGAAATTACCAAGTGATTTTGACATTTTTTGTCCTTCAACCATTAAAAAACCATTATGTATCCAATATTTTGCAAAAACGGAGCCAATATTTGCACATTTTGATTGTGCTATTTCATTTTCGTGATGCGGAAATTTTAAATCCGCTCCACCCCCATGTATATCAAAATTCTCACCCAGATATTTATTTGACATAGCAGAACACTCTATATGCCAGCCGGGTCTACCTTTACCCCAAGGACTATCCCAAGTGATCCCCTCTTCTGTTTTTTTCCATAATAAAAAATCATCTTGATTGTGTTTATATTCACTTTTTGCAATTCTTTCGTTTTGAATATTAGTTTCTATTTTTCTATTAGATAATTGCCCATATTCAGCATAGCTCTCAACTGAAAACATAACATTTCCATTCTCAACATAAGCATGTCCGTTAGCAATAATCTTTTCTATTGTTTTAATGATTTCAGGTATCTCTTCGCTCACTTTTGGCTCAAAAGTTGGTTGCAAGCATTTTAAATACTCACAATCTTCGTGAAAATATTTTATTGTTTTTTGTGTTAACTCCGTTTCTGTAATATTGTTATCTATTGATGCTTTAATGATTTTGTCATCAATATCAGTTATATTTCTTGCATACTTAACACAATCTGCACCGTATATGTTCCTCAATAACCTAAACAATACATCAAAAATAACAATACTCCTTGCATTCCCAATATGTATCCTATTATACACAGTTGGGCCACATACATACATTCTTACATTTTTTTTATCCATTGGCACAAAATCCATCATTCCGCCAATGGTATTATTTATTTTCAGCATAAAATGCCATTCTGTTAAAACTATTCTATCAGTTTTGTTATTTTCAATAAATAAAACTTGTTTTCGTAGAAAAAAAAAGATATTATTATAACGATATAAAATATGCAACAACAAAACAATTACCATTATACATTCGATGAATTACGAACATATTTATTTTCGTGTGCAGATTTATTTCAACAAGATAGAGTACAAGATGGTATTCATCTATATTCAAAAAATGCTAAAAAAGTATATGAAGAAATGCTGAAAGTGGAAAATAAAATTCAGAAAACACAGAATATATATCAAAAAGCATTAGAGAAGAAAAGAGCGGAAATGGCTGATGCAATACAAAAATACACCAAAAAACACAGAGATGATAAAGATTTTGAAAAAAAAATGAGTGAAGATCCAAAAATAAAGCAGTATACACAAGAAATAAAAAATTTAGAAGAGCAACTTAATGGTGCCATTAAGTACGAACAAGACAAGTTTATGCAATGGGAAAAAAATGAAATGAAAGGTCGAAACACTATAATGAGGAACAATAACTACATAAGTGCCGCAGGAAAATCAAATGCTATAAAAAAAGGTTTAATAGGGTCAAATGAGATTGCCAGTTTTGGTAATGTTAATATAAAAAATAGCAAAAATGAAACAATAAGTGGCAATCTGGCCGATATTGTGCATTCAGTCACAAATTTATTACATCAAAAAGCACAAACAGAAAAAGATGAAGCAAAAAAGAGTGAAATAGAAAAAGTAATTCAAATGATTATCAATGGTGTGAAAGATTTTTTTGGAATTCAAAAAGATAATAAAAAACAACTGGAAGAACAATCTAATCAACTCAATGTGGCACTACAAACAATCATCAAGACATATTTGGATAATAATTTTAAACAAGTTCAAACAAATCTTGATGTCATTAAACAAAAAAACGAACAAGGGAAAATCAATTATCAATCGATGACAAAAGATACATCCGATTTGAGATCTGATCTTTCAACATTAGAAAAAAACGATATCGTATCTCAACTTACACAAGTATTAGATGGTAAAAATGAGACACAAGCAATTGATAACAAAGGCAAACAAGTATCAACATCCGCAAGTCAAAACACACAACAAACAAACATAAACGAGCAAAACAATAATAACAAAAACATCAATACAACTAAATTGTTGGATAAGAAAGAAGCAGAAAACAAAACAAATAAACTGAAAAATAATAACATCAAAAATGCCTTTAAAAAGAAAGACAAAGAAAATGAAGAAGAAAAAGAAATATCGACGGAAGAACTTGACAAACTAGCAAATGAAAAGTTTGATAACGAATCGAAAGATATTAATCAAGGCAAATTAAGCGACCCTAAAAAACAAAACGAAGAAGAGTTGGAAGATGAACCGGCAGACGAGCACATAGCAGTTGTGCCAAAAGACAATACCGATAAATTAAATGCAAAATTCATATCTGCTTCAGATATCGATCAAATAAATAAAAATGAAAACAAAGCAAAAAATATCAAGATATCAATAGATCAACACAATAGTGCAAATATTAAACCACAATTACTAAACAATGGAAAAAAGGAAGTAATAGGTGCACAGATTGGTGGCGGTGGTAATGGTAGTAAATAACAACAAATAGATAAAACCAATATGGTGGATGGTACAGGACTCGAACCTGTGACCCTCACTACGTCAAAGTGATGCTCTACCAACTGAGCTAACCATCCAAAATGATAAGTTTTTATGTTTAAAGGTATTATAATAATCAAGTAATTTATTGTCAGATATGCTATGTTTAAATAAACTCTTGTTAAATCAAATAAATATCTTATTGAAAACTAACTTATTGCAATATTAGATATACAATCATTTTTAAATAACACCTTTTATAAGGTTTAAGCTGTTGTATATATTATAGAAAAAATCAAGAATTTGTTTTAACACAGCGGACAGATATTGGCTGTTAAATAAATTATTACTTTAATGGCGGAACGACAGGGATTCGAACCCTGGATGGCTATTCACCATACACCCTTTCCAGGGGTGCGCCTTAAACCACTCGGCCATCGTTCCAAAGTATTTATAAAATGTATATCCAATTTAAAGAATAAAAATTATATTATTTTCAAGAATTTTGTTTTACATGAAATATACAGTTATGATTAGAAAAAAATTATCTATCTACATCAGTCAAATATAATTATGTTGACAGGAAAGATTTTTTTTGATACTTTTATATCAGTTTTATTATTTTTTATATGCCTTATGACGAGAAACCAAATTTTGCTAATAATATACTGCAACAAAACAACATGCAGTTAGCTAACAATGTGCAAAATATTGCTAATCAGCAACAATTCAACTTCACTCACGCAGATCAAGATCCGCATATACAGCACTTTGTTCAAGAATTACGAAATCGCTTACCTAATGGTATAGATGTTGAAATTCATAACGGTGGCATGCTTGGTAATGGAGAAGCTATGCAATTACCAAGTATTCATCTTTCTTTCAACAATGACGGCAGATATAATGCCGTAATTTCATTAGAAGGAAATTATCATACAAATCCAGGAAATATCGACATACTTGGTATGCAGACTAATAATTGGCAAAATGTATTAAATATAATTGCAAACGGTTTTCAAGCAAGTATACATTTTCTTCAACAAAATCATGTAGAACTAAACCAAAATATTGTCAATACTATCAATGCAATAAATAACAATCAAAACAACAATATTGGAAATAATATCAACGTTGGACCACAAAATTTATATCATGCAAACGGACAGACCAATAACATTGGTTTAAATTAGTCCAGTTCGCGTATGTATTCTGCATAATCTATCCCCTTTTGATTATGCACAACCTGTGCAAAGTTTTGAACCCCTCCACCTTTTCCGCCAGTTTTATCAATAATCTTTTGCATAAATTCTTTACAATTTAGTGGTTTATCTCCAATCTTGCTATCTTTCAAACAAACCATATAACAAAACTGCTCTCCGCTCTTATTATCAACACCAATAAATACTGGTTTATTTTCTTTAACCATTGTCATCCTTGCGACAATCTTGGCAGTTTCTTGGTTAATATCTTGTCCTTGCAAATAAACAACACCATTCACGAGCTGTGCGGTATCTCTCATTTTAAACACCTTTTCCATCCTTTCTTGCACGGCTGGTGTCGATTTATACTTCATCATTTCTTCTTTTATCATCTCAAATGAGCTTTTCATATCACGAAAATTTGCCAGCACCTGACAAGCATTTTCACTGGTAATTGCCGTAATTCTCCGCACCCCAGAGCCAATGCCCTTTTCACTTTCAATAGCAAATGCCTCAATCTCGCCGGTATTTTTTGCATGAATTCCACCACAAAATTCCGTTGAGATTGCTTTTCCAGAGCGGTCAAAAACTCTTACAACTCTAACTCGTTCACCGTATTTATCTTCAAAAAAGTGCAATGCATTCAACTTTTCTGCCTCACTTTTTGACATCTCCACAGCACTTACCGGAAAATAATCAGCAATCCAACCATTCACAATCTCCTCCACCTTTTTGATTTCCTCCGCAGTCATTGCCCGAGTGCTTGAAAAATCAAACCGCAAACCATTTTCATCAACCTGTGAACCCTTTTGTTGCACCTGCTCTCCAAGAACCAATCTCAATGCTGATTGCAACAGATGTGTCGCTGTGTGGTTATTACCAACCCTCTTGCGAAACGACAAACATTTTACAGCATCGCTTACTCGCAAATCTTCTCTTGCTTTGACAGAATGCCCTATTATATCGCCCTTGAATTTTTGAGTATCAACAACAATGGACGAACCAATTACACCTTTGTCTCCAACTTCACCGCCACCGCAAGGATAAAAACAGGTTTTGTCAAGAACCAAAAAACCTTGCTCGCCCGATTGCAAAGCATCAACCATTTCTCCATCTTTAACAATAGCCAAAATTTTTGCATCGCATTCAGTCGCACCTTGATAATACAACTTTTCAGTAGTAAAATCGGCACCATATCTTGACTTCAACTGCTCGGCAACACTGCTCCAAATCTCATTATTCTTGGCAGAAGTTGCATCATTTTTTACCCTGTCGCCCTTTGACCTGTCCTTTTGCTCCTGTAAATACTTCTCAAAATCCGCCTCGTCAATTTCAATGTTGTGCTCCCGCAAAATCTGCTGTGTTAAATCAAACGGAAAGCCGTAGGTGTCATAAAGCATAAACGACAACAATCCGCCATTCAATTTGCCATTTTCAAAAACGATTTGGTTGTTGATTTTGATTACATTTGGATTGGTCATAAATTAAACATTTTTAAACAACATTGGACAATTTTCCATCTTTTTTAGTTCTTCTTTTTTTTGTTTTTTTATATCTTTTTTTTCTTTCTCTACTATTCTTTTTTTTATTTTTTCAGGAACATTTTTTAATTGTTCTTCTTTCAATTTTGATATTTCATTTTTAATTTGTTCGTTATTCATAATTTCTTTTTCTTTCTCCTCTGTAAAACCAATACTTGGAATTCCATTTGCATTAACATTTACTTTGACTTCACTAATATTAGTTTTAAAAGGAATATTGTTTGTTTTTTTATCAAATCTTATTGTTTGTAATTTAAATTTATCTTTCGTATTTTTATTAAAAATTTCTTTAAATTCTTCATCATCTATTTTAAAACTTTCGCATTGTTCTTTAACAATATTTTTATGCGCTCTATTTCTTTTTTCTACAAAATTATTAAAAGTTTTTAATTCTTCTTCTGTTTCAAAATTATTACTAATATCATTATACGCTTTTGCTTCATATGTATAGTTATCTCTAATAAGTTTTGAAAAAATATTACTGTTATTGCCAATTTGATTTGATGAACCGATATTTAATTTTTCAATTTTAATAAAAGGCGATGTTTTTTGTATATTAGTATCTATACCTTTTTCACCATTTGCAATTTGTTGTTGTTTTAATTCATACTCTTTATCAATTCTGTGGTTTTCTGTTTTATAATGCTGATAAACAGCAACGCCACCAATAATTGCAAAAGCAACAATAACTTCACCAACAATAATAGTTAAAACAACTTTACAACTACCGTCTTCTGTTTTTACTTGTATTTTTGCTTCTGGAAAAATACTTTTGATAAATTCTGCCAAATTATTAATCGTCTCATGGTCAACTGAATGTCTATTTTCATCAGCCAACCCAAAGTAAAAACTTATATCAAAAGGTATTTCCTGAATTTTTTTGTTATTTTCCATATGCTTCCATCTTCCCAATCACCTCATTCAAAATCTCCATTCCTTTGTCAAGAGTTTTGAGGAACAAACTTTCTTCTCGCTCAATAACTGCTTGGATATACTTTTGGTTTTTAACAATTTCTGGATATGCCTGCCCCATTGTTTTTGCCACACTTTCGGTCAATTTGTAAAGCCAACAGCCCCCATTTTTGTTGATTTGATGAGCATAGCGGATGGCTCGGCGAATAATCCTTCGCATTACATATCCTCTGCCAAGATTTGAAGGTAAAACCCCATCATTTATCAAGAAAGTCATTGCTCTTATGTGGTCGGCAATCACTCTCAGCGGGACATCGTCCTTGATTGCATCGCCGGTGCGGTGGTCATATTCCTTGATGTCGTTGATGATTGCTTGCATCAGCGAGGTTTCATAAGTGTCGGTTTTGCCCTCTGCCACTGCAATCAGTCGCTCCAAACCCGAGCCGGTGTCAATGTTTTTGGCTTTTAGTGGCTTCAAATCGCCGTTTGTGAACCGCTCAAATTGAGTGAAAACCAAGTTCCAAATTTCCATATAGCGGTCGTTTTCGCCAACTCCGCCTTCCATATTTCCACCCCTGATTTTTGTGCCTTCGCCGAAATCATAGAATATCTCGCTACAAGGCCCGCAAGGTCCTGTGTCGCCCATCGTCCAGAAATTGTCGTCGCTGGAAATCTTAACAATTCTGCTCTCGTCAATGTGTTTTTTCCACAACTGCAATGCCTCTTCATCTGTGTGGTAAATCGTGACATACAATTTATCCTTTGGAAGTTGCAGGTTTTTGGTGACGAACTCCCAAGCCCAAGCGATGGCTTCTTCTTTAAAATAATCCCCAAATGAGAAGTTGCCAAGCATTTCAAAGAATGTATGGTGGCGATTTGTATAACCTACATTATCAAGGTCGTTGTGTTTGCCCCCTGCCCTCACACACTTTTGACAGCTGCAAGCCCTTGTTATATCATCAAAACCGCTGTTTGGTAAGCCAGCAAATCTGTCTTTAAACTGGTTCATTCCTGCATTTGTAAATAGCAATGTATTATCCCCTGCTGGCACAAGAGATGAAGATTTAACCTCAACACAACCTTTGTCTTTAAAAAAACTTAAAAATTCATTTCTTATTTGTTGATATGTGGTGTTAATCATATCGCAACACAATAATTATCATTTTTAGTTGCAATAAAATTATATAGACTTTCTGCATAATTCTCTATATGGAAATTGTTGTTATATTATGTTGCAACAAGTTATTTTTTCTCCACTTCGGTGTCGCCGATTGCCAGTTTGTGTATTAGATAAATTTATTTCTGTATTATTGTTGTTACTGACTTCAACTTCTGTATAGTCATTGATACCTTCAAAAACGAATTGATTTTCAAACTTTTTAAGTTCTTGAATTTCAGCCTCACTAAATAGTCGCTTTTGGTTATTCGTAATGAAACCAGCATTGATTTTCTTGGCAAATACAGATAATTTCATATTTTCAAGTCTAAAACCTAATTCATCATTTTTGTATAAAATTGGTATATATGGCAAACCTAATTGTTTTTGACAATTTAAAAGATTACGAAAATTTTCATCGTATTGTTTATAAAAATCATCACAAAATTTGTCCCATTCTGTTTTACCGAATGTTTTCTTATTTTCTTTATTAATATATTTTTGTTTTTCTTCAGCATCTTCTCTCGCACGAAACGCTTTACAATCATATGATGACATATCATGATTATCTTTATTGCAACGAAAAAAATCTTCTAATGAATTTTTATCGCAGAAAAAGAAGGCCGAGGCAACCTCTGCATCTTTTATAGACACGAATTCATTACATTTATTTATACCACTTTTATCCAAAATTGCATCTTTTTCAACGGAGAATGTGCAATAAAAACCTTTCTTGGTGCCAATTTCTAATGTTTTATTGTTTTTGTCAATCATAACAAGACGAAAATCATCATCGTTTTTTTTATTTTTGTATTGAAGATTAAAATTATTTAACAGTTCTTTCTCTATTTCCTCTTGCTTGCTTTCATTAAAAATATCGTTAATTTTTAATTTCTCTTTCGTAAGTGCGATTGTCTGCCGTATTCGTTGTTCGTAGTTATCAAACCTTTGTAAATAGTCATTTTCTTTATTTAAGTCTCGGCCAAAATATACTTTGTTATGACATTCATTAACATATCTTCCTTTATTTTCTTCTTTTCCCTGCATTACACCATCAACCTTGGATTCCCCAAATGAATCGTTTTTGCCATAAAACAAAGTATCATAATCTTTATACATAATACCAAATATCGATGGATCTCCATTATACGGTTGTTGAATAACCGCATTATTGCTTTCATCAAAATTAAATAATGTTGCAAAATTAGTAGCCACACTGGCTTCTCTTCCGTGTGATAGATGCTTGATTGGTTTTTTAATTAACGAACTATTTTTCATTTTGCTTCCTGTCAATACATTCGTATCAGGATAAACAGAACCCATAAAGTATAACCTCTCTTTTTGCTTATTTTTACCAAAAAATCCGCAACATCCACCAACTTTATACTTCGTGTCAAATGTTTGCTTTTTAATTACACCTTTAGTCAACAACTCTTCAACGGCATTTGCTTTCACAGCTGGTTTTATATTGTTTTCCTCCATACAAAACTTGCTACAAAATTGTAGCAAATATTTCACTTAATGCAACAAGCTCAATCCTTTCTCCATTCACTGGGTCATTAAATGACAGCTTATAGCTATGCAACATTTGATGTGTGTATCCTTCATTTAAATCAATTTGTCGTAAATTGCTTTGTGTGTAAATTTGTTCTCCGACCAAAGGATGTTTTATCGATTGAAAATGTAAGCGAATTTGATGTGTTCTGCCTGTTTCCAATTTACATTCAACAATACTTTTTTTACCATTATCAACAACCTTCAATATCTTATAATTTGTGGCCGAAAATTTTGCCCCATCATCATCTTTATCGCATATTCTCATCCTTTGAATACATTTTTTATCACGGCACATATACTCCTCTATCTTACCAATCGGCGGAACAGGAACTCCGTGAACCAATGCCAAATATCTCCTATCAATTTCGTGATTTTTTATCAATTCCGCCAACAGGCGATGTGCTTTATTGTGTTTTGCAATTATCATTAAACCGCTGGTATCCTTGTCTAAACGATGCACTATGCCAATTCTTTCACAACCCCTCTCATTAGAGAGAGTAATTTTACCTTTATTTTGTAAATCCAACAACCCATTAACAAGTGTGTTATTCTTATTTCCAGCACCGGGATGCACTGTAAGCCCAACCGGCTTATTTATTACTAATAGGTTTTCATTTTCAAAAACAATATCAATTTTCATCTCCTTTGGTTGTAAAAAAGTATCTTTTACTTTTGGCTCAAATGCAACATCAACAACATCTTTGTTTTTTACACAAAATGACGGCTTGCCAACTATAATATTATTCACTTTAACATTACCATTTTTTATCAAATCCTGCATTTCTACCCTTGAATAATCTTGTTTAAAATGTTTGGACAAACATACATCTAACCGCTCATTATTGTTTACAATAATCTTTTTACTTACCACAATAAAAACATTTACTCATCTAAAATTAAATGCAAAAAATTGATTGTTAACACAATAAATAATTACACAAAAAGCCTACCTAATCTTATCAACCAGTGAATTAGGTATTAACATATACCAACTACCTGAAAAATTCTGGTTTTTTGCTATAAATTCACCTTTTTTGCCATGTCCCATATACAAGTCAGCTCTTACAACACCTTTTATCGCACTGCCAGTGTCTTGTGCTACATATAATCTATTCCAGTCCACCCATTTATCATCATCACGATTATCTGTGTCTAAAATTGCCAAATGTGTTTGTATCCACATTGGAACACCATAAGGTATGTATGTTGGGTCAATGGCAATACTTCTTGACTGCACCAATGGTGTGCCTTGTGAGCCAACGACAGGCTCTAAACCAGATTTTTTTGCAAAAAATACATAAGAATCACAAATGCTTGTCGCTTGCAGGGCTTTATCTGGATGTATATTTAGCCAATTTATTATTTCATAATATCCACTTACAGGACAAAAGCCTTTATGCTGTTTAATATATTCACTGTATGTCCTAAATGTTTGCCCGTTTTTACCAGCATAATTAAACCTTACACTCTGCCCGTTCTCTGTAATACCAAATCCAGACCCCTGCACCTGCATAAAATAGACATCCATTGGATTGCTTGCCCAAGCAAGTTCTAATCCCTTTCCAACGAGTGCACCTTGGTTTATTTCATCCCTCGAAGGACATTTTGCTTGATTTTTCTTACATTCAGGTGGCATGCCATAAATTGGATACCAATATTTTTCAGTTCTTTTCAACGAAATTGGTAGCTCCCAGATGTAATATCCAGTAAATTTACTTGTATCTTTACCACTAACATCTGTTATTTGAAATGGTGAAAAATACCTTTCAAAGAATACTTTTGAATAGCCATTTTTATAATATCGTTTGCCAATTTCGCATATTTTTCTCCAATCAGCCTCCGTTCCAATAGTAAAGGTCTTTGAACCAACTGATTTGTTGCCTTTAAATGACTTACAACTCTGCAAAAAGGCATACAAAGCATCTCTAAAATCATCGCCTTGCCAATCTTCAAGTTCAGAATAAGATGCTTCTTTAAACTTCATTTGTCCTTTTTTAAATTGTCTCCTATTCTTTAAGCATTGCGAATCCACTGACCCATTTATTTGCCCATCATCAGTGATGTCTTCTATTAAGGTTTTTTGCTCTATTCTGCATTGTCCAATTTCTCCCATTAAATCCGCCCTATCAAAATCAAATGGTTTATTTGAAAAATTATTATACATATACAACTTTCTACCAACAGCAACATCTTTGCCGTCAATTTTCTTAAAACCAAAATCAATATCCTCCAAAAAGATGCTTTCTTCGAGTGTTATTGATGAGATATTTGTATTGATATACTGCTTTGTGATATCAGCCTTCACTCCTCCTTTTTTGTTTGATATATGATAATAACCTCGTTTATGGCTGTTATTGTTCTTGTTGTAAATAATATTTGAAGAAGAACTTTTTTTACTTTTTATAGGAAAACAGCCAACAATTAACGATAAACTACATAATATGCCAATATAAGAAAAAATATGTTTATAAAATTTCATCAACTTTATCTATAAACCAAGTATTATTTCCAGAATTCATATTATGCACAAAACACCACCTTTCCTTTACATCCAATATTTCGTGCTTACTACCATCTACAACATTCTCAACACCATCTTCATTTTTTGTAGTATAGTTAATTTGTTGCATTGTAAAAACAACATTGATAGAATATGTACTTCCGTTTTTAATAATATTTTCTATCTCAACATTATTCATTGACACTAAGACAATATTATCCTTAACCTGCTCGTCAAAAGATGATATAATATTATCAGCTAACTTTTTAGAAAAAAACTTCTTTATTTCATCAACATTATGTTCATTTGTAGCTTTTAATACACTTTCTAAAACCTTTGAGGAAATTTTTGTAAATTTTTCCAATGAAAAACCAGAAATTTTATCACTCAATTCAACGGCATACTTTTTTGAAGCCTCATCTAAACCTTTAAAATCGTCTTTTAATAACTCATCTTTGACATCAACTTTAATTGCCTCCTTAATCTTCTTTTTCACAATAACAATGGCATCATAACCAAACATTTCGCTATCATATTCTTCTCCAAGAATAGATTTAAATTTCTTAAACAAAAACAATACGACAATTGCTAAAAGGATTATTTCTAACATATTTACACTAAAACAAGAATTGAATTATAATTAAATTGCAAGCACTTATTTGATATATGATGATATAGATGAGTATCGTTATTTTTAATCTTGTTAACCAGCACACAAAATTAACACGATATGCACGCAAGTACTATATTTTCATTTGTTTAATTTAATCAGCAATGATAATATCCATCAGTAATACACAGAAAGAACAAATCACTATAATATGTTCTTTTCGCAACTCAAACACATTGTTGATCGTTTTTACTAATTTCAGTCTGTTTTTTAGCTTCATTATTTAAACTATCCTGCAACCCTTCTTCATCATAAACCTCGTTTTTGTCATTACGACGTCGTTTTTGCCCACTTAATACATTCTTTGTTTTATCTTCATTTTTATACTGAAAAAAATCAAACACATCGTCTTTAAAAGTTGTATTATTTTTTTTAACACCATCTTTTATATCAAAGTTGTACAAATCATTTGTTAACTCACCCACTCTGTTCTCGTTTATATCTTTTTGATCAAAAGAAAATAAATTTTTATTAACACCAGCATTCCGTTTCATATTTATAATTGTATCTGTTTCTATTTTTACTCCATCTGATTTTGTGTTAAGATTTAATTTTAACCAAGATGCCTTGTTGATTTTTTGCCTTATCATTTTCAATTGATTTCGACCTTTTGCATTATTCTGTTTGTCTAAACTTTGTTCGTCATGAACATTTTCTTTCTCTAAAATTTTTTTTTCTTCAACTTCTTCATCTAATGAAATTATATTATTTTTATTTTTATCCTCTTGTGAAGTTAAATCAGTTATCTTTGTGTTTATGTCATTGTTGATCTTCATATAAAATCTTTTAAACTACTCTATTTTAATAGAAATTTTTAAAAAAAACAAATAAAAAAACACCAAACCACATATTAATAGACATAACTATTTAATGTTGCTTAAATAGTAATCTTATTCATCCATTCCCATCCAACTATCGCAGTTGTGTTAGCAACATTCAAGCTCTCTGCATCCTCCTTCATTGGCAATTTTAAAATTATATCACAGGTTTTTTTTAATAAATCCCTCATACCATCACCTTCCGAACCAAAAATAAACACACATTTATCATATTTATTAACAACACTATTTAAATTATCTTTCGTGTTTGTATTTACATCAAAACCAATTATCCAATAACCTTTTTTTTTCAGTTTTTCAACAGCTTGGATTGCATTGTTTATTTTATAAATTTTTAATTTTTCGCTATATCCAGCGGATGTCCTTACAACAGAACTCGTTATTCCGCATGAACTTCTATCAGTTAAAAGCACACCATCTATATTTAAGCAATATGCAGTCCTAATAATATTACCAACATTATGTGGATCTTGCACCCTATCTAATAAGAATAATGCTTTGGTTTGTTTACTATATGTATAATCACCATTGTTTTCTTCTAACAATAAATCATCTATTGATAAAAAATTATATTTTGAAACCTTCAAGGCGATACCTTGGTGTTTATCGTCATGAGCTATTGAAAACATCTCGTATGCATTACATTTTCTACATAATTGTTTGTATTTGTTAGGTATTAAATTGTAATATTCATCCCATTTTGTTGATAGTAAATATATAACATATATTTTACGATTATTTCCATTTAAACATCCAAAACAGGCATTTCTACCAAAAAGCACTTCTTTTTCACTTTCCTTTTTATTGTTATGACTTTTATTTTTAATAATATTATTTCTATCATTTTTCAAACAACCACCACCATACTTTGCTTCAAAATCTGCCATGTGATTTTAACAAAAATACCAATCAGTTTTAGCAATCTTCTGCTAAATACTTAAAAAAACAACACACTATCTTTCTTTTTTCTTCTTCTCCTTTTTTTTCTAACTGGTTTTGCAACACGAGTTGCAAGAGTAATATTTATGTATCTTTCTATCTCCTGTGATAATTCTTGTATGCGATTTGAGTATAAATGATTGGCACCAGACACAGAGACCAATGTTGTGTGTGTAAGGTTTGTTTCGTTCATTTCATCCACCATTTTTGAAATACTATCAAGCTTTGCAATATCATCATTTTCTCCAGAAATAACCAAGCCAGAGCACAAACAAGGCGATATAAACGAAAAATCATACTTATCAACTATCGGCGAAACTAAAACGAATGTTTCTATTTCAGGTCTCCTCATCATTATATTCGCATCAACCCAAGCACCAAATGAGTATCCAACCAACCAAAAATGCGAAGACTCTGGATTCTGCTCTTGCAACCAATCAAGAGCCGTAGCAGCATCATATATTGCATCTTCTGGACCACCAAAAACACCATCAGATCTATGTATACCCCTATAATTTATCCTCAAAGTTGTAAAACCACAATCTCTAAATACCTTTTCTATTGCAACTATCACGGCATTATCTAATGTTCCTCCGTATCTTGGATCCGGTGGTAATAAAAGCACAGATGGTGATGTGTTATCTTTATTTTGTGTATATTTCCCTTCCAGTCTTCCGGCAATACCCCTAAAATATACATCAGTTGTAATCTTCTCTTTGCTTTCCTCGCTCACAAGAATTGTATAATTGACAATTTCATTGTTGTCAAGCAAAAAATTGTATCACAATGCAACTACAAATAAGATTATCTACATCATTAAAATTTATATCCAATTTTAATACCAATAAGGTTTGAATGTTCTATGTCTGTTGTTGACCTTAAATTATTATGTCTAATCAAGTTGCCATATCTGTAATATAAACCAACAAGAAAGTGACTGTGAATTATAAAATCCATACCAATGCCGGCCGTAACACCAGCAAGCAAAGTTTTTTTGTTAAAAATACCATATTTAACAATATCAATGTAGTATGTACGTGAGCCAATATTTAATCCTGTAAACATATATACTTCCAATGTAACAAGCCTGTATATCAAAAACTGCATACCAGCCTTGATGTCAAAATTAAATAAATTAGAATATCGAACATCAAAACTGTTTGAAAAATTTAGTGCACATATAGATATAATATTGCCATTGAAGGAAACACCGATAAAAGGATTATATTTCCTACTATTTTTATAAAAAATAATATCATATTCCCCACTAACTTGAATATAATTATTCACACCGCGATTGGTTCGATGAAAATCAAATCCATATCCAAAAGATACACTGCCAGTATGCTTTATGGCCATTTCAGCTCTTACATAATTAGATATACATAATAAAAAAAATGCAAAAATAAATGAATATCTTTTCATAATTACTTATTTAAATAGAGTACCATATTTTTATATCTATCTTTGATATGCTTATTTGAATACCCAGATATTGAAATGGAATAGTTACTTAGTGTTGAAAAAATCATTGTTCTGTAAAATATGGAATTCCTGTATGACAATAATAAAATATTTCTATTCTCCCTAATGTCTATGTCTATCTTCCTACCCAATAAACTTTTAACAATTATATTTATAATCACTTGTTTTTTTACAAAAGCATTTAATACGAAATAATAAAACGATGTAGTTCTTGATACATCCAATATTGATAACTCTCCATTTTTATAAACACATACAATATGTATCAAACCGCTTGTCTTAGTGTTCTCTAATATTCTCTCTACACATTCTTCAAGTTTTGTTTGAATTTCAAAATTTTTAAATACAGCAGGATAACAAAGATGGCTTATTGCCGTATTACCAGAAAGATGTCTGCTTAAAATAATATTAAAAAAAGAATTTTTTTGTTTATCGCAAGTGCAAAAAACATCAAAAACATCATCATCATTGCTAATGTTTTTCTTAAAATTACATTCTATGTTTTTGGCAAAAATATCGCAATTTTCATCATTTTTATTATAAAATACCACATCCCTTTTATCAAAACCATATATCTCAACACCTAACTCATCCGCAACCGAAACAATATAACTATTAGATTGTTTTATGTTTGAGTAAATATGTTTTATACAAAAACTATTGATAATATCAGTAATAGTGTTTTTGTCTATATTATTTACAACGATAATATGTTTAAACTTCACTAATGATAACATCGGTGGAAAGAATTCGCACAACAACATAACTTCTTTGTCAGTATATTCTCTAATTCTATTGCAAATATTTATAAAAACTGCCGTATTATTGCAATTTTCCACATCATCACGATCAAGTACCATTAAAACATATCTATCATCATTTTTTTTGTCTACGATTTTGTTAAACCAAACATCAGGTATAGAAGACAAAAAATTAACATAAATATCATTTTTATAAGTGCTATTTTTTTTTGAAGAAAAATAAATATTATTATGCTTGTTTTTGTTGTTATCAATCAACCTGTCAACTAAATATTTGTTGCTAACATTTTTTTTGTCTACAACATTAGCCGGCAAACAACAATCTTCTAATCTGTTCGCAAAATTTATTTTAAATGTATTTTTATAATCATACGAATATGCAATAACTTGTAAATTTGAAGGACAAAAAAATACTTTGCTTTCAAATATCTTTCTTGTTATAGTCGCGATATTTATTTGTAATCTTTGCAATGAAAAAATAGCTTCATCTGTTAATCCATACTTTATATTATTAAAAATCATTCTTCCATTTTCATCAATAGAAAAACTAATTGTGTATATTAAATTATTTATAGACAATAATTCGCCGAATCTTTGAATTTTTGAGCTCAACTCATCCATTTTATTATCTGTTATATCATTTAAAAAAGCTGGTGCGAAAAATAGTTTCTCATCACCGATGCTTGCTGTTGAAAAAAAATCCAATATATGCTGATTGTTGTATTTGTCTTTTATGGCAACCACAACAAAATCTTTATAATAAGTTCTATCTTTTAGAGTTTTTCCTTTGTTTAAATAAAAGCCTGATCGTTTCGCAATATTCTCAAAATGGTTTTTGCTTCTATTTGCAATATAAAACTCCTTATAAAAAATATTTAATCCTTTTTTATTTAAAAGTTTGGTATCATTTAATATTTTATCATTATTTTCATCACCGACAATAGAAATAATTGCATCTATTTTGTATTTTTTAACAGCCGACAAAACACTACTTCTTGTTATTTTATCTTGTATAATCACAACATCATCATCAAAGAAAATCTTTGCTAAATCAGTTGTTGCCAAAATAAAGAAATTAGTTTCTTTTTTATCTTGCTGTGTCTCCCTAATTTCATCAATAAATTGCTTTATAACAACAATGCTTTGTTGCATAAATAGTTTTTGTTGTAATCCTGAATATAAAAATAATATGTTTTTACCTACAAACATAAACTATTCATCCATATAACACCATATGTTAACATCTATTTTCCAGAACTATTCATTGCTACAAAAAAATCTTTATTGTCTTTTGTTGCTTTTAGTTTATCAAGCAAAAACTCTAATGCATCAGCTGAATTTGTTGCATTCGTCCCTGCCATAGTTATCAATATTCTTCTTAAAATCCACATCTTTTGTAATTCTTCTTTTGAAACCATTTCCTCTTCCTTTCTTGTACCAGATTTTAATACATCAATAGCAGGAAACAGCCTCTTATCTGCAAGTTTTCTATCCAATACAATTTCCGCATTTCCAGTACCCTTAAATTCTTCAAAGATAACTTCATCCATTTTTGAACCAGTCTCAACAAGAGCTGTTGCTATAATTGTTAAAGAACCTCCGTTTTCAATATTTCTGGCAGCACCAAAAAACCTTTTTGGTTTTTGCAATGCATTAGAGTCTACACCACCGGTTAAAACTTTACCAGAAGATGGTGCGACGGCATTATATGCTCTTGCAAGACGAGTAATGGAATCCAGTAAAATAATCACATCCTTACCTTCTTCAACCATTCTTTTCGCCTTTTCTATGACGATTTCTGCAAGCTCAACATGTCTCTTCGCTGGCTCATCAAATGTTGAACTAACAACTTCACCCTTAACCGTCCTTTGCATATCAGTCACTTCCTCTGGTCGTTCGTCTATAAGCAAAACAATCAATTCAACTTCTGGATGATTTTCGTTAATAGCATGTGCTATTGCCTGCATTAAAAATGTTTTACCCGTTCTTGGTGGAGCAACAATTAATGCTCTTTGTCCTTTTCCAATTGGACAAATTAAATCAATTACTCTCGTTGAGATGGCCTCTTTTTGATTATTCATATAATCAAATTTCAATTTTTCAGTTGGATATAAAGGAACTAAATTATCAAAATTGATTTTATTTTTGATTTCATCAAGTGTTTTTCCATTTATAGTTTCAAGCCGTGCAACAGAAAAATATCTTTCACCCCTTCTTGGTTCTTTAATGTATGCACCAATCATATCACCTTGTCGCAAGCCAAGCCTTTTTATTCTATTTTGAGAAATATAAACATCATAAGACGATGATTTGTAGTTATTATTCATATCTCTTAAAAAACCAAATCCATCATCAACTATTTCTAAAAAGCCATCACAATAAAGTCCTTCGCCAGCCAAAGCCGCTTGCTTTAAAATTGCTGTAATAATATCCTGACGAAGCATCCTGTTAAGATTTTGAACCTGATATTTTTCAGCTATCTCCAATAGCTCTTCAAGTGTTTTTTCTCTTAAATCTTTAACATACATTACTTTATCTGTGTTAATAACATATTCTTCCTCTTCTTGGTTGTTATAACGGTTATTTCTGTCATATCTCTCATATCTATTATTACGACCTCTGCTGTCATTGTTTTCCCTATCATCAATCCTTTTTTCAAAACGATAATTCAAACCAAATTTAACACGTCCATCATCAACATCGTTGTTATTCTTAACATCGTTGTTTTTATCGAAATTATTATCCATCATCACACTATTTATACATTGTTTGTTATCAGTGTAACAAGTTTTATCTGCGCACTTTGCATCAACAACATTGTCAAGTGGTTTGTTTTCACACAAACTATTATTTTTGACATCGTTAATGCTATTTTTAGCTTCAAATTCACCGCCGTTTGACGAAAAAAAACTTTTTCGTGTCGAAGACTTTTTTGAACAACTACTTTCACATCCACCACCAATCTCCATTGAATTGGTTGTTTGCATATCACTAAGTGATAACTTCTTTTGTTTAAGTGATGTTTTTTTACGAGATGCCTTCTTATTTTCATCTAAAAGCACCACCTCTTGCTCTTCTTGGTCGATTTCAGACATAATTGATTTAAAAACTCATTAAATGATTTATAAATTTTAAAAACTTATAAAGTATTCTCTCTTTGAGAAGTCATAAATAAAAGTCAATAAAATTTATAGCCTTTACTTATTCGAAAATAATATTACAATAGTATTATGATAGATGAGCAACAGAATATAGAAGACTTACAAACATCTTTAAAAAATAAGATAAACGAGATGCCTATTATTGCTAATTATGACAAAAAAAGACTAACAGAAAAATTTTTGTCTCGTTTATGCCCAAATCAAAAGAATGAAATTTTAAGTGCCATTAATGAATCAGATGACAATAAAGTAAAAGTAAAAGAAATTATTTCTAACACAATTTTTAATAAATTGAATTCTGTTTTAGAAAAAGGTTGTGAAATTCGTTCAACACAAAATAAAATTGAAGTTGTAACGAAAACACATGATATGTATGAGAATACCCAAAAATACATTTTCGACATAAATTATAATAGAAATAATGATGAAGAAAAGAATATTTATAATAAAAACCAATACAATCTTTCACAATATAGCCATCCAAATGGAACAATTATTATTGGCGATGAATATTTATCCATAAAAACTGATTATTATACAATTAAATATAAAAAAGATACAACCACTAATAATGATGAATTCAATATAGATGTTTCCAGTACAATATCTGGAACAGAAAAAGTAAATTTTAAAGTGACAGAACCAGAGATACCATTTGATTTTTTAAGTTCGCTATCATGTCGGGAAATGAATGACTATTTATCAACATTAGATCATTTACTTTATAACACAGAGCAGCCATTGCCCAACAGGCCACAAGAAAAAAAACAGCTTACACAAGAAGCAGTAATTAGTATTATGCGACAAGCACAACTGAAAATTCAAGAAGATATAAAAAGAAAAAAACAATCAAAACTACAAAATATATCCATCACTAAACCTTATAATGGATGTTGCATCTTTAACCTGTGCCATGGATATAGCAATGAGCAGGTGATAGAGTAAACTCAACAAAACACATGTGCTTTTCCACTTGCATTTTATATTTTATATCATTAATCTATAATTAGATTTTTCTATGGCAAGAGTAACAATTGAAAGAACCTTGGATAAAGTAGGCAGTAGATTTGAATTGGTTGTTTTGGCTGCTTACAGGGCACATGCCATTTATTGCGGTAGTCAAACGGCAGTAAATAGAAATGATAAATATGCAGTTCTTGCACTGAGAGAGATAGAAGAAGGCAAAATTAAAATTGATGAATTAAAGAATATTGTGTTAGAAAAATATGCTATGGAAAGCAAATTTTCTACTGCATCACACTCATTTGTTGAAAATGATATATCATTTACAGAGATGTCTAATGACGAGAATAATATAGCCGAAAATAATAGCGACAACCAAATTGTCAAAAATGTAGAATTGAATGTTGATAAGGATTTTTTTGCTTAAAAGCAATTATTATTTGCATAAATGACCGGCAATCTTGTTAGAGTAGAAAGGGGGATAAGAAAAGGTATATCTATTGGAAATGGTTTTTCATACGAAGGGTCGAGAATTACAACTTCCGCTAATCGTGCTGTTTTGTTTAATGTTTTGCTAAATAGATTTTATATTGATTTTAGTAAAGTTTCTTGTGCCGATTTTTGTTGCGGTAGTGGTATAGTTGGTTTTGAAATGCTTTCTCTGGGGGCAATGGAATGCTTGTTTGTAGATTGTGATAGAAAAAAATTAGCAAATGTATCATCAACAATAAGTAAATTGCAATTTAATGCCAAAGCCGTTTGTTGTTATTTGCCAAACATTGGTTTGTTGGATAAACAATTTGATATTATTTTTTTTGACCCACCATACGACAATAATTTCTGCGATGAAACAATAAAAGCGATTTTTGATAGAAATATAATTACAAATAATGGTTATTTAATTGTGGAAACAAAACAAGATATAAATACATATAATTTTAAAACAGAACATATAAAATATCTTAAAAATGGTGCAAAATTTGTTTTTTTGAAAAAAAATATTTAAATATTTTTGTGGAAGATGTAAAAGGAACAGAAAACATACAAAATGATGTTGTTAATATTATTTTTGATTTTTGCAAAGCTTTTAATGAAGCACAAGAAAAAATGGTTTTTTATCTTGGCTTCCCCCAAGAATCTTGTCATTTTTCATTTGACTTTCAAGGACAAAAATTTGTTTGTAACAAAACTTATGGAAGTAAAGCGCAAAATAGTAAAATGTGTATCATAGATGTTTCACAAGATGATAATAATGATATAAAAATTAATAATATAAACAAAAACACCAATCCATGCAATGATATTGAAGAACAACAAAACAATACCGCATTGATATCAAAACAAGGCAATTCTATCGGTAGTAATTATTATCTATCTGTGAGATATAATACTATATTTTTGACAAAAGAAAATAACGATAAAAAGTTTGATGTTTATTGTTTTTTTCTTGGAAATTCGTGTGATGCAAAGATTACAAAAAACACGTATGTTAATGACAACACTTGTAAAGTTGCAAGTAATATAGAAAAGGAAAAAATACAGACTTTTTTAAAAAATGTTATGGTATCGAATGTTGTAGATATGATTGTTAATGCAATATCAATCTCTAGCGACAAACGTGTTGCTTTAAAAAAATTCTTCAATGCAAATACATATTCTTCAAAAGAAGAAATAAATAAAATCAACCAAGAAGCTAATATCAATATATATA
>JAFSXM010000019.1 GCA_017444095.1 Rickettsiales bacterium | reverse complement strand
TGTTATAACAAGTTATGGCAGAAAAAAAACTAGACGAGCCAGCACCAAAAGGATTGGAAATCAAAGGCGAAAAAGGAAAAGAAAATATTACAATTACCTTGGGAGATGATGTTGATTTTAAACAGATAGTTGATTATTTGGTTGACAAAAAACATATAACACAAGCAGGACAAGATGATGAGGGAATTTATAAGCTTGCAAATGATACAACAAAAATAACCATTAAGATGTGCGGTAAGGATCAAAATGATACTTATAGTATTACAATGCAGCCATATGGAAATGGGAAGCTTTTTAAGTGTGACAAGAAATACAAGTATATTTTTTGTGAAGGTGATGGTATAGGCATAAGTAAAAAGTACCACCGTTTTAAATGCCGAAACAATTACATTGTATATAGAGAAATAGACAATAAAAATTTATTAACAAATTCCAGTTGTAGTCTTGTAAAAGACATCAAAGGCAATCTTTCTTGGTTTAAACCAACGAAAGACGGAAAAGTGTATATGTGTAATGCAAAAGATAATAAAAATAGCGATCCTGAACATATCGATGACAAGGAATGGAAACCAATACGACATACATTTCGGTCAAATGTTAATGATTGGTATTGGCATAACTTCGATGATTTTGATGACGAAATAAAAAAACAAACATCTAAAATAAAAAGATTTGGAAAATTGTTTATTTGTCAACAAAATATGACAGGAGATTGGCTGTGCGGAACAGGTTGTTGCAGTTGCACGAATTCAGGATATAATGAATATGACTTTTATAAAGAAAAACAAAATGATAACAAAGAAAGTGGGAGCAACATAGATGATAATTTATCACAAAATATTATTGATTAATTAAATTATTTACAGCATTCAAATAATGAAAACAAAATACATCATCAACTTAACAAACATTTGTGTCTTGTAGTTATAATATTAACTTGTATTTTATTTTAATTACAACCTAATAGCAATATATGGGGTTATGGCTCAATTGGTAGAGCATCTGTATCGCATACAGAGGGTTGTGGGTTCGAGTCCCATTAACTCCACATAACAATGTTATAAAATAAAGTAATGTATGATGACCGTGCCTTCAACAAATGTAGTAACACCAAATGATCCACTTGGACCTATGGTTGATATTATTATTGGTGGAAATAAAGCCATGACTACAACATTATCTGGTGCAATGACGACGCCAATGTTAAAGCAACAGGGTGTTTTAGATAAAAATATTGTAGACGTTTATAAATTGCAACAATACACACTTGCTTCTCTTAATCAAGCCAGTTTAAATAAAACCAACAAAGGTATTAATGCATCGAACGGAGTGGGTACTAATTTGATACACACGAATATTGGTAATGTTGCACCACAAAGATGAGCTTTGTAATGCGTCTTGTTAATAAATCAACAGAAATAAAACCAACAAAAAGATAAATTATTTTATAATCAAAAATAAAAAGCTGGGGTAGAAGGATTCGAACCTACGAATGACGGGATCAAAACCCGTTGCCTTACCACTTGGCTATACCCCAATCAGTTAGAGTTTAAGATATGTTTTTTGTAAAATGCAAGTGATTTTTAGTAAAACAACCTGTTTCAATAAAATAACAATAAATCAAACAAGTTGTTTTTTTTTACAGGTAGCCGATAGCTGTATTGATGTATAGTATTTTTTAAACAACAAGGCTTATATATATTTAACCGAGATATCTTTAATGTAAAAAAAAAAAAATAAGAGCCATTTACAACAAGGCAATAAATATTGTTATTATTGTTTTTTTTTTTTTTTTGTTATTTTGTAGAATAAATATATGGAAAATAAAAACAACAAAACACAGGATATAATCATATTTGATTTAACAGGAAAAACGAAATCTGTGTTAAACAAATCAGAAAGTATCAACATCGGTGATGATGTGTTGATTGACGTGAGCGATGCAACAAATATATACAATAAAATAAGAAGTAAAAGTGATAAATTTTCTTTAGAAGCAGAAATTGAAAAAAAGGTTTATACAATGTGAAATGTAAAGACAATAATAATATTTGTGTATATGTAAAATATAGCGATAAATGCTATGCTAAATTACCAAATACATTCGCGATAAACAACATTTTCAACAGCGTTTGTGTGGAACAGTACCAAATAACACACAATCATAAGGATGCCTGTGTGGAATTATTAAATTCAATGTCTCATTCGGTAACATTGAATACAAAAAACAATCAATTATCATACAGCGTTCCTATCGACAACGATCTCCCATCTCTTATTGCAACATATGAATCGGATTATAATCGTTTTATAGCAAGTCGTCCTGGATGGCTTAAAATGATTAAAGCAGGTTTTGAACAACATCCATTTAAAGAAGGTATACCAAAACTATTTGGTTGTGATTTTAGCATACCTGCATGTATATACGGCAAAGGATGTTGTAGTGACGAAGTACTTGACGAAAGATATGGTAAAAAGACATTTACAGAGATACAGCAGTATTTTAGTTTAAATGATTTAAACAAAAGCAACTTAAACGAGATATAATGGCTATTTTGTTTTGAATAATATGTAAAATTATCAAGAGTTTTTTACAATAATTCTTTTTGTCTTGTTGGTTCAATATCACTATTATTTATTTGTATTAATTTAATATCATCGTATTTGTCATCACTATCATATTCAAACGAATGAGGTGATTTATAAATTGAAGTGTTTACGATGTCTTCAGTCTTTCTTTCATAGGTTTTTTTGTTTTGTATTGGTTTTAGTGACAAATCTCCTTTGTTAATCGCAGATTCAACATTATTTGTAGGCTTATCACCAAAATATTTATTATCTTTGTTTTGTTTATTATACAACGATATCAACATTTTTTGTAAAATATCGTCATTGGCTTTTGTTTTTTGTTGAAAACTTACTTTTTTCGGTTTAAATTTAAATTTTTTCGCTTTCTTCGTTTCTACATATTTTGTTTGTTGAGAATTTTTGTTTTTATATTTATTTTTATTAACCATTTTTGTTTTTTTTACTCTTTTTTCTATCCATCTTTTTACTCGTTGTTGTGGCGATAAATAATAATCCATTATTTGTTCAGCTATAAAATCATTTGTTGGCAATTGTGTTTGTTTTTTTTTGTTTTGTTTTCTTATTTTTGTTGATAAAATAAGATGTTTGTTTATTTTCGACACACATTTTGTTGATAATTTCCATGATTCTTTCTTTAAGTCTTGTATTTGTTTATCGGTATCCGCCAATTCCTCCTGTCGTTTTTTATCTTTCAACCTCGCAATGATATGATTGTGTCGTTTTTGTTGCAACAAAAGTTTTCTATTAACAATGTGTTTTTTTACAGTGTTTTTATCATTCACCATACCGCAAAATGTTATCGTGAACTAATATACTGAAAAAAAACAATAATACAATAACTCATTTATTTTCTTGCAAATAATTGATTGCTATATTGCATATTTATACTATGTTGAATTCTCTAATAAGTTGGCTTTATAATGAAAAGATACTATTTACATCAAAAATCCTATCAAGCAATATATCATTAACATTTAAAACATCTTTTGTATCAAATTGTTTTGTTTTGATGATAATATTTTTGTATTCATTAACAGCAATTTACAGCATTGGTTATCTAAATTTTGAAAGAGATAAGAGAAAAATTCGTTTCCATATTCTAATGTTTATTGCTTCATTGATAACAATTTGTTTGGCTTATGCTGATAACTTATTTACAGCATTTATTTTTTACGACTTACTTTCCGTATGCACTTATATGCTTGTCAAACATCATAGCGATAATGAATCTGAAAAAAATGCATTAATGTATTTATTTTACCTAATACTCCCATCAATGCTCTTATTGCTACCTGCGATAATAGCTGTTTACATTGTTGCCGGAAACACAACTTTTACAACAGGTGGAATATTTACAAATATACCACTTTCAAGTAACACAATAAACATTTTATTTTTACTATTTGTCTATGGCATATCAAAAACCGCATTATACCCACTACATAAATGGTTAATTCATGCAATGGTTGCTCCATCGCCGGTTAGTGCATTACTACATGCTGTTTTGGTTGTGAAAAGCGGACTTTTTTTGATGTATAAAGTTATTACAGAAATATTTGGTTTAGAAATCTTACAACAAAACATATACAAACCTTGGAACATCTATTGGCCAGTATACATAGCGGGTATAAGTATTATTTTTGCAGGAATGTCTGCTATAAATAGTAACAATATTAAACAAAGACTGGCTTATTCAACAATTAGTCAAATTGGGTATATTTCCATGTGTTTATTTTGTTTTTCGCAAAAAGCAATCATAGCGGCTCAATTGCAATTTTTATCGCATTCTTTTGCAAAAATTAGCTTGTTCTTTTATGCCGGTTATTTGTTGTCAAGATATGCTGTAAAAAATGTAGATGAGTTAAGATTTAGAAAAAATCATTTCAATATTTTTATGTCAATCGTTTGGCTGGTGCCGGTATTGAGCCTAATGTCTATGCCATTAACATTTGGTTTTATCAGTAAGCATGCTATTACATCAAGCATAATCTTACAATTACAAGATATAGGGATATTATTGGTAATAGTAATTGGAATAATACTTTGTATACTTTACCTATATCCTATTTTATATCATTTAATAACTTTTAACACAAACGATAGTCGTTTTGATGTAAAAAATATTCAAATTTTTCCAACACTATGCATATACATTCCAACAACAATAATCTCATTGTTGATTATCTTTGGTTTTATGGTATATCTCTCCTAACAAAGAGAGTGAGATTTAACTATAAATGTTAATTAAATCTTGCATTAGTAAACCACTATTTTTTTTCACAATCAAGACAATAGATTGCATCAATATAATCCCTTGATTATTAAATTTCTATTGACATTGAAATAAGATTATTGATAATTTAACGATTATAAAAAGTTTAAGTAAAAAACTTATGAAGTTTAAAAAACCAAAACTGGTTTGTTATGATTGGGACAACACATTGGTCAACACGGTTCCGGTTACACTTATTTCAATGAATATGTTGTATAAAAAATACAATTTGCCAGAATTGTCAGTTGAAGATATTTATAAAATCAATGGTTATAGCTTTGAGCAAGTTTTTGTTGCTACATTTGGTAAAAAATATTCAAAAAACATCCAAGACGAATATCAAGTTATTTACAATCAAGTTGCTGAAAATATGTTGCAACCAATAAATGGTTCTCTTGATACGGTAAAAAAAATATACAATTTTGGAATTAAACAGGTTGTTATAAGTAATAAGCCTGGTAATATTGTAAGATATGAAGCAGAAAAATTTGGGTATAGTAAATACTTTGAAATAATTATAGGTCCTAATGATAGCGGATATGCAAAACCGGATATAAGAATGTTTAATCCAATTAAAGAAACTAATTTGTTTAAAGATAAATGGTTTCATCCTGATAAATTATGGTTTTTTGGCGATGCCGATGCTGATTTAAATTTTGCAAAAGTAATCAATGCAAGACTATTTTTTCTTGGCGATAAAAAACTTGTAAATAACTTTCCAACCGACCAGCTTGTTATGTTGAATTCACATAATGATATCCAAAAATTAGAAATTATTGAAGAGTAGAACGGGTTTTTTAGCAGAAATACTACTTTATTACTTAAATAGAGGTTGATTTTAAAAAAATAATACAATTTTTTCCCTTGTGATAAATAAGGATTTACTGAAAAGTAAGATAAACTTTAAAGCAATACTTCGCAAACACAATAGAAATGTAATCGGTATAGATCTTGGCACAGAAAACACAATTATATGTGTTAAAGATAAAGGAATTGTATTAAATGAGCCATCAATTATTTCATACATTAATGATGGTGGCAACGAAAATGAATATTTAATTGGTAATGGTGCCAAGAACATTATAGGAAAAACACCGCTAAAAGTAAACATTATAAAACCTCTTCAAGACGGCATCATATCAAATAATCTATTTTGCGAGAGAATGATTTCATCTTTTATGTCAAAAATCTTAGAACAAAATTCATTATCCTCACCAATTGTGCTTGTAGGTATGCCAATGTGTGCCACATCGGTAGAAAGACGAGCGATTGTTGATATAATGGAGAGATGCAATACGAAAGAAACTTCATTGGTATATGAAAGTTTATTGTGTGCCATAGGATGCGGTGTGCTAATAGATAAACCTGTCGGCTATATGATAATAGATATTGGTGGCGGAACAACAGATATAGCCATAGTGTCGCTTGGTGGAATAATTAAAAGTTGTAGTTTTAAATATGGTGGCAGAAAGATGGATAATTCCATTCTTGAATTTATAAAGCTAAAATATAACACATTTATTGGTGAAAATACGGCTGAAATGGTAAAAAATAAAATTGGATGTTTATATTTAAAAAAAGAAGATACAGAAAAAAGTATACAAATAACAGGGAGAGACTTAATATCAAATCGCCCAAAATTATTTGAAGTGCCACAAAAAGACATTGTCGTTGCCTTGTCTGAGTATACAAATTTATTGATAGAAAATGTTAAACATATAATAGACGAAACACCTCCTGAATTAATAGATGATGTGTTTAGAAATGGTGTCATTTTGTGTGGTGGTTGTGCTAATTTACAAAATATAGGTTTTATTTTACAGCAAGTTTTTAATTTAAAGAGCAGAATAATAGGTAATCCGCTGTTGTCAGTTGCAAAAGGATTAGAAAAAATTGTTGATAATTATAAATTATACAAAGAACATCTATTTAAATATGAATAGTGTTTTTCTATTTTAGATATTTTAATTATGGAGGCATTAGAAGTTAAAAATGTTTGCAGGAAATTTCTTGTTAAATTAGACAAAGATGTAAAAAGTGGGACTTTGAAATCAAGTAAGAAAATATTGAAAAACTATTACGAAAAGGTTGTGTTGAATAATTGTTCTTTTTCCGTTGACACCGGAAGCATCTTTGGATTGGTTGGGTTAAATGGAATAGGTAAAACAACTTTAATTAAGATTATCTTTGATATGTTGAATATGGATAGCGGTAGCGCAAAATTTTTTGGCATAGACAATTATAACTCTAATTCTCGTTTAAATGTTAGCTATTTACCTGAAAAGTTTTCACCATCGCAATATTTAAGCGGTTATGAGTTTTTAGAAATATCCTTATCTTTCTTTAAGAAGAAATTAAACAAGGAAAGAGCCAGACAGGTTGCTGAAATGATTGATTTAGATCCAAATGCATTAAAAAATGTAGTTGGTAAATATTCAAAAGGTATGGGACAAAAACTCGGCATTCTATCTTGTCTATTGTCGGAAGCAAAGCTGTTGGTATTGGATGAACCAATGACTGGACTTGACCCAAAATCAAGAATAGCCTTAAAGAATACATTAAAAGAGTATGTGAAAAATGGTAATTCGATATTTTTCAGTTCGCATATATTGAGCGATATAGATGAGATTTGTGATAAAATGGCTGTTTTGCACGATGGTAATACAAAATTCATTGGCACTCCAAAGGAGTTTAGAGAAAAATACCAAGCAGACAATGCAGAAACAGCATTTTTGAAATGCATTTCAAACAAATAGTCTATTAGAAGATAAAATGAACTTGTTGCCAATTTATTTGATATTATTTTTCTTTGCCTTTACATTATATAATGTCATTGTAGAACAGAATTTTTTTAAAAAAGTCATTTTTTTGTCAATAATGCAATCATCTGTTATTATTTATTATATCGTAAATGTCTGGAATGTATCAGTCCAGTCACCATTTTATGATGGCAATAACGTAGCTAACTATGTAGACCCCGTCCCACAAGTCTTAATGCTAACTGCTATTGTTGTAGGTTTCGCAACAACAGCTCTCGGTTTGGCTTTAGTGGTAAATATTAAACGATGCAGGTAATTTATCCAAAAATGTTACCGGACCCGTGGGCCTTTTTTCTATTCTTGTCGTAGTCTTCTTTACTCCAGTAATAGCATTTTTCCCTATAATCATCCATTTCTTTTACTTTCCGTTCGTACGTAAATGGTTGTACAACGTTGTTGTTGTCGTTATTTATTATATTGTTATTTCTGATGGTGTTTTGTCTATTAATTTTTGACTTATTGACTGTTATGTTATTTTTATTGTTTATATTTTGTTCGATATTAGTTATAATGTTTTCTTTTCTCCTATCGATATGAGGTTTTAATTTTACTTTCTCTATCGTGGATGATAACATGTTATTTTTATTACTGATGTTATTCGTTACACTGTATTCTTCTGCTTTTCCTCCATACATATGATGTTGCATATTCCACAAACCTCGCTCACTGATTTCTTCACAATACTCGGTTTTGCCCGTCTTTGTTGTTATTGGTACAGCGCAGTTAGAAGAAATCTTTATCGTTTTTGAATTGAGTTTATTTATTACCATATTGTCATCTTTAACATACCTTGTATTGCCGTTGTTTTTGCTGGTTTGATCAACTATGAATGTCTGGATATGATACGGATTTGTTTTGTCTTTTCCGCTGCTACTATCATTTTTTTTGTTTTTTTTGTTGTTGTTTACCGATTTTTCAGGATATTTAATGCGATAGTTTTTCGTACAGTCGTTAATTTTTGTCAATAAATCACCTGGAATTGTTTTTCCTCCTACATGTACCTGAACAATTACATTAGATACTAATTTCCAAAAACTATCAGGCATATTTTGCATATCCTCCGCACTCAACATTGTGTCAACGACCGTCCACAATATATCAAGTTGTCTCTGTCCGTCTATTGTTTTAACATATTTTAATATTTTTTTTAGAAAATTTTCAATATCTTCTTTTTTCAATACTTGTTTTTCGATGCCATCGTTCAACAATCTTAAAAAGAAATTCGAGAATGCCTGTCCTTTTCGTTTTTTGTTTTTTATGTTTTTTTTGTCGTTTACATTATCCTTTTGATCTTCGTTAATTTCTTCTTCATATTCATCAACATCTAAAAGGTGTTGAATTATGACATCCGGTTGTTGTTTTATAAAGTATTGCAAAAACAACTTTTTAAGGTTGTCATCGTTAAGTATTTTTGTCTTTAAGTTCTCGTTGTTAAGTATAATTTTAATAAATGCTTCTATGGTTTTCTCATTAACTATTTTTGTAAAAATCTGTTCATAAACATCTTCATCGTAC
>JAFSXM010000018.1 GCA_017444095.1 Rickettsiales bacterium | reverse complement strand
TTTAAAGATATTGTGTATATTGATTTATCACCATTTCTGTCTTTTGCTGTTTCAATCTCAACATTTGTAATTTTATCGTTTTCATCTGTTTTAAATGTTATTTTACATTGAGGCTCCGTGTCATCGTCTTTGAAACATGCCATTATCCATTTTGTCTTGCTTTTACCATCTTCATTTTCATCCTTTCCATGCTTATAAATACAAACACCATTAAGTTTATTTTTATCATTTTTGTCGTTCATAAAACAAGGTTTATAAGGTGGAGATACGTGGCGATACACAGTGTTAAATTCTGACACTTGACATATCTTGTCGTCATTGTGTTTTACGTCAACATATTCACCATTTTGATAAAACCAAATATTCTTCTCATCTATATTGTGTTTTTTTAATTCTAACATTGTGTTTGCTATTCTTATTTTAAGATCTTCTTTTACTATATTCATTAATTCATCATCTTCTGGGGCTTCCTTAGTATTTTCTTTATATTTCCATTCTTCAATTTGTTTAGTGAACCAATATTTTTTTATACAACATTTAATGACATTATAATAATCATCATCTTTGATAGCCTTAATAACACTATCTATTATATTTTCTAATGATTTTTCCTCACATTCATTCATGTGCGGGCCAACATTAAATGTTTCTTTCAAGATTTCTGCTCGTTGGTCATCGGTAAAGTCATAGTTTTGTTGTTCTGGTTCTTGGTTGTCCTCCATATTATAATATTATTTAAGATAACAAAAAAAAAGAAAAAAAAACAAATGAATTAAAACAATGATTAAAAATGGTGTAATTTGCTTAACGGCAATTATTCCGTAATATCTTTTGCACACTTCTCAATGAGTGCCTCATCTTTGATTACGGCATCTATTCTTTCTTTTACCATTTTAAACAAGTAGTTATTTTTACCATCCTTTTTTGAGAATGTTGGGTCGGTTAAAATACTATTCATATCACCAGACATAATTAAATCCGCGACCATACGGACAAATTTACAACTTCTTAATTCTTTTGGTGGTATTAAGAATATAGATATCACTCTATGCACAAATGGTATTTCGTCGCTCTCTATGTTTAATAATTTTCGTGCAATACTAAAAGCTAATTCGTCGTCTTGTAGTTTATATTTGGCAATATATGCGGCTGTTGCATACCATCTCCAATTTTTAACTGGGTCTCTATCGGCAAAATGTGTTAAATACGAAACGATGTGTTTATTATCATCTGCATGTTGACTTACTGAATAATAAAAACCTGCTATTGAAGGGACATATTCTGACTGCCCATCAAGCTCATCAAGAGCATAAAACCATTGTTCTAATTTCTCATAATCATAATCCTGTAAAGCTGTCGTTTCACCAAAAGTATCACCAGCATTTTGCAACTGAAAGCCATAAATACGATATAAAAGCTCTGTATCACCAAAGGAAAAAACACCCATTTCTAACTTACTTGGTGGTAGTGGTGTAATTGTAAATTCATATTTTATTCTACTTGTTAAAAAAAACCAAATGACAAATTGTAGTGCGATAAAACCAAAGAAACACCAATAAACTCCACGAAGTGCTTTATTTTTTTTGTCAACTTTAAAGCAGTCTTTTAGTTTAACAAAAACATTTTTTATTTTTTTAGATATTTTTGCATACACATTCATAATTGTTAAACTAAACAATATTATTAAAACTCTTTCTTTCTAAAATCAATAATTGATATACACATAAATATACCAATAAAGACTATTGATTGCATTAAAAATAATGTTATCTCGCTGATGCTGTAATCATTGTATATTAACCAAGATGTTTTACCGAAAAGGTCAAATCTTGGGATAAATATTGATGCTAATTTTAAGATAGAGCTAACGATACTATACCAAGAGAAATGTATTGACAAAGTTATGTATGCCACAAAGCCACCTATTGTTCTACCAACAATATATGTGGCGATACAGGCTATTAAGCTGTGAACTTGACTTTTGACAATCAAAGCACAACAAATTGTAAATGTTAACATAATTAACCCTTCCAAGATTAAACTAATTGCCCAAACTAACAATGATTTGATACTTACTTGAAGTGCCAATAAAATCAACACCGCTGGACTTACGAGTGTAAGTAATGTAATTGTGAAACCAAAGAATAAACCTAATATAATTTGTGTTCTGGATATAGAATGCGATAAAATTACCTCTATTTCGTGATTTTCAAACATTCTTTTTATGTAAAATACGACAAAGATAATAAATCCAACCATTATGGCTATACGAGACATACCTGCTGTGTAAACAACTCTCGCCTGTTGTGCCTCTACACTGGCATTCATGCCTAAAAAGCAAGAAAAGGCAGTACATAACAAAACAAAAAATGTTGTCCCTAAAAATAATGCATCACGACGAGATGCATATAAGATTTGCAAAATAATACCACGCATATATTTTTCTTTTTTAAGATATTGCAAAATTAAATTGCAAGTGTATGTTGGTGTGTTGTGTATCTTATTGATTGAAGAATTTGAATTTATTTGACACCATCAATAATGTTGATTTTAATTCATATCTATTGAATTTACTAAAAAAAATTACATTGTTAATATTATGATTTTTTTAAAAAAAATACAAAAAGTTTGTAAATACAGAGGGAAAATAAAATACATTAAATTATCCACATCTGGTAAACTTGTTATATCAGGCGAACATGCTGTAATGCATGGATATTCTGCAATTTCAATGGCAATAAATCAAAGAATGTTTGTAAAAATTACACCATTTTATGAGAATGATGATATTGAAATAAAATCAAACATATTTGGTAAAAAAAAGTTTAAAAAATGTGAATTACAGGAAGATTGGAGTAAACCAATATCTTTTTTAGTAAAAACATTGTCACGAAGTGGACTAAAAATAAATATTACATCAAAAATAAAAAATTATGGTCTTGGCTCTTCTGGTGCTTTATTTACTTGTATAGCTTTTGGACTATTAAAAATAAATGATATTGCAAATGGTAAAAAAAATGTAAAAGATGAAGAATATTTTGTTAAAATATTAGAATTATACAAAAAATATAATTTATTACATAATAACAACAATGATGTATTTAAACCATCCGGTATTGATATTGCAACAAGTTTTTTTGGTGGTATAATATATTTTTCTCCAAATAATTATTGTGTAGAAAAAATAAACACAGATTTTTTTATAAACCACATAACGGCATTTTACACTGGAAAAAGAACATCAATATTAAGTGTAATGTCTGCTATTAACGAAAATAAATATACTGATTTAATCTATAAACAGATTGGTGACATTGTTGATGAATTGAAGATGGCTATACAAAAGCACAACAATGAAGAAATTTATGATTTACTAAAAAAAAATCAATTATTACTGCAAAAGTTAAATCTCGTTAATGATGATATTGAAGATATTTTACATCAATACGAAAGACAAAATGTTGTTGCAAAAATATCTGGTTCTGGGCTTGGTGATTGTGTAATTGCATTTAATGGTGGTGTAAAAATAAAAGGCTATAAAAGTATTAAAATCCAACCAGATAATTCTGGTATAACATACAAAATGAAGTATAAGTAAAACTTTATGATAACCAAACAGGACATTGTTAATAAAATACTAAACACAACCACATTACCAAGTGAGGTAAAAGATAAATCTAAAAAATGTTTTGCACCCATAAATATCGCACTAATTAAATATTGGGGAAAACGAAATGAAGAATTAAAATTACCAATGTCATCAAGCCTGTCATACTCGTCTTCAACTCTTGGAACGAAAACTGAAATTCAATTAAATAACAAAGATGAAGATATTGTTATTTTAAACGGCAATAATATTGCAAATGATGATGTTTTTTATAAAAATGCCATCAATTTTATACATTTATTTCGTAATGCCTTACATTTTGATAAAAGACTGATTATAAAAACTACCAACAATATTCCAACTGCAAGTGGCTTGGCATCATCAGCGAGCGGTTTTGCATCTCTGACATTGGCGATGAATGATTTTTTTAACTTAAATTTAGATGAAAAAAGATTATCCATTCTTGCACGACTTGGTAGTGGTAGTGCTTGTAGGTCTGTAGTTTCCGCAAGTGAGAAAACAGCCAATTTTGTGTTATGGAATAAAGGTGTAAGTGAAAATGGATTTGATAGTTATGCTGAAAAAATTAACCTACCAAGTGTTATAGAGAATAACTTGTGTATGTTTATAGTAAAAATTACAGATAAAAAAAAAGATATTTCCTCAACAGATGCAATGAGGATGACGGTAGAGAGGTCAAAAATTTATGATACTTGGCTCAAACAAACAGAAAATGATATGTTAAACATATTCAATGTAAAATCTTTTCAAGAATTTGGTTTAATCGTAGAGAACAATGCATTATTGATGCATCAAGCAATCCGTGATGCCGGTATAGATTATTTTTTACCAAAAACTTATGAATGTATAGATTTTATAAAAAAATTACGAGAACAGGAAAATTTGAGTGTATTTTGCACTATTGATGCTGGTGCCAATGTTAAGGTTATGTATTTAAAACAAGAATTACAATATATAAAAAAACAATTTAATACATACAGATACAAATTAGTAGATTTCTAATATAGCAAACTATAAATATAGTGTCATATAAATATATGACTCTAAAAGTCCATAATATTTACAATATCAAGTGCCTGTTGTATAACACCAAATATAATAGTTATTAAAGCAACCAAGTGAATATTATATTCTATTGTGCTACTTAATTACCATCCGCAACAACCAAAGCCATTTTTATCTTTTTTGAAGCCACAACAATTGTTATCGATTTTGCAAAATTCATATTTATATTGTTGTTCATTATTACCACCATTGTTCTTTTTTTCCTCTTTTTCTCTTCTTTTGTGTCTTTTTCGATACAAAGATATTCTTTTATTTTATCAAATACTTGTTGTTGTTACTCATCAAGTTCATCTTTTATGGTAAATAAAAAAATCAAGAAGAAATACAATTATATTCTTTCTTTAAAAAGAAGTAAAGATTTGTTTTTTTCCAAAAAATCTAAAAAAGAATATGTAATATAATATTCTATAAATGATGAAAGTAGTGAAATAATATTTAAGCTTCCATCAACGAATATCATAATACAAGAACCAACATATCGACATACGACTGTAAAAACACATAATTTCATAATTACACAAGAAACAAAGATAGAAGATGTCTATAAAAAACTTGTGATATATGAGTTAGTGCACAAACTATTCAAAAAACAAAATGAAGAAAAAATCAAAAAGAAAAATCAAATGGAAAAATTTAAAAAAATGACAGCTTCAGAATGAACGAAACTTTCAGAATAAATATTGAAATACAGAATAGAACACATGTTAGAAGAATGTGCAAAAGTACGATGAGAATTACAAAAGACAAAAGAATTGGCAACAACACAAACTACAAAAAAAAGAAAAGATAGACAATATAAATTACATACAGGCCACGATAATGATAAAGAGAAAAAGAAAGATAAACTAATAATTGGAAGCAAGGAAACAAAAACCAAGAATGATTGTAATTGCAATCTTGATTGTCTTAGATGCTTGAAAAGCATATTTAAATAAAAACTAATGCAAAGTAAATAGTATTTAAGAAATATTAATTATTACTAATAAATAAGTGGGCACGGAGGGATTCGAACCCTCGACCAATTGATTAAAAGTCAACTGCTCTACCAGCTGAGCTACATGCCCTACATATAGAGGACAATAAAATAAAAATAATTTGCAAGAAAGATTTGGATAGATTGCCTTTTTTTAGTATATTTTTCTACATTGTGGATATTATTTATCAAAATCACGATATTGATATTTTGTGAATGGTTTTGTTTTTTCTTGACAATAATGAATGTTATTTTTTCAGTCAGTGTGGTTAGCAATGATTGCATATTTAACCGCAGCCTTTTTCAGTGTCCTATCCAATTGTCTCTGTGTTTATTTTGTAAAAAATGGTTTAATCGTTCTTGATGAAGGAACATTGATAATGGATATTTTTTTACACAATAATTTAATCAATATGTTTTTATTTAGTATTTTGTATAATATACAAAAACTAAGAGGTAAGGTTCAATTTAGTGTCATTTCAACATTCAAAGGCAAGCAAGAAATAGTCCAGTTTTTACTCTTCTTTTTTCCAGTTATAGCCTCAATATACAAGACATATTTACTTGGCTTTGTTCCTGTAACTACCATTACAATAAGCAGTATGGTTGTGCCGTTTATGGTTTGGGTATTGGCTATATTTTTATTAAATGAAAAGTTAAAGTTATCTTACCTTAAATATGGTTTGCTGTCTGTATTAGGCTTTGCACTTGTCAATTTGCAAAAATTATCCGGTGGCGGATGGTCGTTTGGATATATACATTATTTAATATTTTATATATTTATTGTCTCATTTGGACAAATTACAATGAGGTATTATTGTAGAAAACGAGACCACACCCTGCAAGCTGTAATGGCGGAAATAATGATATTTTTTATCTATGCATTAGTTTTACTCTTTATAAGAGGGACATTCTCATTGAAATTATTGCTAAACCCATTGGTTTGGGTAATTTCCTTGTGTTGTTTTATGAGGCATGTTTTCGTCATAACTGGTGTAAGGAAAGCATCATCTGTTGTAGCATTGGAGTTCTGTGGTTTTTCAAAGCCAATTTTTGCATGTATTTTGATGTATTTCTTAGCGTCAGAAGTCCCAACAACAACAAAGTTAATTGGTATGGCAATCATCGCTGTTGCTATTGTAAGATTTCATGCACTTGAAAGAAAGGCTAAACAGGAAAGGAAAGGTATCAGTGATAAACTTTTTGATAAAAATACTCTTGAAAAAGTCCAAGAGCAGAATAAAAATATTCCAAATCAGGAATAGTAAAACTCGTTTATTTTAATTTATATGATTAAGGAATTTGTATTGGAATTACTAAAATTTATTGGAGAATTAAATTATATCCATTTGGCAATTTTTTCCGCATTGGAAAGTACTTGTTTGCCTGTGATTATTCCAGTTGAAACAATAATTATTCCTATGGGCTATTATGCATTCTTAGGGCAAAAGAGTTTACCATTGTTAATGCTATCTGCCACAACTGGAATAGTTGTTGGTTGTGTGGTTAATTACTATTTTGCATATTTTCTTGGTAGAAAATTTATTTATAAATATTCAAAATATCTTCATATCAATCCAGATACTTTAAGAAAATTGGAAAACAAATTTTTAACACATGGAAGATTACTTATGTTTACCGGCAGATTTGTTCCAATACCAGCATTTAAACATATTATTACAATACCAGCCGGTATGGCAAAAATGCCTATTAAGCAGTTTATATTTTATAATGCACTTGGTGGGTTTATATTCTCGACAGGTATGTTGTTGATTGGATATTTCTTTGGAAGTAGTGAAAAATTGGTGCAAACTGCATTGAGTAATTTTATGATTGTATGTATTGCTTTTTTAGTTCTTTACATTGCAACTAAGATTATTATTAAAATAATTATTCGCACTAAAAAAGATAAACGAGAAATGTATGAAATTAGCAGAAGTACAGGTATAGATATAAAACTTTTAAAGGCTGAAAAACGAAGACAGCGACACGAACATTATGTTGAAATAAGACAAAAACATATCAAAAATGCCAAGAGTGCTATGAAGAAAACAAATACTTATGTGAAAGGAAGATTGAAAAATGGTATAAAGAATGTAAATAAGAAATTTAAAAATAAAAAACATTCAAAATTTAATAAATCATAACATTAACAAAATATTGTATTTGTAATAATTATATTGTAATACTTCTATCTGTATATTTCTTAGTTTGAAGTTTAGAAATAAAAAAACCGCTGGGGAAGTAGGATTCGAACCTACGAAATGGCAGAACCAGAACCTGCTGCCTTACCACTTGGCTATTCCCCATTTCTTTCGAAAGAGAAAGATTTTTTATAAAAAACAAGTCTTTTTAAATTAATTGTTGATATAATATTTTTTTTTATTATGATAATAATGTTTATTATATGATTGGTTCTTTACAAGCACAAGCAGCTGTTGCATATCAGGCAAGATTGCAACGTATAAAACAAATGTTACAAACTAAAAATGTTAGGTTTTCTAATAGTGTTGAGGAGCACGAAAGGCTAAAAGAAGAAGTTATGCAACAGATGTATCAATGTTTAGTGAAAATTGATCAAGCACAAATGCTTGCTGAACAGAAAATTGCACTTAGTGATGAAGTAGAAAGGTATTTCTATAATATTATTAATAATGATGCAGTGCAAATGGAAAACAAGAAGAATCTTATAGTAAAAAAAATGCAAGCTGTTAAAATGCTTATGCAACAAAAATTAAAGAGTAAAATGTTAACAAAATCTCAATATGATAAGATTGAAGAATATAAAAAACAAAAGGCCAAAAAAAAGACAATAAGGAATACTTTATTAATTCTCGCTGCTATATTGTTGGCTATAACGGTAGTTGGTTGTGTATTGTTTCTGTGGGGAAAAAGTAGAGATAAACTCAGAGATAGGCAAATAGAAGAAAATACTGATTCAGAATGGAGGAAGCAAGAAGATATAATTAATGGTGCCAACAAACATAAATCCAATGATGCATTCACTGATGATTTGGCAAAACAATTATTAGGAAATGATACATCAACAATAAAAGAATTAAGAAATGATGGTGGTGTAAAAGAATTTACTGTCACTACTGGCGAGAAAACAACATATTATCAGTATGATAAATTAACAGACACATTAATGTCAAAATCGACAGCCGATGCGACATATATAAAAATTGATAAAGGAGATAACTATTTGGCAAATTATTTTGCAAGTGATGGTGGTGTAATTGTTTACGACAAGACAGGCTTAGAGAAGATGGTTAAGATTGGAAATGATACATATAAATATGACTATAATAACGAAGATATTATTAAGAATGATGTTACAAAATATAAACGATTTCAAAATGGTACACCAGATTTTGTTAAAATTACTGACAGCCAATATACAAAAGCTATGTATGCAGGTTTTGGAGCCGCTGGAATTCTTGCAATAGCAGGTATTGGTGTTGGTTGCTCACCGGTTGGTGATGATGATAAGGTTATAGAATCATGGATTAAAGATGATGAGAAATTGCAAGACGATAAACGAGATATGCAAAGGAGTTATGATAATATTGTTAGCACAGGTATCGACGATGGTACAGTTATTGGTGGTATTGGAGCAAATGCTGGAACTAAATTCGGACAAGCATTACAAAACTTGCAAGCATCATTCAATAATTTCAACATGAGAGGTGATGTGAATAATCTTGGCCGTATTACTGATTTGGATGTGAATATGCTGGCAGAAAATGGCAATTTAATTAACAATTAGTTTGTGTATTATAATGCTATATTTTTACTATTTGCAAATAAAAACCAGTAATTTATCAGTATCGCACTATGCGAATAATTACAATTAGGGAAGCATTGTGCGAGGCGATGAGCGAAGAAATGCGAAAAGACGAAAATGTTTTCTTATTAGGAGAAGAGGTGGCGCAATATAATGGGGCTTATAAAGTTTCACAAGGGATGTTGGCTGAATTTGGAGAAAAACGAGTAATAGATACACCAATTACAGAATATGCTTTTACAGGTTTGGCAATTGGAGCTGCTTATAAAGGATTAAGACCAATTGTTGAATTTATGACCTTTAATTTTGCATTACAGGCGGTAGACCATATCATAAACACAGCTGGGAAAGGGCGGTATATGTCGGGTGGCAAACTAAAATGCCCCATTGTATTCCGTGGTGCAAATGGTGTTTCACGAGCTGTTGGGGCTCAACATTCACAATCATTTGCTTCTTGGTATTCCAATGTTCCCGGTTTAATTGTTATAGCCCCATATACTGCACAGGATATGAAGGGTTTATTAAAATCTGCAATTGTAAATGATAATCCCGTTATTTTTCTTGAAAATGAATTGCTTTATGGTGAGAAGATGGAAATTGATGATGTAGACGAGTATGTTGAAATAGGTAAGGCAAGAAAAGTGCAAGATGGCAAAGATATTACGATTATTTCATATTCATACTCAATGAAAGCAACAAGCGAGGCAGTCAAGGGACTAAATGAAAAAGGTGTTGAAGTTGATTTTATAGATTTAAGAACACTTCGTCCTCTTGATGAAGAAATGATAGTAAATTCTGTGAAAAAAACAGGAAGATTACTTGTCGTTGAAGATTGCTGGAAGTTTGCAGGTATCGCAAGTGAAATTATAACACTCGTTAACGAGAAATGTTTTGATTACCTTGATTGTGAACCTCATAGAATATCACTTGTTGATATACCATTACCATATTCACCAAACTTGGAAAAAGAGGCTTTAATTAAAACAGAAGATATTGTCGCACAAGCTTTGCAGATGCTAAACTATTAAATGATTTCCAACTATTATAATTTTGTCATCAGTGTCTTCCATTAACAAAAAGATGATTTTATTTATCTAAAATACTTAATGTTTTTGGCTATAACAACTATTATGTTTGGTAAATTTTATACACTTATTTGCTGTATTGCGGTGTTTGTTGCCATTCTTGCCGTTGGGTGTGTGTATGTTGTTAGTTTGAAGAATGATATAAATGAATTGAGGCAAGTTAATTTAATAAATAGCAAAAATTTGCAAGAAAAAGATTTAACAATAGAAACATATAAAAAACAAATCTTAACTTATCAAAGCACTATACAACACCTGCATAAGAAACAGCAAGAATATGTAAAAGACTTTGATGAAATAGACCATATAAAAATATCTAATGATAAAATTGAAGAGTTTAGAAAAAGCCTATAATGACAAAAACAGCACCATTGATATTATTGTGTTTATTTGCAGGATGTTCTGCAAAGCATACAATCCAAGTGGAACAAAAGAATATTAGTGTGTTAAAAATGGAACCAATGGTTGTTGAAAAATATAAATTAGAAATGCCAAATTGTGAGGCACGAGAGGGGTATATAGTAATTCAAAATGATGAATTTGATAAAATAATTAAAAATAATTTAAGGTTTAAGGCAATCATTGGTCATAATGTCAATATTGCCAATGAAAAGCTTTCTTACTACGAAGAGATGATTAAAAATCTTGGTGGTGTATTTGTGGATAATGTTACCGATATTGATATTAAAAAACAATAATATGTTTTCAACATATGCCAAGTGAAATGATTTTGCCATATCGCAATAATACTAATGTAAAATTTGACAATGTGAGTGAAAAGAATACAATTACATTGAAAAAACACAAAAGTATGAGTGATTACAATAGCTTTTTACAATTTGGATTAGTTATTTTTTTAATGTTTTTATTACTTGGCAATGTTGGAACATTTTTTTTCATTAAAAACTCTACAAGAGATTTACGATTAGCAATAAGAGTTATAGATAAAGATATTATTGAAGAAAATAGAAAACTCGCCATCGTTCAGGCAGAGTTTAGTCGTAAATATAACACACAAAAGCTACAACAAATGGCAAAAGATCGCCTAAATTTAGGCTTTTCAAATGTTAAACAAATCAAGAAGATGGATGATGTTTTGAATGTTAATAGATAGTTATTGGTTAATAATAGTTATTATTAATATCAAAAAAAACTTGAAATAGTCTTTAAATGGTATTTAGTTAATCTCGTTATTAATATTTTTTTCAAAAACACTTTGAGAAGCAACCACCGCAACAAGTAGACAGATTTAGACCGCAACAAATTATTGGATCTTTGGGTTTTGGTATTTCATTTAGCGATTTTGGAAATAATTCTGTTATTTTGTTATAATCATCGGTATAATTTATTATTCCAGTACCGTCGGTATAAAAACTATAAGCTTTTTTATTACCACTTTCGTCTTTTAGTATAAATAATATAGCACAATTATCATCACTTCGTTGGAGTGTATCAATTGTTTCATTATTAAATTGTATTTCCGAGAGTATACTATGGCCATTAATATTACCTTTATTGTCTTTACATACCAAAGCATTCATTATCTCTATTAGATTTAATTGTGAAAGTGCTTCGTTATTGTTGTGCATTTCGCTAAGATGTGAAAACATTTTGTTTAAAAGTAATATATGTTTGTTCTTATATTTCAGTTCTTGTTTCTCGACTACTTGCTCGTAATAATTATCACAATATAAAATATCATATGACGATATTTCTCCATTAGATAAAATATCAAACTCGTTATACATAATAGTGACTGTATATTTTTTTTTTTTTTATTCAAACTTATCTTGAATTTTTTTTATTCCAACTATTTATCTTTATGCAGGGATAAAACCTTGTGAAACACAAATGGTAAAACCAGATGTGTGTTATGTTTAATGATTTTTGTTATGAGTGGTAAAGTAATTGGTATTGACTTGGGTACGACATACTCTTGTGTTTCGGCGATGATTGATGGTAATTTGAAAGTGTTTGAAAACAATGAAGGAGCAAGAATTACACCATCGTTTGTTGCATTTGATGAAAAAAATCAACCTATTGTAGGTGCTCCTGCAAAAAGACAAGCAGTAACGAATCCAGAGAATACAATATTCTCTGCAAAAAGGTTGATTGGTAGAAGATATGATGATAGTGCGGTAAATGATGCAAAAAAGACATTTCCATTTAAAGTCGTTCGTGCCTCTAACGGTGATGCTTGGATTGAGGCAAGAGGAAAACAATATGCACCAAGCCAAATCGGTGCTTATGTTTTAACAAAAATGAAAGAAGCAGCAGAAAGCTATTATGGCGAACCTGTAAAAGATGCAGTCATTACATGTCCTGCTTACTTTAATGATGCTCAAAGACAAGCAACAAAAGATGCAGGAAAAATTGCTGGTTTGAATGTTTTAAGAGTTATTAACGAGCCAACAGCAGCTGCACTTGCCTATGGTGTTGACAAAAAAGGTAAAGACATGAAGATTGCTGTATTTGACCTCGGTGGTGGTACATTTGATATATCTATCCTTGAAATGGGAGGCGGTGTATTTGAAGTTGTATCTACAAATGGTGATACATTCCTTGGTGGTGAAGATTTTGACCAAAGAATACAGCAATATTTAATTGATGAATTCAAAAAACAAAATCCAACCATTGACTTATCAAAAGACCCTCTTGCCTGTCAAAGATTAAAGGAAACTGCTGAAAAGACAAAAATTGAATTGTCATCAACGACGGAAGTAGATGTTAATTTGCCATATATTACAGCAGATGCAACAGGACCAAAGCATTTAAATGTAAAACTTACAAGAGCAAAGTTTGAAGCTTTAACGGAAGATTTAATTAAAAGAACCATTGAGCCTTGTAAGAAAGCATTGGCTGATGCAAAATTGAGTGCAAAAGACATTGATGAGGTTTTGCTTGTTGGTGGTATGACAAGAATGCCTGCCGTTCAAAAGGCAGTTCAAGATTTCTTTGGTAAAGAGCCATCAAAAGGTGTAAATCCAGATGAGGCTGTTGCTATGGGTGCCGCCATACAGGCTGCTGTTTTGCAAGGTGATAGTAGTGTTAAAGACATAGTTTTACTTGATGTTACCCCATTATCTCTTGGCATTGAGACGATGGGTGGTGTTATGACGAAACTTATAGAAAGGAACACAACAATTCCTGCAAAAAAATCACAAGTATTCTCAACAGCAGAGGATAACCAGCAAACCGTTGGAATTAGAGTTTATCAAGGTGAAAGAACAATGGCTCGTGATAACAAACTATTGGGAGAATTTCAGCTTGATGGTATAGCTCCAGCTCCAAGAGGTATGCCACAAATTGAGGTTACATTTGATGTTGACGCTAATGGTATTATGCATGTCTCTGCAAAAGATAAAGGCACTGGCAAAGAACAAAACATCACGATTAAGAGTGATGGTGGTTTGAGTAGTGCTGATATTGAAAATATGAAAAAAGATGCCGAAGCTCATGCACAAAAAGACCAAGAGCTAAAAGAATTAGCTGAACAACGAAATAAAGCGGATCAGCTTATCTATTCGACTGAAAAATCTTTAAAAGATTATGCCGATAAGATAACAGGTGATTTAAAAGAAAAGGTTGAAAAAGCAATTCAAGAGGTCAAAGATTGCAAAGATGGTGAAGATTTACAACGAATTAAAAATGCCGTTGAAAATCTTGAAAATCAAGCAATGGAAATTGGTAAATTAGTCTACCAAAATAACGGTTCTGCATCAAACGGCTCTAATGGTGATAATAATTCATCCACAACAGATGGAACACCAGAAGGTGCAAAGGAGGCGAATTAAAGTGTTAATGAATAATTGATATAACTAAATAAGCAGCAATCAGTAGATTTATTTACTGGTTGCTGTTTGTTTTTGGTTCTTCTTTCAGTCTTGTTGATCGAAATTATTCATATAATATAAAATAAGAAGCAAGATAGTAAAAAAACACTTTGAAGCAATATTTTTTATATTATAATATTATTGAAATAACAATGACAAACAAACCAAAAGCTTTTATTTTTCTGCATGGCTACGGCAATTGCGGTAATGATATGAGAATATTAGAAAACACATTCAAAAGCAAAGCACCGGAAGGATCAGTTTTTCTTTATCCAGATGCTCCATTTCGTGTCCCAGAACATAATGGTTTCAGCTGGTTTCCATTTGTTTTAAGTGTTGGAGAAAGTGGTGTTGAAAATCTTAATGAAGAAAATCTATATCAAAGTATGCAACAAGCTATGCCGTATTTGTATTACTACATAGATGCAAATGTTGATATGAAAAAATTTTCTATCAGTGATATTTTTCTAATTGGTTTTTCACAAGGAGCAGGTTTGGCAGTTCATTCTTGTATGAGATTTGGCAAAAGTATATGTGGTGCTGTTAGTTTTTCAGGTGGTTTTGTTAACCCAAAAAATAGAATAAAAAATGAAGAACAAAAACTAAGTAAAACACCGATATGTTTTATTCACGGAGAAAAAGATAAGATTTTACCATATCAATTATCAATTAGTGGATATAATGCATTAAAAGATATTGGCTTTAAAAGCGAAATTTTACTAATACCAAATGCAAAACATACTATTACAAAAGAAGGAATGAATTTTGCAGGTCAGTTTGTTGAAAAAATCTTAAACGATTTATAAAGAAGAAATAGCTTTAATGACAAAGAATATGGCAATAAAATAATGTAAAAAGATATAATTATACTGCTATCGGAGCTTTTATGGTTGGATGACACTGATAATTTTGAAGCTCAAAATCTTCATACTTAAAATCAAAAATGTTTTTAACATCTTTATTTATCTTCATAGTTGGCAATGGGTATGGTGTTCTTGATAGTTGTAGATTGGCCTGTTCTATGTGATTTAAATAAAGATGCGCATCTCCCATTGTATGTATAAAATCGCCAACTTCAAGTCCACAAACCTGTGCTATCATCATAGTAAGCAACGAGTATGAGGCTATATTAAACGGCACACCCAAGAAAATATCAGCCGACCTCTGGTATAACTGACAACTTAATGTATTATTTACAACATAAAATTGAAACAATGTATGACAAGGCGGTAGAGCCATTTTATCCACATCTGCGGGGTTCCAGGCACAAACTATCAGTCTTCGTGAATTTGGATTGTTTTTAATTTGTTCAATAACATTTGAAATTTGGTCTATAATCCTCCCGTCTGGTGTGTCCCAGTGTCTCCATTGTCTGCCATAAATTGGTCCCAAGTCACCATTCTCATCAGCCCACTCGTCCCAAATGGTCACTTTATTGTCGTGTAGAAACTTAATATTTGTATCACCTTTTAAAAACCATAATAACTCTATTATAATAGACCTTAAATGGCACTTTTTTGTAGTAACAACCGGAAAACCTTCTTTTAAATTATATCTTGTTTGATAACCAAAAATTGACCTAATTCCAGTGCCAGTCCTATCGTCTTTATCTATACCATTATCCAAAACATATCTTAAAAGTTGTAAATATTGCTTCATAAAACTATGACAAGATTTAATTTTATTAAAAACAAGAAATATAACTTGTTAATATGTTATTTTTTGATACAATAACTATTGTATTACCGATGGGACAAAATGTATTAGCAAAACAAATTGTAGACAGCATAATTAGCTCAATAAAAACATACCAACAAATAATAGCAAGGGCAGAAAAAAATAACACATCTATACCATTACCACAACAATATCAAATCGAAGATATACGGAAAAATATAATTATAAAACTACAAGACTTGTATAAGTCTGAAAATTTTAATGAAAACACAATGAATAGATTAATTAATGGCATACGAGATCATGAGTATGATGTAGATATAATGACAACATTGTTAGCCGTTGATGATGCTGTATTGAAACAATATATGCAAAAAAGTCCACTTAATTCGCTTCAGATGTTGAAAGATGCATTTGTGAATCAGATATTTGGCAAAATCAATGTAAATGACATATTTACAGAAATATGTAATCAAAAATTAACACTACTTGCTTACAGAACAAAAAATGGATATAAAATGACATTATGTTCTCCTGAAAATATCGATAAAACATTGTCAAAAATTTTACCAACCGTAGCCTATAATGGTAATATAAAAATTAATAATTGTGCATATTTCGGAAATGCTCATTCGGTATTTTGTGAAAAATATATTTGCAACTATAATAACCTATCACAATATGATATAGCCATTATACCATCGATATCACATTTCTCATTTCTGCAATCTTCTGCAACAGAGGATGCAAAAAAACAATATAAAAATTTTTATGAAAAGATTTTTAAATTTTTTAATGAAAAAAATATTCCAATCTCATTACAACAAACATCAGCATGTAAAGGTAATAATTTTATATTCGCACTCATCAATAATATTGATAAAGATACAAAAATAGATAAATTAGAATTTTCTACATTAAATATATTAAGTGGTATGCTTTTACCGAATTTTTATAGTAAATATGTAGATGTTGCTGTAAAGTGTTTTTATAACACAAACATCAACAATATCAAGATACATTTTAGTTTTCCTATACCACAAGAAATACACCTACATGCTTTACCAGGTTCTATTGGATATGCTACAAGTACAATAGAGAAGATATTAGAGAAGGCAGAAAATACAGGTAAAACAGAGCAAATATCGATTTTAAAAAAAATATTAAAAAGTTTTGACACTACAATAAACATAATTGGTAATAACGAAAAACAAGAACCAAAAAAAAAACATCTTTATCAAGATTGAAGATATGGTAATTAATAATGAACAATTTTTATCAAAATTAAAAGATATTAAAACAGCAATAAATAATACCGCAAATATACATCAACCATTTAAAGAATGGATATCCACATCTATTGATGAATTTACACAACAAAATTCACAAAATGCCGTTTCTTTTGCTGAAATTTTAAAAAATAGTAAATTTTATGATGAAAAAACAATGTCACCAACATTAGCAGGTTTCGAGGTGCTTGAAAAAAATAAAAATACAATACAAGCTTTTATGTTAAAACATCAAATTACAGAAGAAGATTTAAACAAAGCTGATAAAGATATTGAGAAAAAAATAGAAGATAAAAAAGACATACAAGAAAAAAGCACCAATATAAATAACAACATCGCACAGGCTAATAATATATCATTGACAGATGCAATGAAATTCTTTGGTGAAATGCAACAAGAAGCAACATATACGAAAAACCAGCAACAAAGCAATAATGTTCAAAGTGATATATCGTTACAAACCCTGAATGATGAAAAAAAGAAACAGGAAACAATAAAGTAGTTCCAAGGGGAATCGAACCCCTGTTAACAGGTTGAGAACCTGCTGTCCTAACCGCTAGACGATGGAACCTCTCAAATGTTGATTTAAAAAATAACTTTTATTATCAAGAAGAATTTACAATATTTGTATACTTTTATGTGTTATCTGGTTGCATATATTATTGCTTTTAAAGTTATTACATTGTAAATCGCCAATATTACAAATCATCATTTTCTTAGTGTTCACATTTTTTTCAACTGATGTATTATGTAAAACATTTTGCCTTGATGTTTTTTGGACGATATTGGCATATTCAATTAAATAATTGTCCAATCCGTTGGTTGAAATTTCAAATAAACCAGCTTCTGCGGTTGCCATACACATCCCATTGGATGATGATACTTGGGCAATATTTATACCACTACGGCTCAAATCATCATCACTTGGAAATCCGCTACCCGGCACCTTACGACCGCCTTGATCTATTAAAAAAAATTCTTTCTTGCCATCATCATTTATCCGTGATGCAATAATTCCAACATGAAATCGCCCATGTGCAATACCACAACTTGGTTTATCGCTGTTTATAAGAGTATTTAAGGTTTTATTTTTTCTACACATATGTGATAAAAGACTGGATTTATTTTTTAAATCTTTTAATAATTGTGAATTATTGCCATTTTGTTTTATGTTCGTTTTTATTTCATTAATGTCATGATACAGTGCGATACCCTTTGTTATATCGTTTATATTGTCTTTCTCGTTATTGCTTATGTAATCAATATTATTCGTAGAACAATTTTTTGCAATAATTGGCTCATTTTGCTTAAAATGCTGATAATCTTTGTTTCCTTGTATTGCTAATTTTATCAAATATGTAATACCTAATGTTAATAAATCTATCGCTGTAAACTTTGGCACACAACCTACACCATTGTCTAACAACTTTTTGCCATTGACAGGTTGTTTATCTGCAATTAAATTTAAATAATAATCATAGATTTTATTTTTTGTTTTATCATTTGCACCTAAAACAGAAGATATTTGATGGATGTTTTTATCGTATACGACAGATTTATCATTATTGTTTATTTTTTCAATTAACTCGTTCGGATATTCATCTTTCATTATCAAATCTTTATTATAATATATTTATTTCAGCAATAAAGCAATAACATTTTTTTTCTCTCTTGATAGTTATTGTTTTGCCAATTTTCTGGCAATTTCATCACATTTATTATTGAACTCGTCATCACTATGCCCTTTAACCCAGTTCCAGTTAACTTGATGTTGTGATAATAATGATGATAATTTTACCCACAACTCTTTATTTGCTACTGGTTTTTTATTGCTTGTTTTCCATCCATTAGCAATCCAACCACTCAACCATTTTGTTGCTCCATCAATAACATATTTACTATCAGAGAATAAATCAATATCAACTGGTTCTTTTAAAACACTCATTGCTTCAATAACCGCTGTTAGTTCCATTTGATTGTTGGTAGTATCGTTTTTGCTTCCAGATATACTTTTTCTAACTTGCAAGCCATTTTTATCGTATATTAAAATAGCACACCATCCGCCTTTACCGGGATTTCCACTGCAAGCACCATCTGTGTATATTACAACTTTTTTCATTGTATTTATGTGTAAATCATACATTAAAGTTAAATTACAATAATTATATGTTATTTATATGATAACAAAAAACTTTTTCATATTTTTCTATAAAATACTTCCATTTTAAAAATTAGTTTATTTAATAAACTTGCCGTAAGGATATAGTAATAAACTTATCTTTTGAAATCGTTTGGACTCGGGGGCGGTACCCGACATCTCCACCACAAAAATTATGGGGATGATTTAGCTTCGACAGGCGACAGAGGAAGATATTTTACTTGGTTTGACTGACCATAATAAGTCAAGAAGTAAATGGCAAAAAAAGAGCCAATGTGATTGCTTTTAACAATCAAAATAGTGTTAGAAGTAGAATGGCTGCTTAATCGCAGTTTATCACGAGTCCGAAATGACTTAAACTTTCAGGGGTGGCCACGACCTTGCAACAGAATGTGGCTTGTGTAATTCATATACCAATACAAATTGTCAGTTTATATATTTTAATTATTATTGCTATAATTAGTATTGTTTTTTTTATTCAAGTTATAGAATATTTTTTTCTTCCAAGTTGATTGAATTTTACTTTTATTTATTTTTAAGACAACTACATTTATTTAAATGCTTGATAAACTAAATACCGCTCAACAGAAGGCAATAGAAATATACAACAGACCTTTGCTAATTTTAGCTGGTGCTGGAACTGGAAAAACTACAACAATCACTGCACGAATTGCAAATTTAATATTACAAGGCATTGTGTCGTCTCATAATGTTTTGGCTGTGACTTTTACTAATAAAGCAGCGAATGAAATGAAGACAAGAATAGAAAAACTTGTTGGAGCAGATGAGGCAAAAGGAATGTGGGTTGGCACATTTCACGGAATTTCAGCAAGAATATTAAGAATGTATCCAAAAGCCATTGGGCTCGATGATAACTTTTTGATTATAGATGAAGCGGACAAAAAACGGCTATTAACACAGATAGCAAAAAAACTTGATATTGATGAAAAACGATTTCCATACAAAGTGTTATCATTTATTGTATCTCAATTAAAAGAAAAGTGCATTAGTGAAGATGATGAAGAGAAGATTTCTACTTTTAAATATAAGGATTTAGATATTGGTTTATTGTATAAAACATATCAACAAAACTTACGAGCAATGAATGTTGTAGATTTTGATGATTTGATATTTGAAACCGTTAGGTTGTTTAAAAAAGAGCCACAAATTTTGAAAGATTTACAAAATAGATTTCAGTTTATAACCGTTGATGAATATCAGGACACTAATGAATTGCAATATTTGTGGTTAAAGTTAATCGTTGGCAAAAACCCAAATATTTGTTGTGTTGGCGATGAAGACCAATCTATTTATGGGTGGAGAGGTGCAAAAGTTGAATATATTTTAAGATTTCAAGAGGATTTTTTTGGTTCACAAATTATTCGTTTGGAGGATAATTACAGGTCTACAAAAGAAATATTAGATGCAGCAATGAGTGTAATAAGCAATAACAAATCAAGATATGACAAGAAGTTAACTTCTTGCATTCATTCAAATGAAAAACCAACTCTATTTATTATGGAAAATGATAGAGATGAAAATTTACAAATGGTTCAAATGATAGAAAGACATAAGGAAAATGATGGAACGAATTATAGAGATAATGCAGTATTGGTGAGGGCTACACACCAAATGAGAAGCATTGAAGATTGTTTCATTAAACACAAAATACCTTATAAAATTATCGGTGGAATAAAGTTCTACGATAGAAAAGAAATCAAGGATTTAATTGCCTATTTGCGGTTTGCATATTCTTTAACTGATAAGATTTCATTAGAAAGAATAATCAATGTTCCAAGACGAGGAATAGGTGATAAGGTGTATGGCGAGATTATGAATTACATTCAAGCCAACAACTTAAATATCTTGGATGGGATGTATCGTATTGCATTATCCGGTGATTTAAATAAAAAAACATCACAAGCAATAATTGCCTTTATTGAGTTTATTAAAAATATCAATAATTTAATGAAAGGCTTGAATAATGGTTATGACATGGGTGTAAAAAAGAGTGAATTGTTTTCAACAAGCATTATGCCGATTGGTCATAACGATGAAGATACACATAATCGTCCTTCTTTACAAACAGGAGGATATGCAAAGGTAGATTTGTCATATATTCTTGAAAAGATTTATTATGAAAGTGGTTATGCACAAATGCTGATGGATGAAAAGGATGTTGATAGTGAAGTAGCATCTAAAATTGAGAATATTAGAGAACTCATAGCATCAGTCAGTCAATACAATTCTATTGATGAATTTTTAGAACATATAGCTTTGGTTTCCGCGAGCGATGATGACAATAACCAAGATGTTGTAAGTGTGATGACTATACATTCTGCAAAGGGATTGGAGTTTAAGTATGTATATTTACCAGCTTGGGAAGAAGGGATATTTCCATCACAAAAAAGTGTGGAAGAAAACGGGGCAGATGGCATTGAAGAGGAGAGAAGATTAGCCTATGTGGCCTTAACTCGTGCGAAAAGGAATTTTTATGTTTTTGCTTGTAAACAAAGAAATATGTTTGGCAGAATTGCCGTATGTCAGCCATCAAGATTTATTGAAGAAATGAAACAATATCTAAAAATTGAAGATAGAACTTATTATAAGCAATCTGTAAATCGTAATAGAATAGGTGGTGATGTAAGAGATATTGGTAGATTTCAAAAAAGTAATATTGGTGGTTTTAGACAAAATAGTATAATCACTGCTTCAAAAACAAATAAAGCAAAAACCGTTTGGTGGATGAAGGATAATGATGGAAATATAAGACAAACCAATCAATATGCAATTCGCGAAGAAGAAGAGAAAAATCATCGTTTATCTATGGGCGATAGAGTTGAGAATGTTAAGTTTGGCAAAGGAACAATTAGAGGTGTATATGGTAAATTTTATGAAGTAAAGTTTGATACAGGAGAAACAAGAGTGCTGAATGATATCATAAAAATAGAAGAATAGCTGTTTTGCGATAGTCATTTTTTTTTTCTTGCATGACTTTTTTTTTTTTATATCATTTTGTTATATGAATAGCGAAGATGAAGAGAAAAAGCAACAAGAAGGTCAAGAATTAGATCTTTTTAAGAAATTTTATGATTTTGCTTGTCAATGCAAACAACAGGAACAAGAAGAAGAAGTTGAGTTTGAGTATTGTGAAGATAATAACAATAATAACAAACTTCAATTTTCTTATGATAAAAATAATGCCAATCTTATTCCAAATAATATAAACAATATCGACTTAACAAGCCAGCCTATATTTTGTTGTATAGGAGGATTTTTTGTTATGTTTTCACAAGGCAAAGATGGGAATACAAATGTTTATGCTTTAAATGACGATTGCATAAACAAAATAGATAACAACCCTGTTGATATAAATGCAAATGCACAAGACATTAAACCATATGTGTTTAAAATTAAAGACGTTCCAGTCGATAAAGCGAAAAAATTTTTATCAGATTTTGTAGACAATACTAAGCCAGAAGATGTTAATGATTATGCAAAGCAGGTCAAGAATGAATTAGATTTCAAATGTGTTTTTAGCAAAATCGTTAACAACAATAACAAAGACGACATCGGAACTATTGTTAATGAAAATCACCAGCAATTAGATGTTATCAAAAACATTAGAGATGGATATAACGAAATACATAACAATGAAGGTAACGAAATATCTTTTGAAGGTTTTGATAATGAAGATGTAAAACTTAACTATGATTTCAAGACAGATAGTGTATCAAATGAACAAACAGTGGCTAACCTTACAGAAAGTGCCTATTATTTCGGTAAATACGGATTGTTAATGGCAATTACAAAAAATAATAATAATGGTAAAGTGAATGTTTTCGCTACAAATGCGAAGATGTTATGCAATAATCCTTATGGTAATGACGAATATCAAGGAGTATTTGCAGTCTATGATGCTTTACAAGAAGATGCGGAAAGATTTATCAAAAAACTTAATGAATCCTATATGGATGCAGTTAATTATACAAATATAGATAGTCAGGAAAAATTTGAGCGGTTTTTTCAAGATCATTGTAAAAATAATGAAATAAAGATTGAAGGTAAAGAAGCAGATACTGGTTGTTGTTTGTTCAATTTATGTGGTTGTAATAAAACAAATAAAAAAAAAGAAATTACTATATAATTAAAAAACATAAGATTTTGTTTTAACATGGCATTAAAAAATCGCTTGATAAATAAAAACTTTATTTCCTAATCCAAATTAGGATTGATTTATGGCTAAGAAAAATAGAACTTTGGTTTTGTTAACAAATGAAGAAAGCGGTTATTCTTATGTTAGATGGGTTGATCCAAGAAAAAATCAAACTAAGTTAGCATTCAAAAAATTTGATCCATATTTGAGAAAACATGCTTTATTTAAACAAAAGAAATTGGTTAATAGTTAATCTATTCGTTTAAGTTTTTCAGTTAAAATTACTTTTTTATTTTTTTGCTTTATGGCAACTTGTTATTATATTACAAAAGAAGGATATGATAGACTTAACAAAGAGATAGAGGAACTGGAACATAATGTTTTGCCAGTGATTGTCAATGAGGTGTCTACTGCAAGAGGCAATGGAGATTTAAGTGAAAATGCAGAATATCATGCAGCAAAAGACAAGCAACGAGCAACAATGAAAAAAATTGGTTATTTAAAAGATTTTAAAGTTAATGCACAGGTTGTGGATTGTGGCGATATTGGAACTGATGTTGTGAAGTTTGGCTCTTATGTAAAGATTGTTGACCTTGATAACGATACGATAAAGAACATTAGAATTGTTGGAGATTACGAAGCTGATATAAATAAAGGTCTTGTGTCTATGGCAGCTCCACTTGGGAAATCCTTGCTTGGAAAAAAAGTAGGCGATGCTTTTGAGGTTGAAACTCCATCTGGCATAAATGCTTACGAAGTTGTAGAGATTGGTGCATAATATTCTTAATTACTTTATTTTATTATTTGCTGATTTTCTTTTGCTTTTGTTTGTTTCTATTGTTTTTTGTTTTCTTTTAGATTTAATCGCACTTCTTTGTTTATGTGTTTTATGGTTCGTTGTTATTCTTATAAAGAACAATGTTAATTCATAAATAATAATCAGCAAAATAGCACAGAATATTTGGCTTGATATATCTGGTGGGGTTATGATTGCAGATATAATAAAGATTCCAACAATTATTGTTTTTCTATGTTTTGTTAATTGTTTAATTGAAATTATATTTAATTTTGTCAAAACAAATAATATTATTGGTGTTTGAAATACAAGACAAAATGCAAATATTAAACCAAAAAAAGTCGTAATATATTCACTAATATTTAACATTGGTTGTGCGATATTATTATTGTGCGATAGAAAGAAACATATAGCCTGCGGAAATACCCATTTATACATCGTAATAACAGCGAACAATGCAAGTATAATTATGATTGAAAATGTTAATATGGTAAATTTCTTTTCTCTTCGGTAAAGACTTGGAGATAAAAACTTGTATATGCAGTATAAAAATATAGGTAAAGATATTAGAAAAGAAGAATACATACATAGTTTAATGTCGGTAAAAAATAGCTCCCAGATGCCGGTAAAAATAAATATATCATTTGTGTGAATGTGTTGTGATTTATAATATTGCTTTATTGGTTGTGAAATTATAGAATATAATGTAGTTTTATTTAAATAACAAAATATAAAGGAAAATATAAATGTAGAAAAAGCTACAATCAACCATTTTCTTAAATCAGCCAATAAATTTATTATTACTTTATTCATATTTATTTAATTGTTTTTTCATTATTTTTGCATTTTGCCTTTTATTTTATCAATTGCTTGGTCAACAGGTGCTCTTGCAACCTTTCCTAATGATTTTACAAATCTTTTTGGAACATTTTTCGCAACACTTCCTGCAATAGAGTTGGCACCGTCTTTTAATTTACCAATACCTGCACTAATGGCTTGTGCTGTTTGGCTACCGCCACCGAATAAATCTCCACCAAACTTTACTGATTTGTCGATAAATTTTGACATAGTAACGGTTAATAAATACAAACACAAAGCAGTTAAAGGTGAGAAACCAGTAGACCCAGTTATAGCTTTTCCAGTAGGTGCATAATCACCCATCAGTTCTGCCATTGCAACCGGTAGATTGCCAGCAATTCTCCAACAGCTAAATAATGGTATATTAAGCACAGGTATTTTAATGATAGGTTCCCAACAGTATGTAAAATTTAGTGTTCCTTTTAGCAAATGGTAATAAATTGTTGCAAAAATTGCCAATGCACTAAACATTGCTGTTTGTTGTGCGATTAATGCACCTATATTTTTCAACCATTGTGTAAATTTTCCGGCTGTTTTATCAAATAGCAGTAAAGCAAAATATAACGGACCAAGTGCGAGCTCTAAGAATAAATTCATTAGTGTTATAATGTAAACTACAAGTGCCTGAACTGCACTGATTATAAAATGGACCGTTCCAAGTAGAAGAACAATAACACTTAGCCATCCAAACCAAGAGCTACACAATATTGCCAATAATTGTTCTATTCGCTCTGATTTAAGCCAAAATCTAATAACACTATCGACTGGCCCAAATGCAACAGATAATGCAGTGCTTGAATCATCCGCAACATAAACTCTATCAGTAAAATTACTGGCAACCATCATTATAAACCCGTCTGATAGTGCAAAAGCAGTTCTAACGAACACAACAAGATAAAGTTTTAACACATCAGGATGTAAAATTAGTGCTATCAAAGAAAATCTTAATACATATTTAAAAATGGTCTTAAAGTCTACTTTTTGCATACCAAGTAAAACTTTTCCACCAAAAATAAATACACAGCCAATAACGGCCATATAATACAATATATGTACAAGATGGAAACTGAAAATAATTTTTAAAATTTGGAATATAAGACCTTTTTTTAAATCTTTATTCATATCATGAATTTTCTTAACTTTCTCGTATTCTAATTTTCGATCAGGTGTTAATGCATTTATTTCATCTTCAGTCATACTCTGGTATGTTGTTGTCCATAAATTTTCGTATTTGTCTGATAAAATATTTTCATATGTGATATTTTTAAAGTCAGATGATCCAAATAACAATGTTCTTATTGTATTGATGATAAGTTTTCGAAACAAAGTTTCGTTTATCCACTCACCAACTTTACTGCCACTACCAGTTCCATCCATTGACAACATTTCATCCATAATATCAAATGTCTCACCTTGTATTTTGCCTTTAACCATATAGTATCCTCCATTTGTTCCTAAGACATTCTTTTTTTGATTATCTACCGATAAGTCTAATGCATCTCTAAATATAATCGCTTTGCCGTCCCTTTCGTTGCTAATACTATCACCTGTTGTGGTATCTATTTCATCTACATCTAATACAGCAAACCACAAAGTTCCACTATCAGGTGCAGTAAATGTAATATTTCCATCGCCATCAATGTCCTCATCTGCAAAATGATGTATCGTTGGGTCTGTTAATATTTCTATCATATTATCACCACTTGTATGTGTTGATGGATAATTTTTTACATAAAGTTTGCCATGTGGATTTGGAGCATGTAAATTGAAATGTATATTTGGTTCAAATAATGGATCGGGATTACCATTGGCATCATTGGGTTGAATATAATAGTATAGATATTTACCATTTCTTGATACAATACCGTTTCCAATTCTTATACTATAACCCCTGTTTAAATCAAATTGATTATCAAGCTTAAAATTGGAATACATTAACATTGGATTGTCGTTGTTGGCACCGGCTATTGCAAAACCAACATTCGCCTTTTCATAGTTTTGATATGTGCCATCAATTTTTAATTGCTCTGGAATGTGTACATTTATTTCCAACACACTATCTACATTATTTGGTTCACTTGATGAATCGTCTGTTAATTCCGCGAATAGATTGTCTTTTAATGAATTGGAGACATTTACCCTTGTAATTGAGTTTATTGGTGAATGTGATGTGTCTGATATGATTTTATCATCTTTGCAATATGTATATGTTTGATTTACATTAAATTTGTATAAATCATAATATTTTCCATCTTTTTCTTCTATATATGTTAATAGTTTGTTGCAACCATTTTTTGCAATGTTATTTAAATTTGATAATATTGCATTTTCACATTCTTCACTTACATTAGCTTGTTTTATTTCGTGATTATAAAAAGTTTCAAGTAATGCTATACAGCTATTTTCATCTCTTATAGACATTTTTTTGAAAATATTTTCAAATGCATCTTTATTTTCTTTGTTTGAAAAATTGATACTATAACTATTACTTGCTTCTGAAGCACATGAATGTATTTCTGTTGATAGTATATTATCAATATCCGTTTGGATACTTGTTTGCTTTGCTATATCATATTTATTAAAAGGTGTTGTTCTTGCTAATGATGTGACGAATGTATATTGATTTCCTTCATTATCCTGATAAGTATTACACTGAGAGATATTTCGTATACTGCTTGGTATCGTCGGATAATTCGTTCCGGCATAATAACTAATGCCGTTGTATTTTTCTATTTCATTTTTTGGCAAACATATTCCGCATTGTTGTTCGTCAATATTCTCAATCTCACCCCAACTATCTGTTGATTTAACTTCTTTAAAGCTATTAAGATGATATCTATTGGTATAAGCGAGAGCCACTTGACTTTCATTAATACCTGACGATATATTGTTTTTATTCCTATAACAAGTACCAATTGTGGCATTAGAAGCATAATCCGTTGATGTAGATGATATACAGTTTTGTAATATATCTTGCTCCATTGTTGTAGAACTTGCATACTCTTGTGTCAGTCTTTGGCTTGTGCAAGCAAATCCATATCCTCTAATGCAAGCAAAAGTTGGAACTTCAATTACTCTGAATGCCATTCCTGTTCCGCATTGCCTTTTAGCTACCGTTCCTGATGATATTGGTGTCATTTTACCGTTATGTTCGCTATCTGGTTTTGCTACTGCCATTAGAATGGATACAGCACTTTCAACAAAAGGAATAGTACAGGCTCCACCTACAGCTACCCCTCCGACCGCACTTCCAGTCGCTATACCGGCCGCTACACCAGCTATCGTGCATGCCGTCTCTATTACACCAAGAGAGGAATAAAATATTCCTGCCGCAGTGTCTTCACTTGATTTAGACCAGCAATATCCTTGTCCTTGATGGGATAAATTTCCCATCGCATAAAATGTAGCACTTGATGGTTCTATTTTAATGTCTTGATCTTTGGCAATTACTGCTGGTAAATTTGTTGTGTTATCAGTTAAAAAATGCCATTCTGGTTTAACGATACCAGCACCTATAAAATTTCTGTGAAATTCTGTTTTTTTGAAAAAATTATTTTTATATTGTAAGCCACCATTGATAGTAATTGCATTATTATCATAAAGTGCTTCTTTTACAAAAGATGTATCACCTTGAAAAGTCATAGTTTTTATTGTTGATGTCGGAAGAACTTGTCCAAAAGGTTCATTTGCCTGAATCGTTACTCTACCTAATTCAGTGGCACCATTTTTGACAACAATATCACATTTTGTGTCGGTGGTGTTAATTGGATCATTGGCTAATGTTTTTACTGCTATCATTTGAGATTTATAAAATGTTCTAAATTCTGGTGTATGTGTTTCATTGGAAGTTGTCTTGCAGTTTGTATACATTTTTCCGCAATTTCCCGCACAAGTATCACCAACTATTTCCGGAACATTTTTCTCATCACATTGATTATTGTATATTGTATTTCTTATAATGCCACCATGTTTTGCCCATATTTGTTCAAGTGCATATTTTCTTTTTACCTCGTCCCAAGATAAAGTTTTATTTGGTTTTGCAATAAAACTCCCAGACAATGCACTATCAGCAACATTGAAACTTGAAAAGTCCCCAGGATTATTTAATAGCATCCAACCCGGTGTTTGCCAATTAGTTGTGCAACGAGCAAAATACTCAGACAACAAGAAGGATTTATTTTGTGTTTTCATAACAAAAGCTTTTTCTTCCGATAAATCAGAATCTGTAGATATACCGTCTTCAATTGTTTCATTTAAATCTTTAATCACATTTCTATCTGTTGTTCCTGATGATAAATTAGACAATGAAGTATAGCCAATTTTATATTTCCCCAATACAGTCTCATTGTTATCACATGCAACAATAAATGGTGCTTTTCCGAGATTTCCTAATGGCTCCCCATCAGTGTCTACGGCAATTTTTTCCCCAACAGTTGTTAATGTTGATAACCATGCTTGTTGACTTGTGATATTGCATATTTTTGTTGTTTCTGCAACTTTTTTTTCTGGAATAGTATATTTTTTGCCGTCGTAATAAAATTCATAGGTATGTCTCGTCACTGATGTAATTGTTGAATTTCCAACCGATGAATATGATGTTGAATCTATCAATGTTTTAACTTCTGAATTATTTATTATTTTTAAATCAGGAGTTTCTCCATCGCCACAATTTTCGTGTAATCCACAAGTTTCACCAACTGCCAATATCTTGTGATCATCCTCTGGCAATAATTGTGCACTCCATCCCCACGGAGAGTATGTAATGGAATAATATATTTTAGATTTTTTTATTAAACCATTTATATCTTTGTATATCAATGCTGTTTGTGGATATGTCCGTCCGCTGGAATACGATGACCATTCATTTGTATTAGTCAAATCGACAAACATCATATCTGGGGTAAGGTTTTCAACGGCAGGGCAAACTGTATCCACTGAATTATATGAACCTTTATATGAGCTTCTATTCTCTAATGTTGGATTTGTAAATTCCAGTCTCCAATAAACATCTAATGGTTTCCTCTCAACACCACTATTTAAGCTGTTCGTCATACCTGCTGTTAGTATTTGAAATATTATATTTGCATCTGGTCCTGTTTGTGTATCATAAATAAATTGTTTTCCATCGGCACTGCCACGGCACATATGATATCCGTCGTAAATAGCTGGCATAATTGCATTTACATTGTCGGCATTCATACCTGCGAATGGTCCGTATGCTGTAAAAATTTCTTTTTCCTGTGCGGTATTGTCTATCACTTTACAGCTACCACCACAAGAATCGGCTGTAATTGATGTTACTATTGATGACTTAGATATGTCAGTCGTTAGATCTGATTTGTCATCAGAACAATATGCTCCAAGTATGCTATCATGATAAACTGGTATCTCATGTGAGCAAACTCTAGTCAAACATATTCCATCAGTATTTGTGTTTGAACAACTACAATTTGATGAATTGTGTGCTTCATCTTGTGCATATTCACCTGTGTATTTTATGTTATAAAAATAACAATAATCGACACCATCCGTTCCTCCTGTGCAAGTTGATCTTGTTAAGTCGTTGTCAGTTTGATAAACAATCTCGTGTTTATCTTCTTCTGCATTTGTGATAAGATTGTTTTCCTTTTTTTCTATTATAAGCCTATTTGGTATTGCGGTTGAATAAGTTGCACTATCAACATCAGATATTGCTTTTGTCATTAGAGTAGCACCATCGTAATATTGATAAACATAGTCTCTTTCGCGTTTAATTATTGATAATTGATTTGATGCTTTTGTATAAGTTGCACCGCCAACAATAATTGTGTTCGGCACACCATCTGCACTGCAATCTATTTTTTGTATGCCATCTGATGTATTATTATCCCCTTCCAATTCCTCCCTACCATAATCTGGTATAATTCTATTCAGCTCGGATACCTTATAGATATGTGGGCTTGGATATTTATCATCAGCATTTTCATCTGATAATGTATCAACATAATTACTATTTTCTTCTGTTGTTTTTAGTTTAATGCCTTTATAATCATATCCTGTAAACCAATATGCTACTCCTTTTTTATCGCACTGCCAAGTTAATCCAGTTGTTGTATGTATTTGTCTTGGATTGTCAATTCTGCCAATGTCCTTATCTCCTATTTTTAGCTCTTGTATGGCATTACTGTCGTATAAATATGGATTATATGAACCATAAGACCCACCAACACCATAATGACAAAGCCATAGATTTGGATTTTTATACATATCTTCATCTACCGCTGGTGTTGTTGTTCCTGTTTTTACTGGTTCTAAAACTATTATCAAACCATTACCATTTCTCAATTGAGTGTAACAGTTTTTGTTATTTGAACTTGATAAGCAGTTATTTGTTTTTACAAGAAGTGGTGAAGCACCAGAATCGGCACTTGTAATAGACAATGGTAATATATCACCGGGGTGTGCTGTGAAAGTAGACCATTTTATTGGTAAAATGCCTTGTTTTTGCTCATTGTAATAGAGATGATGAGATATATCACTTTTTGTATCCATTGAAGTGTATTTGCCCTTGACTTTACACCCTGAAAAATGTCCATCTGCTTCTGTAAAAGTGCTTGTTGTAGCAAATAAATCTGTTTGTCCGGCAGTATTTGTTGTTTCTCCATTATCTTCTTTTAAAGTTGGTATTTTTGCATCATTACAAGTTATACCAACTATGTCTGGACCGCCAACGGCAAGTAAGCCGTCTTTAATATCTGAATAACCATTTACTGCAATTGTGGCACCATCATTTACTCTATAATATATTGAATTATCTTGATCTTCTATATTTGAAGATTTTCTTGGATTATCATTTCTTTTGTCATAATCATAATAATCTATACGCGATACAACATCGAAGGAACTCGTGTTTATTTCACTGCCGGTATTTCCATCATTATCGAATGATGTTATCTTTTCGCAGAAATTAGGACAATGACTATCAATTTTTATACTACTACTATAGTCATAAAAATTACCAATCATTTTGCAATCATTAACATTATTGCATTTATCAGTTTTTTCGTCGCAATGATTGTGTGCTCTATCATACGGAGAACATATACCGACTGCTATACCATTTGTGCTTCCGCTATTACGTTGACATTCTGTATTGGCATTATTTCCGTAAGCCATCTTTACAATGGTAAATGTTTTCATATTTGTTGTTTTGATGGCATAATAATTATTGGATGATGATGTTGAAGTAAATACCAATCCACCCCAAGTATAACCATTACTTGTACATAAATTATATGCTTTTTGCCTTAAATCGCCAACATCAAATTTATCTTTTACTTCTGCGAATGCATGTCCCCAGTATTGACAAGTGCAATCTGTATTTTTAATCTCATGATTGCTAACATTAACTTTGTTGGCATCTACAGGTGAGTAATTGATAAATTTTAACAACTGGCTATCTGATAAATAACCATCAGGCGTTCCAGAATTACCGTTCATTCCTGCAAGCATTCCACAGGTGCTATCATTATTATCGAAATAATGTATACATAAATCTACACAATACTTAGAGCAATATTCATTTTTCGTTACGACTTTGTTCTCTGTTGCTACCGTTGTATCGTCTGTGATGTTGTCCATTGCTATTAGTGTGTTCAATGTATCGCCGGATAATTGTGTTACTTTCTTCTTGATTTTCATAGGTGCATATTTTATTGATGATGGAAACATACGACAATTTCCTGGATACTTAATGCTGTCCGCACTTGATGTACCTGTTTGATACAGACCGTAAGAAAAACGATTTTTATATTCATTCATTGATACCCGTATACGATTTTTGAGTGCATAAGTTGGAGAATGAAAGTATGTGCTATAATCATTATCATTATAAGGAGTGCCAATGGATGAATAATTTACCGCAGAATTATTATATTTTTTGAAATATATCATTACAGGGCTCAGTGTTTCGGCTAGATAAAAACTTCGATCTATAAAAGGTATAGAACATTTATCACTTTCTTTCGTTGTTATCGTATTATTGAAATTTTCAGTACAATTTGTTTGTGATAAAAGACAACTATTACCCGCTTGTTCTTCGCAATCAATGGCATACAATTTCTCTTCAAAATTATTGCAACTACTTTGTTGTTCTGATGATACTTTGCGAGTGTAACGATAAGATTTACCATCATACTCAAATTTATAAATGTATTGATAATCTCCGGGTCCCATTTTCTCCACTTCTGCTGTTAATTTATTTGCACTATTTATAGTTATTGTATCTACTCCTGTTCTATTATTTATATGTCTGCCACTATCTGTTTCGTATTTTACAAAAAACTGATTTGAAAAAACAATTGTTTCAGGACAGCGAAAAGAATAATTAGCATAATCATTAGCACAAACCATTTTTGACAACATACAACTGTTGTTTTCTGCCTCTTCGCAATCAACGGCATACAGTGTTTCTCCAAAATCATAGCAATAATCTTTTTTTTCAGGAGCTAACCTTCGATGATAACGATAAGATTTACCATCATGCTTAAATGTATAAATGTATTGATAATCTCCAGGTCCCATTTTTTTTACTTCTGCTTGTAAATTATTAGAACTATCAATAGTAATTGAATCTATTTTTGTTATATTATTGATATGCTTATTAGCATCTGTGTTATATTTGATAAAAAACTTATTTGAAAAAACAATCTTTTCAGGGTATAAAAAGGCATAATTTACATACAAATTATCTTCCAGTTTTTCTTTTGCCAGTTCTTCCGCTGATAAATTTAAATCACAGCCAATTTTTACGAGCTCTCCTTCGTCAGTTCTTTTAACCCCATCTTCTCCGTAATAATGATATTTTATCTCTTGTAATCCATTTTGATGAAAAATTCGTTCTTTTTCTATTTTAACAACATTAATCTCTTGTTCATCAATATCTGTCCTTCTTGTGATTTGTGCAAAAGAATAAGGTGGGGCTCCATAAGATATCCAATCTTTAAAAGTAATATCTGTGTTGTATGAATACCCAGCGAGCACAACAGAACCTGACACTGATAACTTTACTTTTTTTCCAGCTTCTACTTTTGCATATGTACCATCTGTTGATCGTAAAGGCACCCATAAATTTGAGTCTGCCATATCTTCTGTTGTGCCGTCTTTTAATGTATATTCTCCATTTCCTTGTTCTGATGCTATAACATTTCTGTTGATTGGTTTTACAACAGTTGTTTGTGTTTCAGACCATATTCCACCAGCTGCAATTTCATCTGGATATTTGCAACCATTGCCACCGCAAGAAGTAATTATTAAACACGATAGCACTATTACAATTTGTTTTAATCGTGATGGTAATATCATGAAAATATGATGAAAAATGTATATTTAAAAGTAAAAATCAATATGTAATTACAATGTATGCTTTGTTAAAACAAGATTTGACATGTTATCAAATTATGTTATATTATTTTTGATATTTGATATGAATAATACTAATGCAATCGAAGGGAAAAACAATATAGACAAAAAAGACATCGTCTTAAAAAACGACAAAAGCGAAAAAAACAACAACTTAAACGAAAACGAAAATAAAGACAGAAAATACAATAATAAAAGCCAAACACTAAGAGATATTTTTAACAAACATGTGGATAATGATGATATCGAATGTAATGTAAAAAAGACCAGCCTCTACGACTTCGACGAAAACAAAGAAAGTGTAGACAACATCGGCAACAACTCAGACAAACATATCGAACAAAAAAAAAAAAATGATAATATTGGCAATAGCACAAAAAGCATCAAATCAAAGAAAGGCAAAAGACACAACAAAGGCATTGTTGTCAACTTATCAAGAAAAAACAGCAAAGAAAGCAATAAAGTAATTGATGACGACTTTTTTATCCCTAGAACTGAAGGAAACGGAATGAATTATTGTATGGATGTTGGTGGGATTAAAATACTTAAACAAAATAATACATCTTCTGGCTGTGTTTGCTACGAGACCAACAAAAATAAAACCGTAACAATTGAATTTATGCTTCAATTCAAAAGACAAAAACAAGGAAACACAGGTCGTTACAAGAATTATAAGATGACATTTGAGCGTGATAGGAGAGGCGAATTGAAAGTAACAATGCATGATGTTGAAAACAATGCTAATATTGATGTTAAAATTTTAGATAACAAAAAAGTTAAAGACAATATCAAAAAATGTTTTAATAATATTATTAAAAAATTTGCGAAAGATAAAAACTTACCTTTGCAAAGTAACAAAGAATATGATGATTTGAAAAATTCGATATTATCGATGGTTGAAAATAATTTTACTGTCTATAATGTGACTAAAATAGTGCCACTAGCACTAGATTATACAAATATTGTGCCAGAACCATTTTTAGAATATCATCGTGTAACAAGCAAACATGGTAACAACATAAAAAAAGATGGTAATGGTGGAAATAAATCCAAATTAGAAAAAATCGAAAACAATATCATCTACGAAGAAAAAAAAGAAAAAAGTGTAAACAACATCGACATCAACAACAAAAACAACATCAGCAACAACAACAAAAACAACCTCGATCACAACAACAAAAACAGCCTCGACCTCAACAACAAAAACAACCTCGATCACAACAGCATAAACAGCATCAGCAAAAAAGAAGAAGAAAACCTCAACATCAACAACAACAGCTTTGACAACGATAACAACTTAAACGAAAACAAAAATAAAGACAGCAAATACAATAATAACAACCAAACACTAAAAGGTATTTTTGGCGGAGATGTAGATGATGAGATCAAATTTGATGTAAAAAATGCGATCAAATTTGATGTAAAAAATTCCCGCATCGACGACTCCGACAAAAACAAAGAAAGTATAAACAACATCATCAAAAACGAAGAAAATGAATATCAAAACAAAAGCAAAAACAACCTCGGCGACATCAACAACATCGACCAAAACATAAACAAAAATGACATCAACCACAAAGACATTGACTTCGACAAAAAAGAAGAAAAAGTAGAAGAAATCAGCAAATCCGACGAAAATAGCAAATTCATCGAAAACGAAGAAAATAAAAGCAACAACGAAATCAGCAACAACGAAAACAACATCAGCGAAAACAAAGGAAATAAAAACATAAACATAAACGAATACAACATCAATACAAAAATCAACAAAATCAACGACAACTTTGACAACAACATCAACCTCAACATCAACGACATCGACCCCAACAACAACAACAACCTCAACATCAACCAAAACGAAGAAAATAAAAGCAACCTCGACATCAACACCAACAAAATCAACCAAAACATAAACGACATCAAGATCGACGAAAAAGATAAAAACAACAAAGACATCAACCTCATCAACCAAAATGTAGAAATCGGCAAGACAGAAGACAAAAAAAATAGCACAATATTACCACGAAACGGGCTCGTGAGTAATGGAAGTAAAGAACCACAAAGTAGAGGATTTTGCAGTATGTTTAATTGGTGTAATTGTGGAGATCGTATAGAAGAAGGAAATATAGACTTAAATATGAATAACAATACAGCAACAATCAACGGCGATATAGGCCAACAAATAAAAAAATAGACAATGTCTAAAAAAATCATAGTGCTAATGCTATTATAGTTCGCTAGTTTTTCTTGATTTTTATTTAATTACCTGTCATCAATATGACAATGTCTGATAGTAGTAATTTTAGTAGAAAGAAAATCACTTTTAGTACATCTGGTGATTTCAAAAAAAAAATTGATTTTTCCAGCTTGAATGTTAATAATGCTGTTAATGCAAACAGGTTTAGTAACGATAATCAATTTACAAAGCATACCTTTAATTTTCAAAAATTGAATAGTTCAAATAATAATTTTGTAAATAATAAGACGGAAGGCACGAATAACCAAGTTCAGGCAACAAATGGTGCCAATGGTTTTGTAAATAGGAACAATGGAGGACAATTTAGAAAACCAAATATTAATTTTCAACAGCGATACAACAATGCAAGAGGACAGGAAGACGAAAACAAAGTAAATAAAGAAAAGCCTGTGCAAAATAATAATTTTGTTGGAACACAACAAAGAAACCAATTTAAATCATTTTCATTTAATACAAATAAACAATTTTTTACACAGGATAACGATGGTTTAAATAAACAAAAATCTTTTGAGAAAAAGGATAAACAATTTAATAGCAATTATAATAATAACAACGGCAATTCGCAGTTTAAAAATAATCAAAATGTTGGACTTGGAGGATATAAAAAACCATTTGGCAATAATGCACCTTTTACGAAAAATGCCAGTGGGGCAGGTAAGTTTAATTTTGTTAAAAAAGATAATAAAGTTAAAGTTAAACTGAATGTTGATAAAACAAAGGGTGATAAGGAAAATGTTTATAGAAAAACTGCTAATACAGGTGGTAATATTGATAAATATAGTATAAACAGCATGATAAAGGGATTATCAAGCGGAATAGAGATTGATACAGAAATTGATGATGTATTGGGAAATGTTATCAATGTTAAGCCTGCAGGTATAAATTCTGCAAACTCATTTCAACACGAAAGAAAAGTTAGAACATCCAGCAGTAACAATGTAAATAGAGTTAATTTTAACAAACAAATTGTCAGGGATATAGAAATTCATAATAATCAAATTACTATTGGCAGTTTTGCAAGTCAAATGGCAATGTCCGTTAAGGACTTGGTTAGATTGTTGGAAAGCAACGGTGTTGACATTGATAATAGTGAAGGAAATATTGAAAATATTGTAATTGATGGAGATACGGCACAGCTTGTGGCTGAAAGTTTAGGTAATAATATCAAGAGGAAGAATGAGAATGATGTTGAGAATGAATTTATACAAGGTATTACTGGGAAAAGAAAAGATATTCGCTCGCGGGCACCAATAGTAACAATTATGGGTCATGTTGACCACGGAAAAACAACATTATTAGATACCATCCGTAAAGCTTCTGTTGCGAGTGGTGAGGCTGGTGGAATTACACAACACATCGGTGCTTATAGAACGAAGGTTGGCGATAAATATATTACATTTTTAGATACACCTGGACATGCTGCATTTACTCAAATGAGAATGCGAGGGGCCCAAGCCACAGATATTGCTGTTATTGTCATAGCTGCGGATGATGGCATTATGCCACAGACAATAGAGGCGATAAATCATGCAAAAGTTGCTGGTGTGCCTATTATTGTTGCTATAAATAAAATTGATAAACCAGAGGCAAATGTAGAAAATGCAAAACAGATGCTTTTGCAACATGAAGTCATACCAGAAGAGTTTGGTGGCGATGTGATGGTTGTGCCAATTTCTGCAAAAAATGGTAAAAATATTGATAAATTACTTGAAGCTATACTTTTACAAGCTGAAATGTTGGAATTGAAGGCATATTACGACGGAGGAGTGGACGGTATTGTGATTGAGTCTAAACTTGATAAAAAGAGGGGTGCTTTGGTAAGTGTTATAGTCAAAAATGGTCTTCTTTCACAAGGAGATTTTATTGTCGCAGGAGAACAATATGGTAAAATCAAGGGAATGTTTGATGAAAATGGTAAAATGCTAAAAACAGCAGAGCCATCAGTTCCAGTTGAGATATTAGGTTTAAATTCTACACCGGATGCCGGTGAAATATTCTATGCTGTAAAAAATGAAAAAGATGCAAAAAAAATGATAGAGTATCGCCAAGAAAAAGCGAAAAAAGAAGCACAACAGGCAAAAAGTGGATTATCTGTTGAGGAAGCTTTTGCCAGAATGAATGCCGGTGATGGTGATAAAAAAAGTGTTGCTTTTATTATTAAGGCTGACACAAAAGGAAGTTTAGAGGCTATTGTGAACACTTTAAACAAGATTGAAAATAATGAAGTTGAGCTTAAAATAGTTCATACCGGTGTTGGTTCTGTAAGTGAGAACGATGTATTACTTGCAAGCACTTGTGGCGGAATGATATTTACATTTAATACACAAAAATGCGACAAAAAAGTTTTAGATGAAGCGGAAAAACGGGATGTTGATATTAGAGACTATAAGATAATTTATGAACTTTTTGATGATGTAAAAGATATTTTAAGTGGAAAGCTTAAACCAGTTGTGAAAAAGAATGTATTAGGGCATTGTGAGGTTAAAGCCATTTTTGAGATTTCAAAAGTTGGTAAGATTGCTGGTTGTTTGGTTAAAGATGGAACAATTTCTCGTGGTGCTAATGTTGCTGTAATGAGAAATGGAGAAATTGTGATTGAAACAAAATGTAGTAGTTTGAAACACGGCAAGGAGAATGTGAAAGATATACAAAGTGGTCTTGAATGTGGTGTTGGTATAGATAATATAGATGATGTGAAGGTTGGGGATATATTGGAGTTCTACACGATTAAGGAGGAAAAGAAATACCTACAATAACATAACCGTGGAAAATATTTTTTTACTAATTATTAAAATAATATTGACACATTTATGTGTTTTGATAAACTTGCATTAGTTTTAATGAGATTTTTATGGATAAACCATTACGTGCGAGTATGATAGAGAATGTTGACAGTGATAATAAGGCGGAGATTGAGTTTAGTCCTTTTATACAAAGCAAAATATTAAAAGGTATCAGAGAAATACCAAACGGGTGGGATAAAGATATTGTGGTTGGATACGGTGATACAAAAGATGAAGCTGAAGCTGCGTGTAGCACTGTCTATCTTAAATATAATCCGAATAATCGTATTTTTTATGTTAATGGAAACGACGATTTGGAAAAGGCACAATGGATATCCATTATTGACAATCGTAATCGAGGCGGTAAAATTGTGTATTCTTTTCAAAATCGTTATCCTGAGATTAATCAACCAAAGGATGCGAAGGAACCAGTATTAAAGCCAGGCTATAATGGATTGGATTTTAAACAAAGCAATTTAAAGTTAAATCAAGGAAAAAGTGATTATGTGGACATAAATGTTCCTACACAAGTGTTTATATCCAAGAACAAAGATCTCTTTAAAGATGACAACAATATGCATAGTCAGCAATATAATAATAAGATAGATAAGTTTCGCGATGATTATGCAGATATGAATGCTCAAACGATGATGTTTTATAACAAAAATAAACATCGTTTTGATGATAAAAAAAATAATAACACAAACAACATAAATAATGTTAATAACAGCATTAATATTATTAATAATAACATTAATAATATAGACAATAAAAATACTAATATAATAACTGCAGAACAGGCATCTGAAATACAATCAAAGTTATTAAATAATCAGCCTGTTTCGCCGGAGGAAGAACAGAAACTAACTGAATATGTTAGTCAGTTATCATTAAAAGATACAGGTAGATATCAACAGCAAGAATTTTAATTAAAAAAACATTATAGTGTGTTGATTGATGATAAGTGATTTGAGGTGAATATTGTATTGATATTGGTCTATTATAAAACATTTATTGAAAATAAAAAATACTAACTATATTCAAATAAGGGTATATTTATGATGAAAAAGGCAGAGATCTTGCACCAAACACCAAAGGAAATAGCTGGGAAGATGGATGAATACATTATAGGTCAAACAGATGCAAAAAAAGCCGTTGCTATTGCTTTTGTTAATCGTGGCAGAAGAATGATGATAGAGGATGAAAAAATGCGAGGTGAAATTTGCCCGAAAAATGTTTTGTTGTATGGGCCAACTGGTGTTGGAAAGACAGAAATAGCAAGAAGGGTTGCAGACATAACTGATAGTCCATTTATTAAAGTTGAAATGACAAAGTTTACCGAAGTTGGTTATGCAGGTAAGGATGTTGAGAGTATTATTCGTGATTTGGTAGAATTAACGATTAAACGAGAAAAAGATAAACTTGCAAAATCACAAGAAATGAATGCAAAAAAAAGTGCAATAAAATATGTCGCAAAGGCAATGAAAGAATTTGGTATTGAAAATGTAGATGAAACAAAACTTGCCAATGGTGAATATGATAACCAAGAAATTCAAATTGAAATGCCAGAAGGAGTTGGTAGGAAGAAGGTTGAGAATGATATTTTTAGTGATGCCGGTGGTGGTTTTCTTGGCGGAACTGCAACTATTGTTGGTATAATGCCGTTGTTTGAAATTGCAACGAAGGAAAAAGCAAAAAAGAAAGAGTTAAAAACAATGAAAGTCAGGGAAGCATTGGAATTGCTTGTTGAAGATGAAATGTTTAAATATGTAGATAAGAATTTTGTTGTAGCTGATGTGCTTAAAAAAGTAGAGCAAAGAGGTGTTGTTTTTCTTGATGAAATAGATAAATTGATTAGCAATAAAGAAAGTCAATCTCGCGGTGAAGTGTCAAGGGAAGGTGTGCAGAGGGACTTATTGCCTGTGATTGAAGGGACAATGGTTCAAACGAAATATGGAGCAATTAGGACTGACCATATTTTATTTATTGCTGCTGGTGCTTTTCACGATAATAAAATTACGGATTTAATGCCAGAATTGCAGGGAAGATTTCCAGTTCAGGTTAAGTTAAAGTCTTTAACGGTAGATGATTTTGAGCATATTTTAACGGATGTGAAATACAACATATTGGAGCAACAAAAAACACTTTTAAAGGTTGATGGTGTTGATGTTATTTTTGAGCCAAGTGGAATAAATGAAATAGCTAAAACTGCATATCGTATGAATAGTGATTTGGAAAATACTGGGGCAAGAAGGCTGTATTCTGTAATGGAAACTGTTATGGAAGAGGCAAATTATTCTGCTAAAAGTGGCACTGAATTTATTATAGACGATAAATATGTCAAGAAGGCCACAAGTGAGGGGTTTGACGACAAGGTTGATGTTAGAAAATACATGATTTAATTTGCAAAAACCAATTGATATAAAGTTGATAGTTTTTTATGGAATATTTTGATAAATATTTTAATGATATTGAAACAAAGATTAAAAATAAACAAATCTTAAATATTGATGATATACATTATTTGTTGCCACAAAGAGAGCCGTTTTTGATGGTAGATAGGGTTTTGGAGATTAACATTGACGGCAAATACATTAAAGCTGAAAAAGATGTCAATGAAGATGAATATTATTTCAAAGGACATTTTCCTAATAAACCAATTATGCCCGGTGTATTGATTGTTGAAAGCTTGGCACAAACGGCAAGTATTCTTGGTAGGATTTTGGAACAAAAAAACGGGATATATGTGTTTGCAGAAATTGAAAAAGCAAAGTTTTTACAAATCGTTAAGCCCAATTCTACTTTATTATTGGAGGCAAAAATTGTTTCAACAAGAGACCCATTGATTGCCGTTGAATGTTCGGCAAGTTGCAACAAGCAAATTGTTGCGAAATGTAAAATCAAAGCTTTTAGAAAAAATCTATAATTTTTTTTTGTAAATAAATATAAATATATTAAAATATACTCAATGGAACAAATTCAGCAGAATACACAAGATGAGTACTTTAAATATCGATTAAAGGACGACGAAAGTAGTTATTTTAATGTATGCCTACAAAATAATAAAGTATTTTTAAATTTTTATGAAGGTAGTTCAGCGAGATATATTTACTATGAAATAGGTAGTGATAAAATAAAAATTAATGGCTCGGAACAAGATTTTGGACATTGCAACACTCTAATGGATTTTTTGCAAACTTTGGCAAAGAAAACAGAAAGTAAAGAGATTTCGCTTGGAGGTGAGAAAAGTATAACACAGATAAAAGAATTGTACGATTATTATTGCGGTTCTCACAAGAAAGATGATAAAGAACAGACAAACATCGTTCAAAATACAACGAATAATCAAGAATATCAAGTTGAGAAATCAAATATAGAAAAAAGGGGCAAAGAAGATAATCAGGAAGTTAATAATAGTAATTTAGATGTGAATATGATAAAAAAAAAAGATAATGCATATCAAATAACATTTGGCGATAAGAATAGTTCAGGAGATTTAAATGATACAAATATCAACTGTGCGAAAGACGATCCAATAAACATTATTAGCAGTGATGAAAATATTTATAATAGCTTCAATGAAATACCCACACAAGAAAAGTCTAAAAAAATAACTGCAGAAATAGATATAAACACTTTGGAGGAAAAAGTTGTTATTTCTTTTTATGAACAATTGCAGAACGATTTATCAATTGATACAAAAGAGGCTAATAAAAATATTGTTAGCAAAAAAAAATTAATTTCGCTAAAGCATAAGAAGACAGATGATGTCTTTCCATCTGCTGATATAAACGATTATATTGTTTTTAACGATGATAAAAGTAAAGATACAGACAAAGAAAAAGGTAAGATGTGTGATAAAAAAAAAATTAGAGAGATATTGTTTAAAATACAAAATCCTTTAAAAGATGATATCTTGAAAGTTCATACATGGGCTTCAGTGAATATACAAATATTGATGTGGTTAAAATCTGTTTGTGATAAAAATATTACATCGCTGAGAGATGAAAATAATACTGTTGAAATCAAAAAAAATGTAAACAATGAAGATGAGAATAATAAAACATCTTTAAGAAGTTTAGATGAAGTATATGCACTGCGTAATGAACTAAAAAAAAAGATGGCCGAATATTTTTCTTTTTCTCCTTTTATATCTCAAAAAAATGAATCTCCTGGAATGAAATGTATAAAAATAAATTTGCCATATGATCAACAAGATTTAGTTTTTTATATCGATGCACAAGAAAAACAAATACATGACTTTAGCAACATACCAAGTGATGATTCAAAAGATTTCCATCATAAGAAGGACAATTGTAATAAAATAAGCTATTTAAAAGAAACGGAACTGAGGGATTATATAAAACAACAATTATATAAAAAATGTTATAACAATAATGATGACATAGATGAAGTCAAACAAGTATGGCAAAAGAAAATTGACAAATTTGTTGATGATTTAGATTTATCACAGATATTGATGAGAGAAATTAAAAATACAGGTTTGATTGAAAGTTTATCTCAAAATCCTTGTATAAGGGCTTTATGCTGTATATATGATTAAAAAAACTTGCTATTAATTTTTACATAAAATCAATAAATATGATTTATTGATAATTTATATGGCTGGTTTTTCTATTGGTTCAAAAGAGCTGAAAAAAGTTATTTCACAAATCGAGCCGGTTTTAAAAGGTGGAATTGATAATTTACCACGAATATTGTTTGCTGTAAATGATAAAGTAAGTGCAAAAGCAACCAATGGTGATAGCTATGTTGATATTGTTTTTGATTGCGATGTTATTTCAAAAGGTAGCTTTGTTGTTCCCGGTAATTTGTTGGCAAATGTTGTCAAACAAACTTCAAGTGAAAAAGTTGAATTATCACTCGACGAAGAGAGCAAAAGTTTGTATATTACTGCTGGTAATATTAAGTATCAGCTGTCTATCCTTGAAGTTAGTGAGGAGATATTTAATGCTCCATTGTTTGATGAGGCAAATACATTTACAATGTTGGCACAAGACTTGAAAAGTGCAATAGTTGCTGTTAGTGGGTGCATAGATAGTGCAAAACCACATTTAAATTGTGCTATGATACACACAAATCCAGATGTGCCAAATAAAATCAATATTGTTGCAACAGATGCTATGAGACTTGGTATAGCCGAAAGGGAAGCGAAATACAGCAATGATGTGCCAAATTTGGTGGTACCAAAAAAAGCTTGTGAATATATTTTAACAATGATTGGTGATATATCCAGCGAGATAACGATAAGTTATACAAATAATATGATTAAGATTGTGTTGGGCGGTATAACATATACATCTAAATTGCTCGATGTTGCATTTCCAAAATATCAAGCAGTTATACCTTTTGCAAATGATAAAATACTTGAAACAAAAGTCAGTGATTTAAAAGATACGATTAAAAAAGTTGTTGCAGCCGCTGAAATGTCATATACAATTCGTATGAATATCGATGCGAAATCAATTAGTGTTGTATGTAAAGATAATGGCAATAATGCAACAGGAACGATTGATGCTACTTATTCACAAACTGAACCAATAGAGATAGCCTGTAATTATAAATTTTTGATAGAAATACTTGATGTAATTACATCAAGTGTTGTGCGAATTCAAATTATGGATGGACAAACACCACTCTTAATAAGAGCTGTAGATGACGACACAGTGAAGTATGTGTTTATGCCATTTATTGCATAGTTGATGCTCTTTATGCGGGATGTTTTATCAAAAAATAAAATAGTTAGGAGAATTTTAAATGGTCGTTTGTGTTCTTGTTGTCAAAGATATTGTGATAAGTTAAATCCATATAAACATAAATTTGTTGTTATTGGTTTATTTGCTATCATGTTGGTTTGTAGTATTTCCACTATTGCAATTAAGGGTTTTAATAAAGGTATAGATTTTTCCGGTGGTATTGTCGTTGAGGTTTCCTGTTATAATTGCGATGCTGATAAAATTAGTAAGGAATTATCTAATAAAATTGGCGCTTCTGTTTCTCATCAGGCAATAGACGGTGGATACATTTTTAAAACATCTTTAAAGAAAGAAGATGCCGATGGAAAGCATTATGATAAGACATTAGATATGTTTAAACAAGTATTTAAGGATAAAAAATATAAACAAAATCGTATTGTAATAAGTGGGACCAATTATGTATCCGCTCAAATGTCGTCAAATTTCGTGAAAGATGCTATAAATGCCTGTGTGTTTGCATTTATGTGTATTGGTATCTATATGATGGTTAGGTTTAATTGGAAGTTTGCCATTGCTGGTATATTGGCGATTATGTATGATGTGCTAATTGTAATTGGGTTTATTAGCTTTATGCAGGTTGATGTTTGTTTGATAACTTTAACTGCAATATTAACCATTATTGGTTATTGTATAAATGATAAAATCGTTGTATTTGATAGAATTAGAAGTAATTTGCAAACAAGTAATACTTCACTGGATGTTGTGATTACAAATAGTGTAAAAAGTGTGCTCGTAAGAAGCATTTTAACATCAATTACAACTATTGTTATGGCGATATGTTTGTTGTTTTTTGGTGATAAGGGTGTATATGAATTTGCGATTACGATATATTGTGGAATTATTGTCGGAACATTGTCATCAATTTTGTTGGCACCGGTGTTAGTGTTATTGCTAAAAGTTTCAAAAAAGCCATTGGCTCTTGTTAAAGACCCTATGTTTTATGCATCTTGATTATGATTGGCAAGATACAAGGTATTTTTGCTGGTTATTACGGAAATACAGCAATTATTGATGTTTGTGTGAGCGATATATCAAGTGTTGGTTATGAAGTTTCTATGAAGCAGGACGATATTTTATCGTTAAGTATTGGTGATGTTGTATGTGTGTTTATTAAAGAAATAATAACGGAAGATAATGATGTTCTTTATGGCTTTTTATCGTTTGAGGATAAATGTTGGTTTGAGGAATTTGTTAAATTGAGTGGCTTGGGACCAAAGACAGCATTAGCTATTTTATCAACTTATTCATGCGAAGCCATAACCGATGCGATTATGATAAATGATTGCGATTTTTTCTCTGCCATTAGTGGTATTGGTGCTAAAATTGCAAACAGAATACCAACTGAAATGAAGAAACAAATTTCAAAAATTAATGAGAAGGTTATAACTTTTGGTAAGTATGCAGTTGCAGGTAATTACATACAACAATGCGATAAAGTTGATGCCGTTAAAACTCTTTTACAAATTGATGATAATGAAAATAACAATGATAAGAATGCACTTTCTACAAAAACAAATCACATCAAGTCTGCAAGCAGAAATGCTAATAAAAAGAACGAGCAAGATACCAGCATTGACAAAAAGCGAAACAAAAGCAAAACAATAAATGATGCCGTTGAGGCTCTGGTTGCTCTTGGTTTTTCAAAGCAAATTGTTTATAATGATGTTTTCGGTATTGTGAAGGAGAATGATTTATTGTCCGTCGAGGATATTGTTAAGAAATTTTTACAAAAAATAAATAAATAGTTTTTTTTCAAGATTGTTTTTCATTGGTATTTTGTATTAGAGTTGATTTTGTCTGTTATTGATTGTTTTACTAATTCTGTATATGTTCTATGACTTTATTTGTGCCAATTAAAATATGATTGCCTATCGTTTTGGATTGCAACGATGAGCTATTTATGCAAAAATCAATAAGTGTATTGATAATTTCATCTTTGCTTTTTTTATAAATTACCAAATTTGTATTTGTTGATAACACATTACAAATAGACAAAAATATACTTGTTGAACTTGCAAAAGTATTGCTTATAGATGCGACTTTATTTATATCAAATGAAAATGGAAGTTCGTAATTATTAACAAATATGCTATTTAAATCTTTTGCGACTTGTAATATATTATCGTTTGTGATTTTTTTACTATTAAAACTACATCCATTATCTTTGTCAATATTGTATAGGTCTTTCGTTAGTGGATTGTAAAATGAAATATATTTGGTTTGATAAATATTATTGTCGTCAAGCTCTTGATGAGCTAATACAATTACAAAATCTTGTATTCCAAATGCAAAAGATGATACACCATCTATTGGTAAGAAAACTACTCTATTGTTGTCTTTTTTTGATTTTCTTTCTCCCATTTTTGGATATGTTAACATTATTTCATTTTGTTCGTTTATTATAATATATTTTTTTTCAGCAGAATGGCTGGTTTTTACACAATCAAGTAGGTTTATTCTGTTTTGTCTATCAATATAAATATTTTGAGGTAATATTATTGTTCCGTTGTATTTTGTTTTTTTTAATACTTTTATTGTTTCGTCAAACATTTTTTGCAATGTTGACATACAAAAAGATACAATGGGCGAAAATTGAGAAACATTTGATTGATAAGTAATGCCTTTAACTTGATTAAAATCGTGAAGAACGATAGAGCTACAATTTTTAAAAATTTCTTCAAAAATGGCATTATAAAGTGTCGCCATTAAAAAAGCATTAAACTTATATCGCCAATGCTGGTGTCTGGTAAATTATCATTGTATGAATTTATTTCATTTTGTGCATTCATTTGATACATATAAAAGAACAAATCGTAATCATGTGAAAATGCATCGTCCACCATTAAATAATCATTGTTTATATTTTGTTCGTAAATAGTTAATTCATCGTTATGTTCGTATGTAAAGCCCTCTTCAATGTGTTTATGTGGCAAAATTGAGTTCATATCTGTTTGCCAGATATGAAAAAGAAAATATTTGTCAATATGAAAATTACATGATATACTATGCTCTGAAGATAGATATGACAACTCCATTCGAAGAAAATGTAAGATTAAGAGAGGAACTTAATACATGGGACATGATATATAATGGTGCTACAAAAGCATATATGAATGTTGAAAACCAATGTATTGGAAAATATAAAAAATTCTATGATGGCGAATATCAAGAGGTTTTTGGTAAAATACCATCAAATAGTGAGGCATTTCCTATGTATGGTTACAGGAAACCATTTGGTTATTTAGCCGATATTCCTGATATTGATAAAAATTTCGTAAATGCCATGAATGATAATTTGCCTAAGGATAATGCATTACGACAAATTATTGATACTGATAAAGACGGCAAATTATCAGTAAATGAAGTTGAAGGTTTTTTTAATAACTTTACCAATGATACAAACAAAATATCGGGCAGTCAACTTGACAACCTTTTTGCTCTTAAAAATAATGCAATCAATGTAGACACTCTGTTTGATGCAGATGGACGGAGAGGCGAAAGTCTTCATTACGATGATGTTGTTGGTAAAAGTATAATTATAGGCGAAGATTTTCACAAACTTGATATTGCTGATGGTAAAGAAGATGGAATTATACAAAAAGATACTTTTGAAAAGTTTGATTTTGATACGAATAAAGATGGTATTATTGATCGTGATGAATATCAAGCCGGAATGCAAAGAATCGAAGCTTCGTTACAAAATAATATGGAGTGCGATAATGGAAAATCAGGCAATAACCTAAGCAGTATGCAAAAAGATAAACCAATTATTAGTGAATGATGTAGTGGTATATTTATTACTACTTTTTTCTGTGATTGTGTATATGCTCAAGGCAAGAATTATATTAGTAGCAAATTTTATTTGTTGATTAAGTTATGTATAAGATTTTCTATATTGAATTTTAATATGCCATCTTCTCATAAATAATTATGAGTAATAAAGGTCGTGTAAAATCGCATATTGCTGATAATAGGGAATTTATGGACAGAAAAAATAGCGAAGATAACACAGAACGACAAAAGCACGATAATAATACAGGTAAGTGGTTGTTTCGTATATTTTCCTTACTTGCATTGATAATGGTGTGTATAGGGACTATTCATCTTGAATTTCAAGCAATGAAAAAAGATAAGACATTCCGTGCTGATGCAATAACTATGACATCAAATATACACAATGCAATAACAGAGCTACAAAATTCGTGGGATACTATTTATTATTTTTATCAATCGGGAGAATTGTTTAATATTTTAAATTGTAAAAAGAGGAATAATGGTGAAGATAAAAACGATAATGATAATCTTATTGTTTTATACAGAAATGTTGTAAACCAAAGTATTTTTGATGGTAAATATAGCGATGTGCAATGTGGAAAACAGATAAGTATAAATGTTGGTTTAAAGGATAATGTAGATGAGGTAAATGTTGATAAGCAACCGTATACATTTACCATAGGTGAAGAGCCGATAAAATTGCTTGAAAAATACCCACTCATAAAATATGCCTTATATCAACTTAAATTAGGCGAAAGTGCGACATTCGTGGTGAGCAAGCAGATGTCAAATAGGTCTATTAGAAAGAAACAGATAATATATGAGGTGGAGCTGGTGGGTCAAGATAATCAATACTCTAATTCAAAAATTCCTTATATTATAAATAGTAAAACGAATAAATTTATAAATATCAAAAATCAAATCACTTGTAGTTCGGTTGCGACATTGGCTTATGATATTTATGATATAAATATGAATAAAATATACACTTCTCAAAAACCAATTGATGTAAAAATAGGGAAGGGTAAATTTAATAAAAAAATAGAAAATATTTTAATTAAAGCATCCGCCAATGATAAGGTGATGGTATTTTTAACAAAACAAAACTACAATGTTAGTAATTATATTCCACAAAGTTTATTTGATAACAATGATATTATTGTTTTAGATATAAAAATAATTGGAGTATCATAGCATGTTTTGGGATGCCACCGTTTCGTTGAAAATGATTAAAAAATCATTATCAGTTTATTTTTGGTGGTTTATTTTATTTTTTTGGCCATCTATTTCAACATCATCCAAATCGCAACAACCCTTTCCGCACAAACAACATCTATCTTGATCAAACATATCAAAGCCACACGAGGCAATTGGTGTGTATAATTTTTTGTATTTTGCAGTTCTGATGAGATTATTTACATAACTTTGGTGTTTTTTAGTTTCTTTGATTATTTCTAAATCTTTATTGAATTGCCATTTTTGATGTTTGAAGTTTTTTTTATCATCAATATTATACAAGATTTGATCAAGGCTACTATAAACATCGTTTTCATTTATAGTCCGGCTATATGTATGTTTTATAATTTGATGTGGTGTTTTTTTATTTATAGTAATGCTATTGTCATCAATTATGACTTCGATGTTTCCACTTTTGAATTCATTTGTTAAATACATTTTTCCGTCATTACTTGTTTTGCAACTTGTGTAATTGTTTAAATTTAGATAAACATTTGGAAAAACCTCAATACAGGCTTGTTGTTCTTGTTTGTCGTATGAATTAGAAATTGCTTTTAAGTATTTTATGGCCATCTCATAAATATTTTTCTTTTTTTGATTTGCATCTTCCTTGAATTTTACAAGATTATTATGTATGTATTTGTTATCTTCGACATCTTGTTGCATAATACTGGATAATGAACCATAAAACACTCGATGATTATGTGTATTGGTTAAGTCAAACATTAATGCATGTTTGTTGTCTGTTGTCTTAATGTTATCGCTTGCAACAGGAGAATTGGATTTTGCATCAATGGCTAATGGTGTAAGCGGTTTGATTTCTATTTCATCTAATTCATCACCAAACTCTATTGCTTTAATTTCATGTTCATGATTTTCAAATTCACTATTATTTTGACCATCATAATTTGATGTATTGTTTGACCGTCTTTTTTCTAACATCTTGACTATTATAAATAACAAGATTTGTGTAAAATGCAATAATTATGTTTGCCATAATCGCAGTTGGAGACAGACAATACAAGGTAGTAGTAGGAGAAGCTTGTGTATTTGAGAAGATAGATAAGCAAGAAGGTGAGGATATTACTATGTCTGGATTATTACTTCTATCCAATGATGGAGAAGTTCTTTCAAAGAAAGAA
>JAFSXM010000017.1 GCA_017444095.1 Rickettsiales bacterium | reverse complement strand
TGTATTTTTTATTTTTATTTAAATCTATCTTATTTAATACAAAGATTGGATTGTTGTATTTATTCCATATATTCTTTAAATCGTCTATTTCTTTGTCTTCGTCTATCATAATTAAGCATATATCTGCATTTTCAGCTATATTTTTTGCTCGTTTGATGCCTTCTGCTTCAATTTCATCTTTCGCATCTCGTATACCAGCTGTATCAAAAAATACAACTTTATAACCATCGATGTCTACATCGGCCGATAAAACATCCCTTGTAGTTCCGGCGATAGAGGAGGTTATTGCAATCTCTCTTTTTGCCAACCAATTTAACAATGACGATTTGCCGACATTTGGCTTGCCAATGATGGCAACAGATATTCCATTGTTAATTTTATCAATAACTTTTTTATCATTTATGCAGGTTGATATTTCTTCTACTAATTCATCTGTAATTTTTTTTACATCTTTTTTAAAGTCTTCTGGCACTTCTTCTTCTGCAAAATCAATTTGTGTTTCAACGAAAGAAAGAGCCTGTATAATTCTTTCGCGAATGCCTTGATATTTCTTGCTGATATTTCCATAAAACATTTCATTTGCCAGCTTTTGCTGTTGTTTTGTTTCAGCTTTAATTACGGCATTTATGCCTTCACTTTTTATAATATCCATTTTACCATTTAAGAAGGCTCTACGGGAAAACTCACCATTTTTTGCAAAGCGAAAATTTGGTATTTTGCTTACTATTGATAGAAAATCATTTAATAAAATACGATTTGCATGTAGGTCTATCTCTACAACATTTTCGCCTGTAAAGCTGTGTGGTGCTAAAAATGTTTTTATTACTACTTCATCAAAAATTTTACCATTATGCATAAGTTTGGCGAAAAACAATTGATTGTTTTGTGTTATTTTTTTGTTGACAGAAAAACACTTTAATACATCAAGTGCATTTTTACCAGAAAATCTAACACTTACAACACTGCCACCGAGATTACAGATTGGAGCAAAAATATTATCCATAGCATTGTAAAATTGGAGATGTAATTTTAATCATCAAGTATCATTCCTTCTGTTTGTATTTTCCAGAGTGATTTATACACATTGCTATTATCTAATAACTCTTCGTGTGTGCCTTGTTCTACGATTTCCCCATCTCTAAATACAATAATTCTATCCATTTTTTTAAGTGTTTGTAGACGATGTGCGATAGCGATTACTGTTTTGCCATCCATAAGCCTATTAAAGCTTTCACTTACTTTTTGTTCTGTTTCGCTATCAAGTGCCGATGTTGCTTCATCGAGGATTAAAATTGGTGTATTTTTAAGCATAGCTCGTGCAATTAAAATTCTTTGTCTTTGCCCGCCACTTAATCTCATACCTCTCTCTCCAACATTTGTATCATATCCATATTCAAGCTCTTTGATAAAATCGTGTGCATTGGCTTTTTTGGCGATTTCTATAACTTCTTCCATTGATGCATTTGGTTTTGAATATCTAATGTTATCAAGAATGCTTCTATTAAATAAAATTGTATCTTGCGAGACTATTGATATTTTATCTTTCAAACTTGACTCGGATATAAACGAGATATCTTTACCGCCAATCTCAATAGAGCCTTCTTGTGGAATCAAATTTTTTAAAATTAAATTTATTAAAGTTGTTTTACCAGAGCCAGAACGACCGGCTAAACCAATTTTTTCACCAGATTTTATGGATATGTTTAAGTTATTAAACAACTCATCGTTGTTATTATAGCCAAAAGATAAGTTTTTAATTTCTATTGAGCTGTCTTTAATGTTGAGTTCGCTACCGCCTTGTATATGTTCATCAGCAATTTTACCAGAATTCATAACATTTAATGCTTTTCTTACAAAGCTCATATCACCAATAATATCAAGTATGTCTTCCTGCACTAAGCCTATAAGAGCTATCGACTCAAAGCTTGCACTCATTGCATATAGCATATCAGATAAATCAATTTTGCCAAGCTTGTATAGATAAAATGTTGTTCCTATGTAGAATAAACAACATATCGTAAAACAAATAAGAGAACGGAGAATTTTTAATTTTTCTAAGAATACGGCAGATTTTTGTATTCTGTTTGACTCAAAGGTTTGTATTTGTTTAATTCTGTCAAATTCAAATTTTTTACGAGAAAAGAAAATTACACTTGAAAAATTCATTAACATATCTGTTATGTTTGATATTGTCCTTGCATAAGCTTTCATTTGCTTTCCTTTTAATGATGATATTTTATGTAGACTAAATACCAATAATAAGACATATATGATTGTATAACCAATCATAATGGCTCCAAGTTGCCAATGTATAGCAACCAATGTAGATAATAGAATTACACAAGCTGTAAATCTTGGAATTATTTGTCTAAATATATTTTTTGTTATGCATTTGATGTTCCAAAGTATTGATGATAAGCAACTTATTGTTTCACCTGTTTCGTTTGTTGTAAAAAATTCATATGAATTTTTCGAAACTCTATTTAAAAATGTCATTTTAATTTTCGCATCAATGGCAGGGTCAAGTCTTGTATTATAATACCAACTTGCACAACGAATTAAAACATCACTTGTAAACCAAATAAAGATTATTAAACATAATGGTTGAAGTAAAACTGACATTATTTCACCTCTTGGTCCAACATAATTATCAACACTTTTGACTATAATTTTTGTAAATAAAGGACCAAATGAAAAATCTACAAGAGTATCTATTATTCCGCAAAGAGTTATTAAAATAATAGCAATCCTATAATTTTTCAAAACCGACCATACAAAGCCGAAAATTGAAATATGATAATTATTTTTTGCTTTCAAACTACTTGAAAAACCAACTGGTAAAAACTTACGATTACGAATGTATCTTATTTTTTTTGCATTTAACATGAATAATGTTAATATAAGCATTAAAATATAAAATGCAAGAAAAAGGTAATTTTGAGGTTATTTCAATATACTTTAATAGATATTGCTTGTATATGTTAAATTATGTTATCTTCCTTTTAACATAATGATTTTATTTATATCTTCTAAACTGATTGTTTTTCCATCATCTATAAACACATCATCATTACTGCAACAACTAGTACCGCAAAGGCAATTTCCATTAAAAATATCTATGCTCATTAAACCTTTTGTTTTTTCCACAAAACCACTTGCTCTACGTAAATTTGTTAAATATGATTGTCTTTGTTGGTGGAAAGTTGAGTGGTCTTGATTTTTTGTTTGGTAGAACTCTTTTTGTGTAGAGAATTTTATATCACCAGATGGTAATATTTGGAAATATTTGGTCGGCTCAAGAAAACACTTATATGTAATGGTTGAATCGTGATATGATGTATGGTAGCCACCAGTATTTGCAGTAATTGTTTTAATTGTAATGCTGTTATCTTTATTGTTTATTTCTAATTTATAGTCAACTGGACATTGTTGGATCATTGTTGATAATTTATTCATTTTAAAAATTATCAGCCACTTTTAACAGACATTCTTTTTTAACACGAAACCATATTGGTTCTTGCTTACTACCATTACCATCGTTCATCTTAATGAATGTTTCGTCGTCCTCGTCTTTCAATTTATTTAATAATGATGCTTTTGTTTCTTGTGTTTGTATGTCAATGCAGTTTTGTTGTTCTTTTGGTTTTAGTTGCCTTGACTCTATTTGCGGTCCATTTGATAGTAAGTTTACTACTATTGCTTTATTTTTTGTTTCCATGTTTTTGTATTAAATATACAAAAAAAAAAAAAAAAACAACCACAACAATTATTTAATTGAATTTTTTACTAAAACAGGTGTGTTATTATACATTATTTTTTACTTTTCTTACTCCAAGCATTTTTTTGCTTCGCTTTTTTAAATATGTCTTGTGATGCTATAAGGTTTGATTGGTGTATTTGTATTTCATTCAATCCTTCATTGAGTTCTGTTTCGCTGATGTTTTCATCTGCAAAATCTTTTTCTAATTTTTCTTTAATTTTGTTATCTTTCATAACCGCCATTAAAGCTTTATTTTGTTCTATTTTCGCATCCATAAACTTTTTTTCACTTTGTTGTTGCTGTAATTGTTCTTGTTGCGATTGCACTTCTTCGTTTGTATTATCTTCTTGAGATATATTATTACCGCCAACACCAACTATATCACTCTTCATCAATACATCCTCTCCAGCATGCATTAACACATCAGAACCTTGCATAGTTAAATCACTTCCCTGCATTAAAAGTGGGTTGCTCTCGTTATAAAATGTGTCGTCATTGTTGTTAAAATTATTATCGTTCTCAATAGCCGTATCTCTGGTTTCATATTGATCAGAATATGCCTTCATTTTCTTATCAAGTTCTTGAAGCTTTTGTTCTCTCTCTTCTTTGGATAATGTTGTATCATTTTCTATTTGCTCCAATTGTTCGTAAAATTCATCAATTTCATTTTTTCCATATTTAGCTATTCTTTCCAGTCTTAGTTCTTTTGCACGCTCATCCATCTTCTTATTAAGTTCTTGCATCTTTTGTGTTTTTTCTTCTTGTGATAAAGATTTATCGTTTTCTATTGCTTCAAATTGTTCTTCAAATTCATCAATTTCAGTTTTTCCATATTTAGCTATTCTGGCTTGTCTTTGTTTCTTTTCATAATCCTTCATTTTCTTATTAAGTTCTTGCATCTTTTGTTCTCTCTCTTCTTTGGATAATGTTGTATCATTTTCTATTGCTTCAAATTGTTCTTCAAATTCATCAGTTTTAGTTTTTCCATATTTAGCTATTCTTTCCCGTCTTAGTTCTTTTGCACACTCATCCATCTTCTTATTAAGTTCTTGCAATTTTTGTGTTTTTTCTTTTTCTGACAAAGATTTATTGTTGTTAATTCTATTAAACTCATCTTTAAAATTTTGAATTTCTTTTGTTTTATTTCCAATGTGTGGCGGAGTGTTGTTGGCGCTGCGTTTGATATTATTTTTGTTGAGTTTGGTAGCGGATTTATTCGAATCATATAATTTGCCTTCTATAGCACCGGTTACATTAGCAACACCACCTGTTATTGAATCAACCACACCTACGGCTTTTTGTCCTATTTTTGCACCATTGCCAACTCCTAAACTCATACTTGATTTCCCCCATAACAAGTCAGCAGCCATTTTTGCCAGACCTGCAAATTTTACACTTAGTGTGGATGAGAATGCAAAAATAATTGCCCACATAAGCATTTTGGAAACCACAAGTAGATTGTCTTTATAATTACCATCAAATGTCCAAGTTGCAAATAAAGCTTCTGGTAAGAATGATAATATTTTTTGTTTAACCAGCACTTTCCAGCATATATCAATGCTTATCGCATCTAAGTATGCTTGATAAACAAACCCCATCATTAGCCCATAAAAACCAAGCTCTATGGAATAATGTATAAAATCTCCAATTAGTTGATGTAATATTTTCTTTATTCTAAAATCGTGCTTTGGAAACATACTATCGAGTGCATAAAGTGGAAATAACATCAGTGTACTTCCTATACTTGTTGATGTGATGACTAATCCAAAAATACTTCCAGCAACTGATTTTATAAATTTTATAATACCTGTTCCAAAAAACGGAAACCAAAATAAAAATATGTAAAAATATTGCATATTTGTACCCATCGCGATAACACGATGCCAAGTTTCTCCGGATGTCATTGATTGTATTGCGGTGTCAAAAAATTCATACATGCCATTGGAATGCACTGATAAGCCGTAAATACCGCTTGCCGCCTCAAAAAACATTGTTGAAAAAGCTTCCGCCCCTTTAAACAAAGACGGCCATAGTATGTCGTCTATAATTTTATAATTATCAACATCAGTAGCCCATAGTAGAATAAGCAAGTTTTTGATGTCGTGTGTGAAAACGGGAAGATGTATAATTTTTGATTTATTTAAAAAACCGAAACCAAATGAAAAAAAGAACCATACAACCAGCATTATTTTTGTCATTATAAACATAGAATTTGTCAATATTGCATTTCTTGCCTTTACAAAAAGTCCTTTGTCAAGATTATCTACTTCGATTAAATATTGTGTTCCGGATGTTTTTTTTGTTAGCTCGATGTTATTTATTGGTGTCTGTGTTATGTCTTTTGGCTTAATTTTGTAGATATTTTTTTTAGTATTTTTAGCTACTGGTGTTAGTAATGTTTTGGTTGATTTAATATACTCATCTGTTCCGTTCTTTTTTGTTTTAATTAAAATGCCGGATAATCCAAAGCGGGTTGGTTTTACTAAAATATCTCCGTTGTATGATGATATGTATATTTCTTCACCATTTTTACTGGCAATCTCTATACTATCCGTTAGTCTGTTGCTTTCTATTAAATCGTCTATGTTTTCTTTTTGTGTCTGATCACCCATTAAAGGTGATATAATTTTATATGCTAAGTACTCTATCCAAGATAATTGCAATCCACTTGATGATGTTTTGGAAAATTTAGGGTTCTCCTGAACGGCACCAGATGCAAAAATAAGCTTAATATTTCCCTCATCGTCATCGTAATATGTATCAGCTGGGGCTACATATATTTTTTGTCCTTTTAGTGGCTTGCATAACTCATTTGGGTGCTTAATTGCTTCATCTGTATTTGATAAATCAGGACATTGATAGTTGGCAAGTTGTGTTGGTGTCATTTTCTGTTTTACACTTTCATAACATTTATTATCTATTGTTTCATATTTCGTTGAATCGTTATAGCCACCAGCATTACAATTGCTTGTTGATATAAGTTTTAATGTTGTAAATTCATAATCCGTCTGTCTATCGTATGATGTAATTGGAATGAAATTTTTATTTTGTTCTTGTGTATCCCTTATGTATGAAGATACCTTATCTCGTTGCCATACAACCATTGGTAAGCCAAAAGGAATTGCTTGTGTTAAAATGGTATCACCGCTTTTTTCATATTCATAAGTGCATTCATCATCTGTAATACATTTTTTTTTTAGTTTTGGGATTGAGTGATTTATGATATGATATGAATAATTAACATCACCTATTTTCATATATATACCAGCACCATTTTTTAATACACAGGCTATTGGGTTATTATCATCTCTGCCACCGAGATCGCAGTTATTGCCAATAATGCAATCCGATTGTTGATTTTGATTGTAAATTATGACAGATTTACCGAGGCCACGATTGTTTGGATTAATATCTGTGTATTTATTTAGCTGATTTGAATATAACATTCTAACATTCTCATTGTCATACAATGAATAAGTTATGTCTGTATTTAATTTACATTCAAGATATGCATCATCCATTTTTTGCAAGCCAGATGCCACTTCACCATTTTGATTTATAGTCATAACTTGTTGATATCCGGATGCTTTTTCTGTAATGCTTTTTCCCCAAGGAAAATAATCTCCTATTGCAAATACGATTAAATTTTCTCCATTTGTTTTAAAACCTGTATCAATCCATAAAGTTGATTGTCCTTTATCTTCGCCGTATAAACCATTCTCTGGGCTATTGCCTCCCGATGATATACTTTTTTTGACGTCAAATTCAAAAATATTGTCTGCACCATTTTCGATACTTTTAGTACATTTAACTTTATCATCTGTTGGTTTAGTACATTGTCCTATAAATAAAATTCCACATATAACCAATGCATTGATGTCTATGAAGGCCCAATTTTTAATTAGTCTAACTATACCACGGAGTGTTATTGGTGTATTTCCTGATACGACTTGAAAGTATTTACTGATACTTAAAAAGTTTTTTAAAAACCACATACTTTCAAAAAATACTTACCAATAATGGTTGGTAGATATAAAAAGTCATTTAATAATTTTACTTTTCAAGTGTTTTATAAAAGCTACTAAAATGTTATTTTTTTATTATAAACACTTCATTCCTTGACAATTAAATAACATCTTATGGTTAATACATTGTAATTATTATTAGATAAATAAGTATGGCAAATTTAAAATCTTCAAAAAAAGATATAAGAAGAACAAAGAAAAGAACACAAGCTAATGCTTCATTAAAAAG
>JAFSXM010000016.1 GCA_017444095.1 Rickettsiales bacterium | reverse complement strand
TAGACAAAGAGGTACACATTATTTTCCAAAGAACAATGTTGATATGGGTAAAGATCATACAATCTTTGCATTGATTGATGGCATTGTTGTTTTTAAGAAAACCAAAGATAATAGAGTTCTTGTTAGTGTTGAGGGGGAGTAATATATTGTTCTTATATCTTTTTGTTAGATAGTTATATTAGTAGGTTTTCGTTGTGCTTGGTAAAAAAAGCTCTTTATTTTGTTCTATTTTAACAAATCAAGATTTGTTTTGCTATTATTGATATAATAAATATATTAAATACAATTATACTGATATGCAATCAGAAGTTAATATAAACAACAATAAAGCAAATCGTATCGTATTTACAAATATAGATACAAATCTTTTCAACAAAAGAAAAGAAGAACAGGTATCAAACAATAAAGTCTCGAGTAAAAACGAAAACAAAAACATAGCTAAAAACGAAGTCATCGAAAATGAACATGACAGGGAACTTAATGCTTGGAAAAGTGGTGAAGTTCCTGGTGTTTTTTTATATCGTGGTAATTATTTTCTTGCAGATGAGGCAGGTATAAAAAAATTAATAGATACACTAAAAGCAAAAGACAGCAATTTTACGGACAAGCATAATTGCTATTTAACAATAGCACAAAGTGGCTTTGGACCCTCAATGGACATGGATGCGAGTATGTGGAATGAAATGGCACGCATGAAACGTTATGAAGACATATATCAACAAATCTTGGATCAAAACGAACACCTTATATCTTTATTGAACAATAATTCGGAACAGAAGACTAAAAATATTGTGGCGAACATGACTACACAACTTGTAGAAAAAATGTTGCCTAATTTTTTTTCAAGATATTGCAATGAAATTGTTTATATTCCAAATGTAATGTTACCAAAAAAAGACAAAGAATCATACATATTAGATAATGTGTTTAATGCACTTGCATCGCCGTTAACCCTGTTTAATAACAAACTTTCAAACATATCAGCTGGTTTGCCATCTAAAAAAGATATTGACATAATAGCAAGTAGAAGCAAAGATGTTTGCAAAAAAATTCTTCAAACTCTTGAGGTAAATCATGTAAACATAGTACAACATCCAAACAGTTATGGTAATTATACATGTACTGCTGTTTTAGGAGAATTATTTAATGATGATGAAATAAAGAATATAATAACATTAAATCATAACACACTTGTTTTAAACGAAATACCTACATCTACATATAAATATCCAGATTATACTACATTGGCAAAATCAGTTTCAAATCTTTTAGAGAAGATTGCGAAAAACAAAAATAGCACGGAACCGTTTTGTTTAGAAATACGAATAGCATCTAGTGATAACAACAGCCATTTGAATTTGCATCCTTTTGCAATGACAAAAAGGTTTCTTTATGAACTAAATAATTGTATTAAAAACACCAATATACAAAAAGTTAATGTTTTTTTTGTTCGCGGATGTGGTCATAGTGAAAAGACGGTTGATTGTCCAGATTGTCAAGAATATGATAGGTGTTGTTGTGATATGTTACAAGAAAAATTTATTGTTAAAAGTGATGATAATGTTGTAATTTTAAATAAAGATAACCAAAAAGAGTTTAATACTAAAGAAATGAAATACAATGTTGATTTTACTTTGGACAACTCATACAATATTGAGAAGACCAAAAAAAGCTGTTTAGGCATTAGTTATGGAGGTTAATATTGTGTATATTTAATTATTAATTAGTTAAATATTACTACACCGTGAGTATTTAATAAATTGTAATAGCACAACGAATTTATGTTTACTGGATATTACAAGATATGCATTGATCATCTTTGCAGGCATTATTATTAATTTTTTCTAAATATTTATTATCGCAGTATCTATCTTTAAATACTTGTGGAGTGATGAACTCCATTTGTCCAGTATCGTCATCAATGATTCTAATTTTTTCATTTGGAAAATTCTGTCTCGCAATATTGTATATTTCAAGATTTTGTTTTTGTAAATTTCCTGCATTATATTCATTTGTTAATTTGCTTTTATATATACATATTCTTTTAAGTTTTAGTTTGCCATTAAATTGATTTTCTTTAAGAAAATTTATTTCATTTAAAGTGAGTTTGATTTTATTTTTTTGTTTATTTGCAAGGATGTATGGTACTCGTCGATGATTGTTGTATTTAGCTATCACATTCGTATATTCATCATCTTCTTCTATGGAGTAGTTATTTTCATCAAAAGAACTATCATCATTTTTATTTGAATAGGTAAATATCTCCTTCTTGTCGTGAAGCTTTTTGTTGTTATCATTGGAATCCTCTAAATATTTTTTCACACAAGATATTCTATTTTTCATTTTATCATTCATAACACCGACTGAAATGTTTTTTACATTGTCTTTTTGTTGTATCTTATCTTTATTTTTATATTCTGGATTAAACAGATACATCATCGTTTCATGTCTGTCGCCATCGTATTTTATTTTTTGATACTTTGTATCTTTATTAAAAGTAGCGATTTTTTTTCTAATTATATCATTTAGATTGTTTTTTGTCCAGCCATCGCCAATGACATAATTATTACAAACATTGTCTTTTTCACTTACTTCATATCCAATGCCATAATTACAAAATTTTCCTGTGCAATCACGATTTTCATTTAATGTATGAAGTGTGGCACATTTAAAATCACCATACAGGCTTTTACAATCAATGTATCCATTTTTAATTCTTTTGCTATCTAATGATGGTAATGCATATAGAATAAAAAAATCGTTATCTTCTTCTTTTTTATTTGAATCATTTTTTTGATCAAATGGTTTAATTTCCAACAATGGCTCGTTATTTTCTTTCATAAAGATTGCTATAATAGCATATGTTATTTTAAAGTATTGTCAATGTTGTATAATAATAAAAATGACATTGAATATTAAAATGTAATCTTATCCCTTAAATGTAGGTCATGTAAATATGATATTTGCTACATTAGCTTGCTTATTGGTGGTAAGTGTTGTTTTGCTTGTAATTTTAGTCAAGGACAAAAGAAAAATTACAGTTTTTCAAAAAAACAACGAAGAGTGTAAAGTTGCTATACAACAACTTGAAATTGAAAAAGCTAAATTACAAGGTGAATTGCAGGTGTTAAAGATAATAAAAAACAGCAGGAAGATATACAAAATGAAATGAAAGTTATATTTCAAAACTTATCAAACAATGCATTGGAAAAACAAAATGAAATTGGAAAACAAAAAATTGATGCTATGCTAAAACCATTTCAAGATGATTTAAAAAATTGCAAAACTGCGATAGATGAAGTGAATTTAAAAACAAAAACAGAAATTAAAAATGAAATATCTAAAATGTTAGAAAAAACAAATACTCTTGAAAAGAGTGCAGAAGACTTGGCGAAGGCATTTCGCGGAGAGAATAAAATACAAGGAAATTGGGGTGAAAATCAGTTGGAGGAAATATTAAAAAATGCTGGTCTTGAAGGGCAATACGAGAAACAATTTACCTTCAATCACAAAGGTATAACATATAGACCAGATTTCGTTATTAAGCTTCCAGATGGAAAAAGATTTATTATTGATAGTAAAGTTTCAATGGAAAACTACATCAATTATTATAACTCAACAAATGACAATGAGAAACAAAACTACATAAAACTACACATACAATCAATAAAACGACATATTGATGAGTTAAAAAAATATCAGGATAGTTTTAAAGAATACATTAAAACAATTACAGATGAAAAATTAGAGACATTAGATTTCAATGTTATGTTTATTTCGCCAGAAAATGCTTATGTTGATGCTGTGATTTATTCAAAACAAGATATTTTAAAGTATGCGTACGATAATAAAGTGGCAATCGTGACGGCATCTTCTTTAATGCCTGTATTGAGGATGATTAGCCACTTATGGAACATTGAAAAGGGCAATAAAAATATAAATGAAATTGTTGAAAAAGTCGTTGTATTGCACGATAAATTGTCAAGGTTTTGCGAACAAACAAATAAAACACACGATATGCTCGTAAATGCAGTTAAGGCACACGAGGAAGCCACGAAATACCTATTAACTGGTAATGATAATGTTTTAAGAACAGCCGATAGAATTAAAGTACTTATGGGAAAGAAAATTGAGAAGAAAACAGAACTTTTTATAGAAAAACACCAAGACGAAAATTAAAAATGATTATAATATTTTCTACTACATTTTTGTATTAAATAATACATTATTGCTGATGTTCTGTTGTAATATCATACAGGTTATTATCTGTTGATATTTATTTTTTATATCGTATCATTTACTGACTAATTAGTTGTTTTTACAATGATACCGCAAAAAAAAAAAGAAGCTGATTTGGAAAAACAATTAGATGATGATATTAAGAAAGCTGAAAATAACTCAAAAGAGTTATTAAAAGACAATAAACCAAAATTAGCACAGGCGGTGGCAATGAAATATTCAAAATATGCCATTATCGTTATTATGGCAGTTGTGGTAGGTTATAAAATGTTTTTTTCTACTAAAAATGATAATGCAAAAACAAGAACCAGACGAACAGAAACTAAGGTGGTAAAGACTTCGAAAGAAATAGAGCAGGAGAATATGCAAAAGACATCTGCTGGAAAAGCCACTGATGAAATAGCTAAGCAAACAGAAGAAAATAAGCAAAAGATAAAGGAAATAGCCGGTGGTGTAGTTGGTGGTAATAATGATGTATTGACAAATGTTTCAGTGCCGAAACTGACATTACCTGAAACTCCAAAATTACCAGAAATAAACACTATTACGGTTGTAAAAGAGGTGGAGGCAAGACAGGAGCAGGAAAAGCTTTCAAAACAATTAGAGGCACAAAAAAAAGAGATTGAAGCATTAAAAAAAATGCAAAAAGATAATGAAGAGAAAATTGCCAAAGCCAACGAGGAAAACGAACAAAACTTGTTAAAAATTAGTAAGCTTGTGTCTTCTAACAACATTAAGCTTGATATTGCAAAAGAGACAGCGGAGGTTGACAATTCCGGAGATGTTATAGAGAGAATGTTTCTTATAAAGGGCAATAAATCCAATAGTTCTTCAAGTACAAGCAATGCATCAAGTGGTAAATCAAGTTTTATTATACTGGATAACTCATCAGTTTCGATTCAGGAACCAATATCGGAAAACAAAGCAGATAACACTACAAAATTGACAAATCTTGAACATACAATTGCCACTGGAAAAATTATAGATGGAATATTGGAAACTGCCATCAATTCCGAAAGCTCTGGTGCTATTCGTGCTATTATTTCAAAGGATGTGTATGGTGAAATTGGTGATAAAATTTTAATACCAAAAGGTTCGCGAGTATATGGATCTTATACAATAGCTGAATCTGTAACACAAAAAAGGTTATTATTAACTTGGAATAAAATAGTTCGTCCAGATGGTATTGTTGTATCAATGAATGCTGAAACATACGACCAATCTGGTTCAAAAGGCATTGAAGGTGATGTTGATACGAGATATGGCGAAATGTTTAGGAACTCATTGTTATATTCCTTTGTTACACTTGGAACTGCCATCGCCATTGAGAAGATTGCTGGTATTAAAGGAACACAAATTACTTCAAATGGTGCTGTGGCAAGCACAACAATTTCACCGGCAGCAACAGCAGCACAAAGTGTTGTGGAGAGTGTCCAGAATATTGCGGAAAAGATGACAGATGGTATTACAGATGAATTAAACCCAGTAATATCAATTCCGCAAGGAACACCATTAAAAATTATGCCATCGACTGATATAGTAATAAATACACCTTATAAACGGAGAACGAAAAGTTTGAATTTTGATTGACAAAAGGTTATGAGTGATGATGAAGAAACATTGAAATCAGCATTTGAATCTAATACTGAGAAAAGAGCAGTAAAAGATATATTTCTTGCTTTTTTGGAAGTTAGAAAACATCAAGAACCAAGTGAGGAAATATGCAAAAAACTTGACGATGCTATTTATCGTTTTGTAAGAGAATATTTAAAGAAATACAACATTACAGAATTTGTAACTAGAGGTGGTTGGTTTATGAACAATCTTCCTCGATATATTTTTTCATCATATATGCCTAAATATTTAGAAGATTGCATAACACACTTAACATTTGGCGAGTATGAAAAAAAGTTCAAAAATAATGATTATAATTATCGGTATGACAACAAAGTATTTAGTCAAATGAATGAGATGGATGATTTTAGTCGCGCCATTCGTAAGATTCATTATACATACATAAACTTTATGACATCGAAAAATAATATCACAGACGATGATTTAAAAATAATCGTTCAAAACATTTTTAAAACAGCAGAAGGTACAATATATGATGAAAATAATCCATTTGATTTACAATATTCACATAAATATATGAAAGCAACAGGATATAGTGTACCAGAAGTAATTCTGCTTATAGCACAAAAACATATAAACGAAGGTCAATCATATACATAAGAAACTGCTATTGCAGATTTAAAAAAATATATCGCTAAAAATAAGCCTAATTTTATTGAAGCACAAAACAAAGAAGAAAAACAAATAAAGGAAAAATTAGACAAATGGTTTGGACTGGATGAAGAAATTAGTTATGAACCATACTGTTTTTGTTTTAAAAAACCTGTATCAGACGATAAATATAATTTTGGTATAAATGCCATAAATAATAATGAAGTTAAATATAACACACTTCCATTAACAAAAGAGCTATATTTAGATGAAAAAGAATTTTATAAATCTTAACAATTCATCAACCTATGCAACCTTAAAACATCAACTCCTTTTTTTGTTAAAAGTGATGAAATTTTTTTGGTCATATCTTGTCTTTCGGCATCGGTTTTTACTCCAAGTATTTTCATAAAGCTCTTCATTGAGTGTCCTATTAAAACACGAAAACCTCTATTATCTATTTTATCAATATTGTTTATGATAAACAAATCTTGTTCAGCTGTCTTACCAAAACCAATGCCGTAGTCAATGATTATTCTGTTTTTATCAATGTTGTTTTCTCGTGCTTTTTTTTCAACATCAATAACCCATTCATTAAGAATAGCTATTATGTTAGCATTTTCTGGTAAAACATTTTTTTTATCACCATTTGGAACAATGGAGTGCATAATTACTGCTTCACTTTGGCTGTTTTCTTGCATAATCTTCCACATTCTTGTGTTTTTAAATCCATTTACATCATTTATAACATCAAAACCATTTTTTATACAAAATTCAGCAGTTTCTGGATGGTATGTATCTATGGAAAACCTTACACCATTTGTTTTATATTTTTTGATAGTGCTAAAAATATCGGCAGTTTTTAATCGGTTCAACTCTTCGTTAGCCGATATTGGCGAACTTTTTGGATTTGTGCTTTCCGCTCCAATGTCAATAAAAGCAACTCTTTGTTCTACTAATGAGTGAATTTTGTTTTCATTTATGTTTGCATCAATACTTCCATCACCGGAAAATGAGTTATTATTTACATTAACTATTGCCATAATTACTGATTGATGAAGGAGTTGTTTTTTACTTTCTGTTAAAATGTTCTTTCCATTTATTGATAAATTTGGAGCAATATGTGAAAGTGGGTCTAATACAAAAGCTCTATTAAATAACTCTTTGTGTGGAATTATCAATTCTGCTGTTGTAATTATTACTGGTAATCCTTGTTTTTCACAATAAAGTATGTCTATATCAATAATTCTCGGCGACCAAAGTTTGTGTATAGGTTCTCTACCTATTATAGTTTCAATCTGTTTGATTTTATGCAACATTTCAAATGGTTCAAAGTTGACTTCAATTTCAACAGCGGTATTGCAGAATATTTTATTATAACTTTCATCAGCATTTGGTGGTAGAAGTGGTTTTGTGTAATAAAATGGTGCAATTTTAATAATTTTACAGCCAATATTTTTGAGCTGTTTTATTGCATTGTCAATATTTTTATCTATTTCACCAATATTTGAGCCAAGTGCTAAAAAGTATTTATACATAATCAATAAATGTTTGTTAATTATCTAATACAAATTTGTATTCTGCAAATGATGTTGGAGTTTCCCAAAGTTTGACAGCTATACATAAAACTTCACCTTTCATATCGTTAAAAAGTTCATTATTGCATAAAGTGCATAAAAACATAGCCATCAATTCTGTGGTTGCATTGTTTTCTATTAAAAATACTTCCTGTTGTGTAATTTTGTATATTGCATCAGCAAGTTCATCGTCTCTATCTGATAAGATTACATTATGATCCCAATGTTTGTCTATCCAATTTTTTACTCTATCTTTAATTAGTGAGAAATCTAAAACGATGCCATTATCTAACTTTTTCGCCATAAATGTTAGCTCAACTTTATAGTGATGGCCGTGTAATTTTTCACATTTACTTGTATTTGCATTAAACACACGATGTCCTGCATCAAATTCAACTATTTTCGTGCAAGTTATCATTTCATCTGTTTTAATTTTTGTTATTTTATTTCCTTTGAAAAAGGACATATTACTTGTCTTAATAATTATTTTTTTAAAATAAATGATTATTTTATTTACAATGTTTATAATTCTTTACATATAGAGATTATCTTACAAACATCTCTCCAATGTTGCTGTTCCTCTGGTGTAAAGATACGATTTTTTCTTTTTTTAAGATATTCTTGAACTGGCCTATAAGTCCCAATTTGGTAATCCCAAAGGAACTCTGGGATAACGAAATATTGGTATTTATTTATCCACACCCTGCAAGCTGGAAATGATTTTGTATTATTGCTGTTGAATTTTGCTGTTATTGTTAAATTCTCAACCTGTTCCTTTTTGACGTTCTCAATAAGATTGTTGCGAGATTTGTCAGTTTCATATTCGCCTTCAAGAATGCAGGCTCGTTTGATTATGGAGTTTTCCCGATAGGTTAATTCAAGCTGTGTATAGTCTATGCAGTTGTATTCATTTGGATTAGCAAATTCCATTAAATGAAGATGTCTCAATTTTTCGCCTTGTTTGGCTTTGTTGAAGAAATCTTCAACATTGTTTGGATACGGAACTCTTGGGAAATCCATTTCAAGGAAAGTTTTATACTTTTGTTTGTATTCTTTGTCATTTAAGACAGCATAAATGTAATCAAACAAATGCAATTCATTAAATTTCGTTTTATCATCATATTGATTGTAAAAACCTGAAACAATATTTCCTCCAATGTCGCCAAGAAGGTCGGTTTCTCGTGATGCGATAAATGGGATGCCTAAACTATCTGCGACTTTATCAAGCAATTCTTTGGATAGGTTGATGGAGCGGGTGGAGTTGGTGAAGACATAGAGTGGAAATATGCTATCACCGGCACTCGTGCAGTGTAGGTCTGCCGGTGTGTTTGTTATAAAAATGTTATTACACATATTTCTGGATGTTATGATACCAATATTGTAACCTTTTAAAAATTCACCATTCACTCTATCTGCTGGACGGCCGTTAAACCCTTTACTATGTCCAGTATATGCAGTCCATCTATAATCAAATGCACGATATTGAGTGTGAATAATTGTTGGGTTGTTGTTTTTTAAATCTTTTATTGCATATGATATTTTCCAATCTTTTGTGTCTCTTGCAGTTTGATATTTATTACTCAATGCTGTTTCGTTTAATGTTAGAAAATCGTTAACAACTTTTTGCAACTCTTCTTTTGTAAAGTGGATAACAATATCATCACGATACGAGCAATAGCCTAAATTTGAGACTAAAAAGTTATCTCTAATGCCGAAACAAGAATTATATTCTTTTTCTAATTTCAAATAATCTTCTAATAGTGCCTTATCATCCTCGTCGTCATTTTGTTTTTGTCCAGCATTTGGTTTAAAATAAAAATACTTCCCATCATTAGGCCTCCATTCTGCTACCCAATCAATAATTTCCCTGTTTTCAAATTCTGGATAATAGCTGTCGCTGTCTTCTTTTAGTGTCAGTGGTAATCCATCGTCAAAGATGTTATGTTCGTCCAGCCAAGTAAACTTCTCGTATCTATCGCCGGACAAATCTTGATAATGAACCATTGCCATTGGTTTTTTGTAATTATGGTTCTTCTTGACTTCAAGTTGATGATTATGTTTAACAAATATTGATATCGCGACACCTTGCATAATGTTAAATACATTCTTATCTCCGTTTTTCATTAAATCTTTGTCTCTTCTTGCATCTCCGTGAAGGTTAATGATATAAATATCGTCAAATGTATCAAGAAGGTGCTTTCTCATAACTCTTTGTGTAATACCATCCAGATATGAATTGTTGGTAATATAAGCTAATATACCTTCTCCATTTTGCTCTATTCGATGTTCACCATAACGAATAAACTTAATATAATCATCATCTATTCTATGTTTTTTTTCATTTAAATCTTTTTTATATTCATTAACAAGATTGGTTATCCATTTACCTTTATTTATTGAACTTGCATTGTATGGAGGATTACCAACGACACACATTATTTTCTTATTTCTTTTGATGTCGCGAGATTTTTTACCTTCTTCCTTTATCCAATGATTGGCATTGAATATATCTATTTTGCTGTTTTGTTCGTCATTTATGCCGTTGTAATCATCCAATGAGTTTGTGAGAAGAATGTTGCATTTTGGATGTTGATAATCTCCTGTGATATGATAGCCACTACATCTTGAAACAAAATCATTGATGTTTGGATTACCAACCCTTTCTTGCTTTAAAGTTTCTGGTTCTTCCATTTGTCTGCCTCTAATGTAAGTTTGTAAAACATATTTTCTATTATTATCGTCTTGAAATATGCCTTGTTTTGAGGTATATTGGCTAATAAAATCATCTGCTCCAAGTCCAAAATGTTGTAGCATTATATCCATCTTTAAATGAGCTAATACATATGCAGAAGCAATAATCTCAAAGCCGTAAATATTTTCAACCAATCTTTCTCTCACGAAGTTTTCCCATTTGGAATACTTTTTTGAGAACATAAAATTCTCAAACATTAAACGGATGGTTTCAACAAGGAATGTTCCTGTTCCAGTAGCGGGGTCTAATAATTGCACTTGTGGTTGCACATTTTCTGGGTTATTTTCATCCAGATGTCCAAGCTTATCTATATTGTTAATATCTTTTTTATAGATGCCTTTTTCTCCAATATCCAGTAGACCTTCTCTTATATCAAATGTATTTTTCAAAATTAAATCTACTTGTCGCATTATAAATGACACGATTGGTTGAGGAGTATACCATATCCCGTGGTCTTTTCTAACTTTTGGGTCAAATTTTTCCAAAAATATTTCATAAAAGTCTATTATTGGGTCAAAGTATTTGTTGTCTTTTGAAAAATCTTCAAGTATTGCTTCAATGTTTGAATTTTTTATCACATCAACCATTGATTGGAGTGTGTTTTTTATTTTATCAGTTGATATAAAAAAGCTGTTAAAGTTGAATATATTTTGCAAAAATTCATTACTTTTTGGTAGACATTCAGAAACATCTTTTAAATTAAAATCATTGCTATCTCCTTTGTAATAAAGTCTTGCGATAAATATGGCATAAATCATTATTTGAGAATAAGTGCTTGCATATTCTTCCTGTGTTATATTTGGGTTTAGAGTTGTTTTAAATTGTTCAAGGTCATTTTCAAACTTTGATTTATCAGCTTCATTTTTAAAAATATTTAATATTTCGTTCTTTATTTGATGACTTTTTGATGCCATCATTTCTGCCAATAAATCAGATTGTTTTAATGATATATTTTTTGATAAAAACTCTTGAATTAAGCTTTTAAAATCATTAAAATTTTCTTTTATTGGTATGATTTTTGCATTATTTAATTCAGCAATTTTAATTCTTTTAAATTCTTTTCCATTTAAATATAGTCTATATTCTAAAAGATTGGTAATTATCAAATTCTCATAACTTTGTTTATATCTATTAAATTGTTCTTGATGGTCTTTTTTATCCAAACTTTCATCAACATCTTTTACTTCAATAAATCCAATAATTTCATCTGTATTTTGTCTTTTTGCCACTATATCCGGTTTATTGTTATCTTTGGTTTTTGGTGTAGCGATTGCATCAATATTGACTTTGTTTAAAGAGGCAATTTCTGTTATAATATTTGAAATTATACCATAATAGCTTTCTTCATTAGCTATTCCAGTTTGGTTTATTTTAATGATTTCAGCAAGGTATTGTTCTACCATACATGAATGTATTTATGCTTATTTTTAAATATCAATCATGGGTATATTTTAATTATATTGTATCGCAAGCATGGAAGTTATAAAAATATTTTTTCACTTGTTATTCATTTTATTTTGCATAGAATAAAGATGTTAGTTTTATGCCTGATAGTAAAAAATATAATTTATCTACAAACTCCGATTTAATTAAGAAGTTTTTAAAGGAAAATGAAAACAGCAAGTCAAACAATGTAGCGGAAGAGATTATAAATAATTTTGAAAGCGAACGAAAGTTGGCAAATATCTCTCAAAATGAAGCGATAGAAAAGCTGGAAGACAGGCAACAGAAATTGAACGAAAAGATTGAAAAAGAACCAGAAGGAGAAGAAAAGGAACAAGATATGGAAATGTCAAAAATGTATTCATTTGCATTAGAATTTCTAAAAAACTTTTTTGCTAATAAAATGGACGAAGAAAAGAAAAAATACATCCAACAAATGTCTGCGAAGTTAATGGAAAATTTACAAAAAAGTAAGTTTTTTGAAAATGCAAAAAAATTTGTTAATCAAAACTCCGACTTAATACCATTTACAGAACAAAATTTTGGCAAACAAGCAAAATTTGCTTTATCTTCTATTTTGCAAGATAAGGAGATGGCGAAAAGTATCCCAACAATGACAAGATAAATTTGATTTTATCAAAAATTATGTCATGACACACTTAATGTGTGTGTATTTTATCCACATAAATTATTAGCAATTGACACAAGTCATACACGACTATAACAATGCGTCACGATATTTAAATAATTTGTTTTTTTTTTTTTTTTTTTGTTATAAAAATAGTATGGTAGAAAAGAAAGAAGAAGATTTCACACAACATTCTGAATACAAAAACATTGATAAAGTGGTATCATGCATATTTAAAGACGAGTTTTTATCCAAAGATGAAAGAAAAATATTATTTAGCAAACAAATCCAAGATTGGAAAAAACAACAAAAAACACATGCAGAACCATCGGATGGTGAATTGAAAGAATTTATTATTAAAGACCTTCGACAAAGATACCAGGAGGCAATTACAGAAATAAAAAAAAAATACCCAAGTGCGAAGTACCAAAAAGGTAATGATAAAGAAGATGATGAGACTGAGAATTTCATACAAATCAATTATCAACATAACAACAAAATGATGTGTGTCGTAGATGTGTTTTCGGCTTATGGTGGAGATACAATTACAATGAAACCCAAATCATTAAGGTTTGCTGAAAAAAACAACAATATTTGTACTTCCAACATCTATAAAACATTTGATGAAGGGAAAGAATTTGTCATAACAGATATTTTTCCTTTTCATATAAATTCCGTTGACAGCAACAACAAAGAAGATTTTAAAACACAAACCAATCTACATAATGTTCAACTTTACTTTAAATTGAAAGAGAACAAAATATGTTTAAAAAGTTATTTTTCTTGTGATTACGAATTAGTAGATGTAAACACAATAGAATTTACCTTAAATAAAGGAAAAATAACAGAAATAAAACAATCCTATGATAATGGAACAAAACAAAATCCACCAACAACAATTAAAGATGAAAATAAAATCAATGATAAAATCAAAGAAATATTTGGAGATAAAAATAATACAGCCATACAGAACATTATAAATGAATTGGATGATAAACAGATAACACTTATTACCAATGGTCATCCAGGACTGCTTAATGATGAAGATAAGAAAAATGTACCACCAAAGAAAGAAAAACTAAAAAAAGAAGAACTAGAAGAAAGTAATCAAAAAGAACAAGAAAATATTGATCTTCGGACGATCAAAATCAAGGAAAAGCAGTATGGCACAGAAACAGAAAACGACATAAATGGACAAGACATGAAATTTGAAAAAACAGAAAAAGCCTCTATGTGTAATTGTGGATATTGGAATAATTTAAAATCTTGGTGTAGTAAGCTTTGTTCGAGCGGAACAACAATGGACTGATAATATCATAATAATTTATTTTTTTTTTTTCTTATAATCAAGATATGAATGGAGAAAAGTATGGCAACGATAACAAAAGCATACAGATATTACAAACACAATTAAAAGTGGCAATCGAACAAATGATATCTAATTGGATTAGTAAGCGAAGTTTACAGTCAGATGATGTAAAAAGTTTGTTACATATATTGTGTCCAAAATGCAAGCAAGACATTGATGACGCTTTAAGTCAAAAAAATACCGACAGACTCAAAGAAATAATTACGAATAGTATTTATAATGAAATGACGGGTTTTTTATCAGAAGGATGCGAAATAACAAGATTGTACGACGAAAACGAACGGTATAATTCAATTATAATAACATTGCCAGATGGTAACAGATGGTTCTTAGAGGTCAAAGGAGCACATATTGAGAAACAAAATAAAAAATTTATGTTTCTTGAAATCGATATTGATGAACAACAGAAAAAAGTATCTTTTCAGGATTGTGAAAAATTTTTAAACATCTCTTTCATTAAAGATAAACAAAGCAAAGCTATAAAAATATTGAATTTGTGCAATTTGCAATGGAAAATCTTGACTGTAGAACAAGAAGAGGAAGCAGCACTTGATTCATATTTTGATTTTGTAAAGACATTATCTTTTTGTGAAATGGAAATATATCAAAAAAACTTCAAAGATGGTATGCCGACCATGACGGTTGAAATGAATCAAGACAACTTTCCGTCAAAACAAACCATAATAAATGCCATGAAAAAAGCACAAAAGGCAGTAGAGGACATAAGGAACAACAAAGAGGAAGAAAAGAAAGACAAAAGAGAAAACAGCACTCAATTAACAAACAATACACCAACATATACACTTTGTGGTAATTTTGGTAAAAACAAATATATTGGGCACGATGAGAATGGCGTTTGGCATTGTTGTTGTATATAATGTTTATAAATAATTTTGTTTATTTTAAAGTTTGTTTATTTAACTCCATAATGATATGTCCTTTTTCAAAGGAAATAAAATAACAAAAATTAAAACAGATGAAATGAGATAACTTGATTCATTGGTGAGTAAGCAAAATTTGCTTTATCTTCTATTTTAAAAGATTATGGTATTATACATTGTATTTTACACATATAATTTTTATATCTGGTGGGTGTTATAGGACTCGAACCTACGACCTATTGCGTGTAAAGCAATTGCTCTAACCAACTGAGCTAAACACCCTTATTTGATAATAATAAGGAGATAAAAAAAATATAAAAAGCAAATAAAATCAATTTATGACTTCCGCATAAAAAATGATGTATTTATCAATACATGAATGATATATGGGAGACACAAATGATAATAATATAAACAATGATTGTTTGACATTGGAATATGTAAAAAATTATCTAAGGATAGATTATAATGATGATGATGATTTTTTAACTAATTGTATAGAGATGTCGTTATTGTATGCTGAGGGCAAGTTGGGTAAAAAATTTGATGATGTAAAAAATCAAGCAGATATTAAACAGGCATTGTTATATCATATAGCACAAATCTATCAAAATAAAACTGGTGAAAATCAAGCTCCGGAGGCATCAAACGAGATATACAATATGTATAAAGATGTCAAAATTGGACTTTAATTTAACAAACTTGTATTTGTGTTTATTGCATTTCCGCTGTTTTGCTTAAACGATGCAATATTTCTAAACCCGGTAGTATTTTTCCACTCAATAACATTGAAAATACTTGATTGGAGTTTGAGATGAAGGAAAAACTATCTATTTTGTCCTCCTGTTTAATTATAGAGATGACATTTTTTCCACCTGCTAATGAAGCTATTTTTTCTTTATTTGTTAAATCAGCAATTTCATTGCAAATTTCAATACTACCATTGGCAAATTTTGCAAGTTCGCTTATACCAGCAGAGCCATACCAAATGACATTTTTTACAGAAGATAAAAGGTATTTTATATTACTTATACTTTTTTCGGCTATGTCTACAATAATATCATTTTTTTCTAATTGTTTAGCTAACTTTTGTTCTATATTTGCCGTTGAAGAAATGTCATTGGATACAAAAACATCTACAGGCAATATGATTTGACAATCATTTTTTTCAGCTTTACGGATTGCATCCAATATCTCTTCTTCATATTCAATGGCACGAATTGACTTGCCTACATTATTTCCAAGTGCCGAAAAGAAAGCATTAGCAAGAGTTCCAACGATAGCGATATATTTAACTCTATCCGCGAGGTTGTTAATAATTTCAATTTTTCCAGCTAAATTTTTACCACCAAGAATAATTAATGTATCGCGATTTTCAAAAACTTTTTTCACAATTTCAACATTTTTTGCCAATGTTAAACCTGCCGTTGCCCTAATAAATAGTGGAACACCAAGTATTGACGCATATTGGAGATTGCAACAGGACAAGGCATCATTTACATATAAATTCATCCCATCTGAAAGTTGTTTGGCAAAGTTAAAATTACAATTTTCTTCTTCCGGATGAAACCTTAAATTTTCCAAAACCACAACATCGCCGTATGAAGCTCTAAATATTTCTCGTTTTGTATCATCCCCCACACAATCATTGCAGAAATGAACTTGGCATCTTAACACTCTTTGTAGGTATTTATAAATGACTTTTGTGGATAACTTTTCATTAAATGTGCCCTTTGGGTTGCCAATATGTGTGCCTATTACAACTCTTGCACCAGTTTTAACTAAATATTTTATTGTTGGCAAAGACAGCTTAATTTTGCTGTCGTCAATAATGTTGCCGTTTTCATCCAGTGGAACATTAAAATCACATCTTAAAAAGATTGTCTTATTTGTAGTTGGTGTGTCGTTAATTATATCAAAACCAAACATATAAAACAACCACAGCTTTTATTGGCCAAAACACACGAGCGGGTGATGGGATTCGAACCCACGACAGCTACCTTGGCAAGGTAGTACTCTACCACTGAGCTACACCCGCAATCAATATCTTTTTGAATGATATAAAATAAAAGTCAATGATGGAAAAAGGGTGGCGGTATTTACTTTGTGTTATGCATTTAAAATTATTTATTGATTGTTAAAAACAAATGTGCTTGAAGATATTTAATTTTAATATGAAAAATTATGAAACTATAAATAGTAACATTGTTTTGATTGATAAAAATAATATTATTATAAATAATGCAATAAACACCATACAGCAACCAATACGAGTGGATAATCCTTTTTTAGATTTAGCAAATAAACTTGTATTAAATAATGCTTACAATGTAGAATTTCAACAAATACAAAATATAGATAATAATATAAACAAAACATTTACAAGTGAAAAATACGATGTGATGTTTAATTTATTCCCTGCTCGTTTTCAAATTATCAGTAAAAAAAAAAGACGATAAGTTTTTGGCAAAAACATTATCGTTGATACAAAATGCTAATATTAGCAATAATATCGGCAGAATTGGTTTTAATTTTACATTATTTTCAACAGAACTTGAAGGCATTAAAAAGAAAATATTAAAAGATGATTTTGTTAAAAACTATAATGGTTTTGCAATTACTTTTTCACAAGAAATAAATGATTATTGTAAATTAACGATTAGATTGTCAGAAGCGATTAAAAATAATCAACAAGAAAACACACAAACAAAAGGGATGATAATTGATGCTAATTTTGAGCAAGTTATAAACCAAGAAAACACAATAGATGAAGTATTTAAAGAAGATTATAATAAATTAGTTGAAAACTACATAAAAAACATATTTTAATATGGAACAATTTAAAAATTTGACAGATAGCCAGACAGCACAACAAGATGACAATAACATTATTAAAACCACAGATTTTAATAAAAAAAATGATAAAAAACGAATAAATTATATTACATTGTGTATAATTAAAATTATAGTCGCTATTGGTATAGTTGCTATTTTATTTGTATTTATCGGTTTATTTTTACGTTTGTATTCAAAAGAGGAGGTTAAGCAATTTATTCCTAAAATTATAGAATGGTTTATTAGTGCTTTCAGTGGTATTGGTCTATTATATTCTTTACAAAAAATAGCCAAATGGTTTAAAAGTTAAACACATTATAAAATTCACATATCTCTCAAAACAAACTTTTCTTCTTTTTTAAGAAATATCATAAACTTCATAAGTTATGTCCTTATGCAACTAACACGATGGCAATTTCTTATTATCTTTCCCCTCTCTTCATCTTCAACTTCAAAAACTCATCATCTGCATGATAAGAAGACCTTGTTAGTGGTGATGAGGCAACAAGTAAAAAACCTTTTTCCAAGCCAATCTGCTTGTATTTGTCAAATTGTTCTGGAGTAATAAACCTGTCAATATCTATGTATCGTTTATCATTTTCTTTTGGTTTTAAATATTGACCTATGGTTAAAAAATCAACATTTGATGCCCGTAGGTCGTCCATTGTTTCAAAAATTTCATCGTCAGTTTCTCCCATTCCTGCAATGATGCCTGATTTTGTAAAGATTTCTCCATCAAGTTCTTTCGCTCTTTTCAAGAGTGATAAACCATTGTCATAATCACTACCTATTTTAATATGTTTATGCAGTCGTCTAACAGTTTCTATATTATAATTAAAGACATCAGGTTTTGCAGAAATGACAACATTTAAAGCCTCTGGTTGCCTAATAAAATCAGATGTTAGCACCTCTATTGTCGTATTAGGACATATTTTACGGATTTCGTGTATTGTGTCGGCAAAATGTTGTGCTCCTTGGTCTGGTAAATCATCTCTCGTAACACAAGTAATAACCGCATGTTTAAGTCCAAGCTGTTTGACTGCAAGGGCTACTTTTCTTGGTTCGTCTTTGTCTAATGGAAGTGGCTTTCCACATGTGACATTGCAAAATCTACATCTTCTGGTGCAAATTCCACCCATTATCATAAAAGTAGCATGACGATTTTTCCAACACTCGGCTATATTAGGACAAGATGCTGATTGACAAACGGTTTCTAAACATAATCCTTTTGCCATTTTTTGCACTTCTAAAAATTCTTGTGAAACCGGTGCTTTTACTTTTATCCAAGTTGGGAAAGTTTTTTGACTTGTCATTATTATTTTTTACATTAGGTAAAATGGTGAATTTATTTGCAATATCTTTGTGTCTTGTTGGTGTCGGTTGTCAGTGTGAATATGTTGAATACTTTACCTATTCACTATTTAAATCCTTAGATTTAACGAATTTTGTTTGATGAATTTTGTTATTTAAAAACTGATAAACATCTGGATGTTTTGTATTCATTTTTGCATAGTCAAGAACACTTTTATTTTTATTAGCAAAATTTACCGCCGTTAAATCAGCTCCCATTGATACCATCATTTGCAGTGTTTGCTGGTTGCAGGTCATAGAAGCATACATCAGTGATGTATTACCATCACCATCACGAAGATTTGGGTCGCCACCAGCCATCATTAGATAGTATATTGCAGTATCATCGCCATTAGTTGAGGCCAAATGCAGTGGTGAAAAACCATCTTTATTTAATAAGTTTGGGTTTGCACCTTCCGACAATAGCATTGCTGTTAATGATTGATTTTTTCTTGCAATAGAGTGCATTAACAAACTATTTCCATCGGCATCAATAACATCTACTTTTCCAACTTGGTTGATTAAGGCACGAGCAATCTCCGTTGCATTATCTTTACCTAAGTTTGCAAAAACATCGTTGATTATTTGTGATTGAAATATTGCTGGTTCTAAATGTTGATTGTTTTTGTCGTATTTCACTTGTGAGATGTTTTGTGGGCTAATTTGTGTGTTGTAATTTTTTTTTGTGCGAAACACTGGTTGCGGTGCACCGATTTGTTTGGCTATCAGCTGTCCTTCTGTGTATTTATTTCTCACTATCTCAATGTCATCTGTTTGTTGGTTTGAAGTTGTATATTTTTCATCATCTGTTATATCAATCTCGTCATCATCTTGTTGTGTTGCCTTGTTTTGATTATGTTGTTCCATATCTGCAAGGATTTTTTTAACATCTGGTCTTGTGTAGGCATAAAATCTTGAAGAAGATTTTTGGTTATTGTTGTTTATTGGTTTTTTTATATTGTTAACTTTCGTTTTTTTATTGAAGGTGTGATTTATTGTGGTTTCATATTCATCTGTATATTTTTGGTTGTTGGTATAAATGCGATTGTCTATATTATTTTCGTTATAGTTAAAGGCATTTTTTTCTGCCATTTTTTGCACCATTTCTATATCATCTTGGCTTCCTGCCTGTATCGCGAGTTTGCCTAATTGATGTGATAACATTGCAAATTTGTTTGTATCATTCATGCTGTGTGTTGCATTTCTTTCATTATTTATCGCATTGCTTTCACTTGGTAGTTTTGGAATTTCAGGAACAATATTAAAATTGTTTTGTTTTTTGTTATTTTTTTTATTTTTTGTTCGTTTTATGCTATCATTTTGATTTCCTGATATAATTTTTACTTCATTTCTTTGATTTGATTGTGTCTGTGGCTGTTTAACATTTTCTTCATCATCAATGATGTATGCTTTGTTTTTTTTATTTATAACTTTTCCATTTTTGTTCTTTTTTTTCCTGATTAAAACATACTCCTCTTCATCGTCAATTTCGTCTTCAATTGTTTCATTATCGTCATTAGTTGTGTAATCGTCTTTATGTTTTATTGGTTGTGAAATTTTTGCTTGGTTGTCTTTGTTAATGCTGTTGCTGTTTTTTTCTTCCTTTAAAATACGAGTTATTTCTTTACTTGAATAACCTTTATTTTTTAGCTCAATTCTTCTTTTACGATCTTTTTTAATTTGTTGTGCTAATTTTATGTTAATATCAGCATCTTTATAAAAATCTGCATCATCCCAGTTGAGAACTTTATCTAATTTTTCAACTTTAACTTCGGCTTTTGCTGAAAGTTGATATAGTATAGTGCTGTTCAATAATAAAAAAAATATCAATAATTTTTTTTTTTTATAAAATAACACAACTTGCCAGCACTATAAGCCAATTTAAAGAAATTTTATTGTAAAGTATTTTTGTAAATTTTGATAATATCAATAAACAAGATTTTGTCTTTTATTGCAAGCAAATAATTATATGTCTTGCATATAAAAACAATGCGATATGTTTTTTCAACAAAATGGAATACGAAAAAGAGCTTTTAAAGTTTCAATATTCACTGGGAGTTGACAACATTTTTGATTTTATAACAGGTAGAGATTTTAAGAAACGGACATGCAATAATTCACAAATGACGGCAATAAGTTCATCGGTAAATATGCAACCAAGCAGTGTGGATGGTGGAAGTGATAATGTAGAACAAGTGTTGCCGTCAGGCTATAAATCAAATAATCACATAGAAAATGCTGTTAAAAATCTTAATAAGTTGACAACTTTTGAGGCATTGGTTGATGAGATTAAAAATTACTATGGATGCAAATTAAAGCTACATGCGAAGAATGATGTTATATTTGATGGAAAAATTGATGCAAAAATTATGTTAATTGGTGAAGCACCGGGTGAAACGGAGGATATTAAAGGTATTCCATTTTGCGGACAAAGCGGTATGTTGTTGCGAAAAGCCATCGGTTATATCGGTTTATCAACTGACAAAAACTTGCTTATCACTAACACTATTTATTGGAGACCACCAATGAATAGAAAGCCTGATGAAACGGAGATTTTACAATGCTTGCCATTTCTTTACAAAATGATAGACATTGTTAAGCCAAAAATAATCATTTTATGTGGTGCAACAGCTATATCAACAATTTTGAAAACCAATGGCAAAGTTAGCGATATTGTTGGTAAATTTAATAATACACCAAAACTTATTCTTGACGATTTAAATGTAGACATTGAAAATATACCAACTTTTTCGTTATATCATCCATCATATTTAATGAGAAATCCAAGTATGAAAAAAGTTTTTTGGCAACACCTGCTTATATTAAAGAAGTATCTTGGTGAAAAAGAGCTAATTTAACACAAACATTAATTTTTTTCTTCTTTATTGTTGTTTTGATAACATCATCGTTGATTTTTTGTGTTAACAGAAAAATTGCCATCAATGAATGATATCATATCATTTATATGACATACCATTCTTAATATTTCTTAATATCAGCATTGTTGTCATTTAAGCTTGTTGTGTCTCCATTCATTTTCGATTCATTATTATCGTTGTTATAATTGTTGATTTTGTCATTTTTTTGTTTTTTTTGCACAAGCCATTTACGAAAACATCTTTGTATCTTTACTACATTTTTCACGAATTTTTTTTTCTCCTCTTGTTCAGGTTCCTCCTCTTGTTCAAGATTGAGTGATAGATTAAATGGTGGGTAATAGTTTCGAATAGGATTCATATTATTATTAAAGCTTGAAAAACTTTGACTGCTTTCGCTATTGTTTTCATTTTTATAACACCATTTACAACACATATTCTTTAAATACTGCATAAGGAAATTATTTCAAACCACCATTATTAAACAAAAAAAAAAAAGTTAAACAAGAAAATTTTTTTTATTTATTGTTATGTGATTTTTTATAGAAGTTCCGCCATACTCATCTCGTTTGCTGGTAATGAAACGATGCTTATTTCTATTATTTTTATATCTTCAAGGTATCCAATGTTGTCTTTAATGTAGTTTTTGTTTATTTTATAACCAATGCTTAAACCATTTACGGTATTACTCTTTAAAGAACTATATGCTTCTTTGCCGTAAATAAGTTCTTGGTTTATGTCTGCATAGATAAATAGTCCAATGTCGTCAATATAGGCATCAACTACTTTACCAACTGGTTTTTTTACATCGTGTTGCCATAAGATTGGTATATTTTTAATGCTATCTATGTTGCAGATAGCATTTGGTAAAATAATGTCATTATGGTTGTCCAAAACATTAAATACGGAAGCATAACCGCAAAATAATTGGTTATTTTTGAATGTGTTTGTGTTTGTTGTGTTATTGATGTTTGTGTCGTTTGTTTTCATATGTGAATATTGTTTGGATATTTGGATTAAGATTTACAAATGGAAGTCATTGAAAATAATTTTTCATCTTTTGAATTGTTAATAAGCTGGTATTATGGCAGAAGGACATGACGAGAAGATAAAAGTTGCTTTTTTTGGTTCAAGTGAGTTTTCCATTCCAACTTTAAAAAAATTACTTAATACTTCAAACTTTGATGTAGTTGCTGTTATTACAGCACCAGCTGTAAGGAAAAATCGTGGTAAAAAAATAGCAAATAATGTTGTTTACGATTTTGCTGTTAATGCAGGGTTTAATGTAAATGATGTTTTTACACCTAATAAACTGAAAAATAATCGAGAAATAGTTGACATATTAAGGCAAAAGAATACTGATTTTATAGTTGTTGTTTCTTATGGAAAAATTATTCCAAAAGCAATTATTGATGTTCCGCGATATGAGATTATAAATCTGCATCCATCTGCATTGCCAAGATTTCGTGGTGCTGCACCTATTGAAAGAGCCATTGAGAGTGGAGATGAAGAAACGGAAATCTGTATCATGAAGGTTAATGAAGGACTTGATACTGGCGATGTTTTGATTAGGCAGAAGTATGTGATTGGAAAGACAAAACATGCAAGCGAGATAGTGCCGGAAATAGCAGAAATTGGAGCTGGTTTGATTATTGAGGCTATTAATGGTATCAAAAGTAATACACTTCATTTTGAAAAACAAAGTGAAGACGGTATTGTTTATGCCTCAAAAATAGAAAAGGCAGAGCTATGTCTTGATGTTAATGATATTTCGCAGGATGCGGAGAAGATTTTTAATAAAATTAGAGCTTTTAACAATAGCAGTTGTTGTTATTTTATATTAAACGGACAGAGGATAAAAATTATTTTTGCATCGTTCAAAAAAACAAACAACAATATAACCAATGATGCAAGATATGGTTTTGATTTAAAAACAGGTGAAATTGTGTTTCAAAATGGCACCATTACACCAATCATTTTACAGAAAGAAGGTAAAAAACCAGTTTCATTAAAGGACTTTTTGAATGGTTTGTGCCAGAAATGATTGGAGCGGATTTATTTGTCTGATCATTCTGTTTTTTTTTCTTCTGACTTCGGGTGAATATCTTCTTTTGATGTTGCCGGAACTTCAAAACTAACTATGTTTTGTTTTTGTAAATAAGATTTGTTGTGTCGAATTTGTATCCTTTTGTGATAGGCTTCTAATGCAAGTCGTTCATTTTCTTCTTGTAGTTGATTAAATGTTTTTTGTTGCAGTATCTTTATTTGATCGTCTGGTAATTGTTGTCCCTTGGCATTTGTTGTTAGCACTTTATTTTTTGCATCGTTTAGATGATTTATTACTTCTTTTTCCTTTTCTATGTCGGTTTTCAAACTCTCCAATGTTTCTTCTAATGTTTTAACTTTTTGCCTCGTGCAATCTCTTGTTGATCGGTCTTTTTCTAATTGTTGTTTTAGTAATGTAATTGTTTCTTGCAATTCAATATGTTCTTTTTTTATGCCTTCTAAATCTTGTATTTTTTGATTATACTCTTTGTCAACATTGTTGAAAATCTGTTTTTTGTCTTTAATATCTGTTTCTAATTGTGATAATGTTTGCTGTGCATTTTTTATGCTTTTATCATATGTAGTTTGTTGTTCTTTTGATTGTTGTAATTTTTTAGTTGCCTCATTATACGCGGTGTGCAGTTTTGTCATTTCGTTCTCCACTTTTTTATGCTCCGATTTCAGTTCGTCAATCTTCTGTCGGTATTGTTGTTCCATATCTTTATATTCTGCGCATTGTTTTTCATGTGCTGTTTGTTCTTCTATTAATTCCCGTTGTTTTGTTTCTTTTGTTTTGTTTAATTTTTCTATTTCTTTTTCAGTTTCTTCTTTTAAAGAAGCCATTTCTTGATGTTGTTTGTTGAATAACTCAAGTTCTTTTTTTATGTTCTCTATTACGGCATTCTTTTCTTTAATTTGTTGATCTTGTTGTTCGAGTTTTAACTTTATCTCGTTGTCTAACTCCTGTTTTTTTTTCTCCATATTTGCCATTTCTACTCTAAGAGAGTTGATTTGTTCATTTAAATTATTGACTTCTTCTATCATTTTTTCTTTTTCTTGTTGTTTTTCATCTTTTTCTTCTTTTAAGTTTGTGGATGATTTTACTTTATTTATTAACATATTATTCTCTCTACTGTTATTATTAACAATTAATTCACTTTCATTTTTTGTTTGTTTACAACATCCACATAAATTCATAAATATTTGTTTAAAACTTACCACTATTAAACAAAAAAAAAAAAGTTAAACAAGAAAATTTTTTTTTATTTGTTGTTATGTGATTGTTTGTAATATCTCATTGATTTTATTAGCTTGTGTAGAATTGATATTCAATTGTAAATGTTTGCACCATCATATCTTTAAAATGCAATCCGCCACCAATAATAGATCGACTACTTGAATACATACCTGCATTATCGTGGAATGGGTATTTATTTTGTAATTTAAAAGTAGCATACGATAGCCTGTAAGCAAAATTAACTTGTTTGTTTTTTGTAATCATCATTGAAAAGCCAAGTTGTGCATTGATTGTTGGTAGAATGAAGTTGCCTCGCATTTTATAGTCCCAAGACCAAGCATAACCAATCCCAAGGCCGATACCGGCGAATAGCACAACTTTTTTATTTAAAATTGGATATTGACCAAAATTATTAAAATTTAAAGTTAGCATATGCACACTTATTTCCTTTTTTGATAAAGAAAAATCCGCATATCTACTACCATCTGTATCGGTTATCATATCTTTCACACTTCGTCCTCTAATCGGTGTATATCCAATTTCAAACTCCCATTTCCAATATTTATATCTATCATTACCAGCAGATAGAAAGACGGCAGGCATTAAACCATAAACACCAACGGCATCAAATAAATGCACTTTATTTTGATAAGTTCCCGCAACCCTTGTTTCGTCGGCTGTGAGTTTTGTGTTTAACGGCCAAACGAAACCAAGCTTAATAGTTGCAAAGGCACCAACATAATCAAAGGCATTAACATCTTTTTCAATAAGCCAATAATCAAGAAATGATTTTTTTTCTCCTGTTTTTGTGTCTTTATTGTCGGTTTTTCCATCAGCTTCGCTTTTTTGTTGTGCTAAGAATTGTTCTCGTTTACTTGAAGTTCCCCCAACGGCTTCATCTTTATCAGCAGAAGCATAAAAGTGTTTTCTATGTTGGTTGTTGATTTCACTATTTTCGTTAAAGGTTTGATGTTGTCTTAATGCTTGCGATGTTTGATAATTTCGCTCTTCGTTGTCAATTGCAATTAGTTTATTCATGTAAACTTCGTCGATATTTGAAAGCTCGATTTTATCGCCATCATCATCCGTTGGCACTTTATCTGTGTAGTATTGTTTTAAACTTCCGCGATATGGTTGTTCAACAAGGTAGTAATCACTGCATTTTGCTACATTCGTGATAAAAGAATAATGTATATTTGTTATAATGCCTAAAATTAGGTATAAAATGACTTTTTGTAATTTACATGCTTTTTTTGAAGAGTTATAATTTTGCCCTATAAACATCTATAAAACAATATCAAAAATAAAAAATATTGCAATAATACATTCTTCAAAGAATGTTATGATTTTGTTTCAACATCACAAGAAACAACACCAATATGGTTTTTGTGCCTTCCAATTGGTATAACGATTGTTTATTTCTGTTTCATCGTTATTAATACCTTCGTGATAGATGCTATCATTATTATAGCTACAACAACCACAGCAATATGTACTGTGATTGAAGTTTAGTAAATCTTCTGGTGTGTTTATGTTGAACAATTTGTTTAAATGTTGCTTAGCCAGATCATCTTGTTCTTCTTTATACTGATCATAAGTCTTAATCTTTCCATCACTGATATCATTCATTAGCCTACTGATGCATGTACCAGTGTAATTATAAAGATCATGCAGATCTTCGTCCAAAATTGCCTTGACCAACGGTGGCATTTTGTAGCCATAATAGTTAATGAATGCAATATTTAACTCTTCTTTACAGACAAAAGGACTACTGCCGAGTCGTTGAAACCATATAATGTTGTTTTCCTTATTCTTATAATCCTCTAAATATTTAATTATCGCGGATATGAGGTTATTTATCTTTTTATACTTTATCGTTTTATTATCATGTAGAACTTTCATTAGCTCATCATAAGCTTTTAAAATATTCTTAAAAATTTCACCTCTTCCTTCTTCGTCGTAGACACCATGCAATGATAGTGTTTGTGAATCTGGTTTTTTTATGTTTTTTATTGCATTTTGCGTTCTGACAAACATTTCCTCTAACACGCCGTTCTGAATGGGCATAATCGCTTGTGTGAACGATTGTGGCAAAGAATGTGTTAATATCTTTTCACTAAACTGATTAATGTTTGATATAAAATCCTTAATCGTAGCTTTGATATCCAAGATGCGAATGTCTTTATAAAGATTTCTATACAAACGATAAATAGCATCTTGCAAATTATGCATAGAATCTAAAGAAAAATTATTTTTTCTTGCTTCCAAAAAAGAAACAAAAAAGTTATAAATAATTCTTTTTTGATATGTAGTTGCATCTTTAAGAATTGTTTTACAATCTTTATCTTCGTCGTTGATGCCATTTATCATATATTTATTGTAATAATTTTTTCCCCAGTTGCAAATATTTTTTCCCCAGTTGCAAATTATTATAAACAAATTATTAACTACAATTAGTAGTATGATATTTAAATATCTTATAAAGAATTTAATAAACAAAATAAATAATTATAAAAATAAAAAGAATAACAATAATAGTAATTCTTCCTTTGGATTATTAGAAACAGCAATAACCGTGGCAATAATGGGAACAATAGCTGGTGCTACATTAGGAGCATATAATGCTACTAATCCACAAGTAAGAAATGATTTAAAGAAAATGGAGAAAATAGAAGAAGCATTACAGCAATTCTTTACTATAAATGGCAGATTGCCATTTCCTGCAAATCCTACTATTACCATTGGTAATGATTTGTATTTAAAAGAGAATCCATCAAATGTATATAACGCTGGACAAGAAGTGTATGCTTGTTATGTTGGCTCAACATTTGGAGATGGAGCCACATCGTATAATAGTTGTTACGGTGATGGCAAAACTTACAACAAGTGTTGTATCGGTGATTTTTTGGTATGGGGTGTTGTCCCGACTGAAACACTTGGATTGCCGGAGAATTATGCATATGATAGTCAAGGGCATAATTTTGAGTATATTACACATTCTGTATTGACATATCCATTTGGATTTAAATGGACGAATAACACCTCTGCGAATGCTAAAAAAGAAGCATATACGGCCATTTCGAATGGTAAATATGGTGTTTTTGTTAAGGCAGACGGCGAAACAACCACAGCAGGCACACATTATGCTTCTACTATCATTCCTTTAAGAAGATTGGAAATTTATAATGCGGATAATTCATCTCTTATACCAGCAACACAAGAAAATACTGCTTATGTACTTATATCGAAAGGCAAAACTAATCAATGTTATTTTGATGCTAAACATAATGTTGTGGAAACAACAAATCCAACCGATAAAACTTTGAATAATTGTGTTCAAAATTATGCAAGTGCGGTTTCAAGTGTGGTAACTAATTCTGGGAATACAAGAACTATATATAAAGGTTATGATAGGGGTGTTTTTGAGAATTTGGTCAAATATAAAACTTTAACAGAAATAGTTGGTGTTGCATTGAACAATAAACAAGACATAGATGATTTTACATCTATTACACATTATCAATCTTTAAATGATGAAAATTTAACGACTGACGGAAAAAATGTTATAGATGCTATAAATGAATTAAAAGACAGGATAGATAAATTAAAAAATGGAATAGATGCTTGTAGTGAAGATGCTATAAATAATGGTTTATACATCGCACAGAACACAATAAATAAAATTAATAATAATAAGAAAAGTAAAAACATAGCCTTGTGGGCTCCGGGTATTTATAAATTTTCCAACAACGATTGTGTTGCTAATAATTATGATGGACAATTGCCGGAAAATCGAGCAGGAGTGTTTATTATAAGGGATATTCTTTCAACTACAGCATTAGATGTTACTATGGCAAATTGGACATATCGTATGTATACTTTTATAGACTATAAAACAGGTTTACATTATTTTTCTGTTCATAAAGAAGAAAATCGTGCTTGGTCTAATGATTTAAGATTGATATGGGGCATTGAAAATGATAATTGTGAAACAAATTGGCCCGTTGGTTCAATTTATATCTCTACATCATTAGGGACGGCTGACGATGTTAAGAAAAAACTTGGATGTGGGGCTTGGCAAATGGTTGAAGCCAATAAAACCTTGTGGACTATTAGTTCGGGTTCCGGTGGTGGAACAACAACACCTTGTTTACCAAATGTAAAAGGTAGCTTTTCAATAAATGATGGTGCATATTTTACTGGTGATGGTGGTTTATTTACAACAAGCTCTGCAACAAGTGGCTATAAAGACGCTAATGATGGCGGTGTAAGTAGTTATAAAGATAAAATTCAGCTGTCTATGAGTAGTGCAACTGGTGGAATATGGAATACGAATTGTGCTGGTGTTGTTAGACCGCCTGCATTTGCAGTTTATATGTGGAAGAGGACGGCTTAATATCTTCTCCTGTTTGTTAAATAAGCAAACGGATATTAAGTAATTTTGTGGAATCATCGGGACTCGAACCCGAGACCTCTACTATGCCATAGTAGCGTTCTAGCCAACTGAACTATGATCCCTCACATACATTGTAATTTCAAATAAGAAGGTAAAAATCAAGTTTTATTTATATTATTTAACGACATTGCTTTTCTTCGACATATTATGTGCTATAATGCTTACTAAAAGTATATCCATTATTCAATGTGTTATTTTTGCAAATATTATTTGTATTATTATAGCAACAAAATATTTATTATTTTCTTTTTGCCTCTTTCCAAAGCTTTATCATTTCTGTATTAGATATTTGTTTTAAATCGCCACAACTACAATGTTCTTTACAATACATTATTCTTCTCTTAAATTCGTTAATAGAATGCAATAAAGCAGCATTACAATCTATACCAAATTTATTTGCTAAGTTGCCAAGAACAAACAATATATCACCTAATTCTTCAAAAATTCTTGTTTTATTATTATTGTTGTTATCATTTAGTTTGATTTCACTTTTTAATTCATCAATTTCATCGTATAAATCTTGTAAAATTTCATCTGCATTTTCATAACCAAAACCTGTTTCTCCTTTGGTAATAGCTTGGACTTTTTGGCTTTGTTCTAATGGTGATAATTTTTCTAATTCTTTATAATCACTTTTCAATGACATAATTGTGCTTTACCTATAAGGTATTTATAGTCAACATAAAATACCAAAGTAAAACTACTTCATTAAGATAAACATATTTACACAAACTGCTGGTGGTTGAACTATCGTGCTATTGCCATAAATCGCATTACTTTTTGATGCATCGAATTCCATAACTTTTGGTTTAATTGCACTACCTGTTGTGCTTGATATCATAAGTGAAACAGTTTCCGTTAAAACGGAAAAAGCACCATTAACTATGGTCTGATTTCCATTTGTCAAATCCGTTCTTAAATTCGTTAAAGGCCAATTACCACCTGGTCTATAATAACCTTTAATGTTTGGTAGTCCGCTGTTGATTGTATGATTGAGATTGCCATTTGCACCCCAAGGTGCTCTATTTTTAAAATTTGGTATATTAAATGTTGTAGTTCCGTTTCCAGCACCAAAATCTGTTGAAATAATCCTGAATAGTTCTGGATATTCACTTCGTAATACCTCACGACCATCGCAAATAAACCAATTATCGTGATCTTGTTTTTGTGCTGACATTTTATAGTCTCCAACTCGTCTTATTTCCCAGTCGCGAAGAGTGCCGATGTTGTGGCAAGCTTGGTCTTGATTTGTTATATCTAATAAATTTTTACTTTTACATAAAAACGTTGATTGCATTTCCTGTTCTGTAAGTGTGCCGATGTTGTGGCAAGCAGAAATTGTGTTTATTATACCAGATAAATTATTGTCTTTTCGTAGAAAAGATGAATTTAACTCTGTTTCACTCAATGTTCCAAGATTATGACAAGCTGATGTTTTATCTTCGATGTCTAATAAATTATTTTCTTTTAGCAAATATTTACTTAAATCTACATCAATATCATCATTATTAGAACTGCCACTATTAGCAACAAACTCTTTCCAAGCTGTTCCATTAAAAAAATAATATTTATTTTCTGCTTGTAGAAATATCATTTTACCGGTATGAGGAACATAAAACATCCAACCAAGATTTGCATTATAACAAGCTAATTGATTGACCTTGTCGCTAAATAATTCATCTGTGTTTTCTGTTATTAAATATAATTTGTTATTGATAATGTTTTCATCTGTTGAATTTGTAATTCTATCAATCACGAGTGATTGACTAAACACATCAACTTTAAAAAAGTTTTCATTTATTGTTTCTTCAAATGAATATTCATTTTGAAAGAGTTGTTTTAAATTTAATCCCATATAAAATCTTTTAAGATTTAAGATAGAAAAAAAATAATGGAAGGCATATTTTTAAAGAGAGCCCATATTTATGTTTCCAAAATCAACTTTTTGTTGTTCTGATGAACTATTATTGCTGTCATAAATGTTGTAAGTATAATTTGCTTTACTCTTGTGGTCTTCTTTATTGATTGTGTCATCATTGGAGATTTTGTTGCCAATGATGTTTTTATCAGTGAGATTGTTATTGATGATTTGAGTGTGTGTGTTCTTATATTTTTCTTGATATTCTTTCCGTAAACCTATTACAATCGCTTCATTTCCTTCAAATGGTTTTACTCTTTGAATAATATCTCCAACATTTTCATCTATTTCTACATATGATGATCCGTGGTTGTCTGTTGGTTGCTTTCCTAGCTGATGTAGCAAGGTTTCCGTTTGATAGTTTGATTTATCGATTAGTGGTTGTATTTTTACTTTTTTTGCTGATAGTTCTTGACTTCGCTGATAAATTGTATCACCAAAATATTGTTTATATCTTTCAACATATTCACAAAATTTTGGAGATATTGCTATGGTGGTATGACCTAAAATTTGACTTGTCAATGTTGTATCGAAAATAAAATCACATCTTTTTTCTTTGCCGTTGTTTTTTCTGTTCTGTTGTCTATTTATAATTTCTTGTTTAATTTTTTGAATTGCTTCTCGCTGGTTTGCAAAATAATCCTTGTTTTTGCTGATGTTGTTTTGTGCTTGAAGAGAGATCACTCTATCAAAAAAATTACATTGTTTTTCAAAATTTTCCATAAATATTTCTAATTCACAAAGTGGAACATTTTCTATATTTTGACTTATAAAATCAATTGCCATACCCCATCCTTCTCTTAAAAGTCCAAGATTGAAAATTTTATTTTCGTTAGGATTTTTTTTGTCTTTAATTATGTTATATTTATCTGTAATTAGTAAATTGGACTTAAAATTTTCTGAAATTAGATTATTTTGTGTTACATTGTATTGCTGATATTTGTATAAATTTGGAAATAGTGTTTTTACTTTGTCTGTTAAGGCAATATCACCTTTATTATCTTCTTTATCTTTGTAGTTTAAAAGTTCGTTTATATCATGTTTATCTTCAACAAAAAACTTATGCATTTCTGTAAGAAAAATTTTATTTAGCACCGAACAAGAATGATTATCGCTTTGCACTCTTGGTAAATTTATTATTGTATAATTTTTTCTCAAATCTTCCTTTACTTTATTTATGTCGTCTTTGTTTGTATGGTTACAAATTATTGCATATTTCTTATCATTTTTATCAAAAATAATAAAAACACCAATTGAGCGATTATTTTCGGTTATATGAAAAAAACATTTTTTATTATATTTCTTTATATCAAAGTTTTTTTGATATAGCTTTTGAATGTCTTGTTTTCCTCCTAATACAATGTCATTATTAACATCGTATTTTTCGTATCTTTGTATTGTGTCTTTTACAAGTTCCGCAGATAATGTTTGGTTTGTTAAATTGTAATTATACTTTTCTAAGTTCTGTGTATTTTGTGCTTTTGATACAAGAAAATTTTCATATGTTTGTTTGTATCCGTCTGCAATCCATGTTTCTGGCGTAGACTGTTTATGTTGTTTAAAACGAACATAGTTATAACAAGTGCCGTCTTTGGATATATGGCAAACGATGTCAAAAAAAGTTCCGTCTAAAATAATTCTCTCATTTACAATTTCATCGACCGATGCATTGCAACCAAAATTTTTTATACGTCCAAACAATTCCCAATTTGGAAATAATGTGTTTGCATCTTGTGATAGCTTGTTTGCTTCTTGTTGCACGTATTCATCTTCCGTTGGAATTGTTTTTGTGTCTATATCTTGTTCTGTTTTCATATGATGATTATATAATAAGTCATCATATTGTCAAGTGTATAATTCCTTGACAATTAAATAACATCTTATGGTTAATACATTGTAATTATTATTAGATAAATAAGTATGGCAAATTTAAAATCTTCAAAAAAAGATATAAGAAGAACAAAGAAAAGAACACAAGCTAATGCTTCATTAAAAAG
>JAFSXM010000015.1 GCA_017444095.1 Rickettsiales bacterium | reverse complement strand
GTTTAACTTTTTGGTTTTCCAGTTGGGTTATTATCTTTTCTTGTAAATTTGTTATATTAGTGTTAATGGTATCAAGCTTTCCGAGCTCGTCTTTTATTTCCTTGCCTGTTTCCTGTATATTATCGGTTTTTGTATTTATTTGTTTCAAATATGGCAATATTTGTGCATCAACAATTTTCTGTATTTCATCTTTTGTGTTTAATGGATATTTTTCCATCACTGTTTTTACAGTTTCTTCTATATATTTTTGTATATCTATTGGTGCGGGAGTTGGTTTTGGCTGATCACTGTTGTACATCGTATCAAACATCTTCATCAATGTAGCACCAGCAATAATACCAAGGCCAGAACTTATAATAGAACTATCGACATTAATATTGGCACGATTTTTTTTGCCTTTTTTATGAGGTGCTTTATTGGTTGTTTTGATTATTGTGTATTTTGGTGGTGTAGCAGTAAAAGTATGCTGTTGTTTTGTTCTCATATATTCATGATAATTTTTTTGTTGTTTATTGCAAATAAAAATTATATTTTCGTGCTATGATAAAACAAACACTTGATAAATGAAATAAATTATTTAAATTTTTTACAAAATTCTAAAATAAGAGACACATTTGATATTGATCTATTGAATATGTTGAAAGAAGCAATATATAATGTCATTTCAAATTTGACTGATTTTAAGTTGATATGATTTAATGTTTTATAAGATTTATCACTATCTGCAATTAAAATACTATCTTTTTTTGATATATCTTTGCAATAAAACCAATTTTTCTTTTTCTGCTTCCGTTAAATTTCAAAAATAATTTCAAATCTGTCATATGTAGTGTAATTTATTAAAAGTTAAATACCTTTCATAACATAGCAATGACCGTGACTGATTTAGTTATTTTTTTTCTTTATTTGTTCTAACAATCTCTCTGCGGCTTGTTTTTCAGCATTTTTTTTTGTTTTACCGATACCGGTTGATGAATGTTGATTGACAACTACAACAGCAGTAAATACTGGCTCGTTTTCCGTCCCTTCTTGTTTTAAAATTGAATATTGTGGTAATGTTTGATATTTTTTCTGTGCATACTCTTGCAATACCATCTTTGGGTCAACAACATCTTCTATATCGTATGGTGCAAATAATGTCGTAATAATGTTATATGTTTTTTCTATTCCAAATTCAAAATAAACAGCACAAATAATACTTTCAACCACATCAGCTGATAGAAATTCTACATTTTTGATGGATGACTTTTTTGAATATTTTATTTTTTTTTCAAGTGCAATATCTTTTGCGACTTGACGACAAACTTTTCTTGATATTAAATAAGATTTTTTTTTACTTAACTGCCCTTCATATAATGAAGGATATTTGATGAACAACATTTTCGAGATACAAAAATTTAATATTGTATCACCAAGAAATTCTAATCTTTCATAACAATGTTTTTTGCTTATTGAAGAGTGTGTTATTGCTTGATTAAAAAATGGACTTTTTATCAAGTTTTCAATGTTAAAATATCTACAAAAATCATTAAAATCATTAAAAAATAATTTTTCTTGTTGATTTTTATTCATGCAAAATTCACAAAATTGAATACTTTTTTAAAATAAAATGCAATTATTAAAAGTATCTAATAATAGCAGTGTTAATGACAGCTATGTGACTCGTGCAGACATAGAACTGCAAAATGTTTTGCATTTAAATCCACATGTGGTTAAACAACATTATATCAAGCTATTTGATGGAGCATATTTAAACTTTATATCATACAGACAACAAAGGGATTTATTGCTATTAAATGAGTTTTATAAATATGTTCTAACGAATTGCAAGATGCAAAAAGAGTTTCTTAAAGATATTAGTATTGTAAACAATCTTATTACATTTGATAATGAAAGAGGTGTTCTTGAAATAAAAGGTGTTAAGATTTTTGATAATGTTGTCAAAACAAATGCACGACTTTTGGAAAAAGAAATGAAATACTTAAAAAGCTTAAATGAAATGTTTGTTAAATATAATATTTTTGCGGATAAACAGGATGAAGATGTTATCAAAAGCATTAGAGCAAAAATAAATAAAGCATCTACAATATGCGATGAAAGCTTTTTAAGCACAATAACAAAAAATAAAAAAATACAAAAAACTATTATCAGTAAATTGCCAACTATTACAAATTTTAGTGATATACAAATTGATATTAAAGATTTTCAATAATATCGTCATTTTCACAAGTAAATATAGCTAACATTTTTTTAGCTAAAATTTGTATTTATCGTTAAATTTATTTTTTTGCCTCTATATCTTTGATTATTTTATCTATTACATTTATAATTGTCTCATTGGCTTTTGCATAAGTGTCATTTATAAAAACAGCTGGCGTTTGTGTTATTTTTAAGTCCTTTATGATATGTCTATTTCTATCTATCAATAAATCTTGAAGTTGTTTATTACTTATGCAGGCATTAAATTTTTCATCACTATCCCATTTTTCAGCTTGCACCAATTTTAATAAAGCATTACCATAATCTTTTTTGAAAGCCCAACTATTCTTAAAAAGATTAAGGAAAATTAAAGCATTCATATTGCTCAATCGTTTTTCACAAAATAAATATTGTGCTCCCATTAAAGTCGCAGGTGTGCTAATGACTGGCCTAAAAACAAGCAATAATTTACCAGTATCTATAAAATATTTTTTAATTTTTTCAAAATTTTCGTGCACAAAGCGAATGCAGTGATGACAGGAAAAATCGCCATAAAACACCATTTTAACTGGTGCATTAGGATTACCTATTGTAAAATCACTTTCATTGACTTGTGCTTCAAGAAGAACCATTGGGTTTTTATAATTTATTTCAGGTGGTTTTTTAATCCCCTTTCTTAAACCATATAATATGATTAGACAAAACAAAAAACCACAGGTTAAAACAACCATATCTTTTCTCGTGCATTTCATAAGACAAATAATTATGAAGCAAAATACAAGTCAAAACCAGTTTTTAATGTCAAAAAACCCTCTTTCGCGAAAATATTGCTACCTGGGTAATAGTATTCAATGCCAAACTTAACAGCTAATGGACCATAAATTTTTAATTGTATACCTCCACCGACTTTAAAGCCATACCCATATTTTTTAGATATAGCACCATGTGTAAAGAAAAAGCCCATACTTGCATAGCTTTCTAAACAAGTATATTTATTTGATGTAATTTGTTGATAAAAATAAAGATCGGCAAAAGCACCATTTAAAGTTTCTTGTGTTGATGATAAATTGATAATATTTCCAAATCGCAAATAGCCCGCCTCTACTGCCACATATTCATTTATTCTCCAACCAATATGTGCAGAAAAATTCTTAAAACGACTAAAAAAATCACCATCAAATATTGCATTTTTTTTGATTTGCACTATACCCAGTGTACCTTTATCAAACCTTCTAATTAACCAATAAACATCAAAACCAATATATGCTCTGTTGATTTTATTTATAGATGCTGTTTTGGTTATACCTATGTCATTATATTTTTTTGCCTTATATGTCTTATTTGTTTCTGCAAATGACATATTTTGAACACATAATAAGAAGAAAGTCGTTAAGAAAAACACCTTGCGATAGCCAACTATGTTTTTTACAAAAGAAATTTTCATCTCGAATAAGATATTTTTATTGTCCTTATAATGTTTAAAAAGTCAACTTTTATTTATTTGACTACCATTCGTTCTGTTTTCTGTTTTTTTTGAGATTATTCAAAGTATCAAGAGTAAATTTTTGAATAATTGTCTCCCATTTCATTGTTTTTGGCTCTGGCATTATTGGCCCCCATCTGCAATCAAGACAACATAAATTGGCTGTCACATTATCATAACTGCTATATCCAAATAATGTTTTTGGTAATGTTGAGATACCTTTGTTTTTAAATCCATCATATATGTTATCAAAATAATCAAGTGGAAGTGGTTGAAAATCTTCAGTTGTATTGAAATCAACGAGATATTGATATTTTTCGAAATTATATGAATGATTATTCACATAATACATTCTTTTAAGTATTTTATCCACACGATAATCACAACCAAAAGTATGCAACATATTATCTCGTGTTGGTTGTTTACTTTTTTTATAATCATGAATTGATAATATAAACTTGTCTTCATTTGGTATAGAAAAAGCAACGATATTTTTTTGTGTTTCGTTGGTAATGTTAGGAGAGTTTTGTTCGTTATGATAAAGCATTTTTGTTTTGCAGTCAAAAATCAATGGTAATTTAAATCTTAAATAACATCTATCATCGCATTTAATATAAAAAAAATTATTTTTTGGATTGTTTTGTTCGATGTTCTTGTTGTTATTATTTTTTCGAGAAGATTTTTCTTCTTGTTTGTCTTGTTCTGGAATGTGAAAAACTTTATAGTCTATTGTTTTTGTCCAACAGTTGCTATAATTACTATTTTTGTAGCTATTAACTGTACCAATATATGTTTTGTTATCTTCTAAACACTTGATGACATCATCTATTGTGTGTATTTTATTTTGTTCGTCTTTATTTAAAAATATGGCATCCTTAAAAAGATTATTATTGTCTTGTTTAAAAGTATCTTCGTTATCATATGAGTTCAATACTTGATTGTTGCCAGTTAAATCATAAATAATAATTCGTGTATCGTTAGTGTTAGCATTCTTATTCATAAGCTATATTTAATAATAACAAAATATATAATAACAACAAGTAAATTCCGTCTGTCTTCCGTTTGTTAAATATGTATTAACTATGTTATCAAAACAATATGTCTACAAAAAAAAGTCGTAATCAAAACAACAATGACTTAACAACTGGTGGATTAAGATATTTTTTACAAAATGTTTTTAAAACATTAAATCCAACAACAGATTTTCTTTGGAATTGGCATCTTGATTATCTATGTGATACATTAGAGGATGTTTACAACGGAAATATAAAAAGGCTAATGATAAACATCCCTCCAAGATATTTAAAATCAGTAATATGCTCCGTCGCTTTTCCAGCTTGGGTTTTGGGAAAAGACCCGACTAAAAGAATTATTGTTGTTAGCTATTCCAAACAACTTGCAGTAAAACACTCAATAGATACAAGAATAATAATGCAAAGTAATTGGTATAAAGAATATTTTCCAAATACAATTATCGCTGACGACCAGAATGAAAAAAATAAATTTACTACCACAATGAATGGTTTTAGGCTGGCTACATCAACCGGCGGAACATTAACAGGTGAAGGAGGTGATATCCTTATAGTAGATGACCCGCATAACCCAGTTAATATTTTTAATAAAAGAAATAGAACGAAAGTTGCAAATTGGTTTAGTAGTGTATTTTCATCTCGTTTAAATAATAAAAAAAAAGGTGCCATTATTATAGTAATGCAAAGACTACACGAAGAGGATTTATGTGGCTACTTACTGGAAAAAATAAATACAAATACTATCGGCGATGGCAAAATAAAAAAATCTTCAAAAAATCAATGGTTTCATGTAAATCTACAAGCTATTGCAGAGTATGATTTTGTTTACAAAATACAAGATAAGATATACAAGGACAGGCACAATGGAGATGTATTACATCCAAAAATGGAATCCATAAAAGATTTAACAAGAATAAAGACAGAGCTTGGTGAATATAATTTTTCCGCACAATATCAACAATCACCAATTTCAATAGATGGAAATATGATAAGACATAAATGGATTAAATACTTTGATTTAAAAGAATTTAATTTAATAATACAAAAAAATAATTTACCATACTACATAAGTATAGATTGTGCTTCTGGAATAGGAACAGAAAATGATTTTACTGCTTTATCCGTTTTTGTGTGTTATAATAATAAGTTTTTTTTATGCCTTATGTTTAGACTTAAACAATCTTATCCAGAGTTAAAACAAAGCATTGTTGATATAATAAATAAATACAGACCACTTGCCGTCCTTATAGAAGACAAATCAAATGGCTCTTCCTTGATACAAGATTTACAAGTCAATATGAATAACATTATACCAATAAAACCATTAAAATCCAAAGAATATCGTGTTAATCAAATACTAACAATGTTTGAGGCTGGAAATGTCTTGTTTGCAAAAAATCAAGATTGGTTAGAAGGACTTGAAGCAGAAATACTATCATTTCCAAATTGCAAGCACGATGACCAAATTGATACAATCTCACAATTTATAAATTGGTATAATGACACAAAAAGATCGCAAAATAACAATGTAAGAATTAGAAACTTTTAGTAATATTTTTACTTATGAAAATATCAGCCTTTCAGCTAAACAACTTTCAAACTAATCTCTCCTTTGTGCTGTACCCAATAATTGTAATAGATGTATAAATAGAGCTATAAAATCTATGTATAATTGCAAAGCACCAAAGATGCCATATTTTACAGCCATATCTTTATCTTGACAGGTGGCATAATATAATCTCCTTAAATTTTGTGTATCATATGCAACTAATGCTGTAAAAACCACAACACTCACAAGCGAGATAATAAACGATAATCCACCACTATGTGCAAATATATTAACAACAGAAGCTATCAGTAGACCAAAAACTGCCATCATTAAAAATGAACCCATTGATGATAAATCTTTTCTTGTTGTGTATCCATATATTGCTGTGCTTAAAAACATACAAGCTGTTATTAAAAATGTTTTTGTAATATCTACTCCTGTAAACATCAAAAACAATGTAGACATTGACATACCCATTAAAATGGCATACAAAAAATATAACATTTTTACAGTGCTAATTTTTGCAGTATTCAATTTAAATGACATCACTATTGATACTATCAAAGGTGAAAAAGCAACTATCCAACCAAGAGGCGAACCAACTAACAAGTAAACTAATCCAGATTTTGCTGTTAAAAATGCTATCACACCACTTAAAGCCAATGCGACAGACATATAGTTATAAACACCAAGCATATACCTTCTTAATCCTTCATTGTAAGAAACTGCCCTTGTTTTAACACCATTTACAACACTGCTAAAATTTGTCATACAACAACCATAAATACAATTAGATTATTAAAATAAATTTCAAGAAGGAAAAAACTTAAGTTGCTTTGTTTAAATAAATTCTTGATAAATCAAATACTTTGGTTTCTTATAAACCAAGTTATATGATTATTTATCATTGAATAATACCGCTTATAAAGTATAAGCGGTATATCTATAATATAAAAAATAATATAAAAAAAATCAAGAGTTTGTTTTAAAAGAGTAAAAACAATAATATTTCATATTGACAATTATTTTTCTTTTTCCATAAAATACCATAAAGTTCCATAAAAGTCATTTTTGTGGAATAAATTTTGGTGAAAGTCCAAAAAAGTTGTTTTTTTCCGGTTTTCCGGTATTTTGCTACTTTTGAAAAAGTGGTAGTTGTTTTTTGATGCCATTGCATCTGTTTATGCCGTTTGGTATAAAGTTGTTTTGACATAATTTGCTTCGGCGAATTGGTATTTTGTTTGTTTTAGAATTATTTTGTGGGAACTTTGTTTCTTTCTACATACGAGAACAAAATAGACCAAAAAGGTAGAGTGTCGATGCCTTCAAGTTTCCGTGATATAATTACAAAGGAAAATAATACAAATGTAGTTATTTATAAATCACTCTCAAAGCCTTGTTTAGAGGGTTGCACGATAGCTCATATAGAAAAGCTCCAAACAGCAATAGATAATTTTGACCCATTTTCAACAGAAAAAGATGCTTTTGAAACTGCAATTTTTTCTGATAGTATTTCTCTTGATATCGACAAAGACGGGAGAGTTAATATACCAAAAAAATATACACAATATGCGAAAATAGAAAATGTTGCTTTGTTTGTTGGAAAGGGAAAGACTTTTGAGATTTGGAATAAAGATGAATATGAAAAGTATTCAATAAAGTGTCGTGAGTTCGCAATTAACAATGCCAAACTGATTAAGTGGTAGTTTGCGGAAAGTTGTTGTTTATTTTATTTTTTTTTTGTAAAATCATTGCATCAATTGTCTTGATATGAAAGAAAGTGATTCAAATAAAAAGGAAGCTTCAGCAGATGTAAGACAAGATACAATGAATAACATACAAAATGGAGAAAAAGAAAATAAACAAAAAGACATAAACCAAGACAATGAAACACAAATAGATAATCAAAGCCATGAAGAACAGCAAATAAAAAGTGAATCCAAAAATAATGAAAAAATAGACATTGTTGATGCGGATAACGATGATAACATTGGCAACCTTGTTGTCAATGGTCAAGAATTGATGAGTTATAAAAAAGAAGCAATAATAACAGACGACAATATAACAGATGAGACAACAAATGAGACAAAAAATAATGAAGCGAACGATGATGATATGGAAAATGGTGATAATGAACTATTTGGTGACGATAATGAACAAAATGTTGATAACAAATGGTCTATATCAGATTGGTTAAAGAAAATTTTTTCTAAATCTGATGAATATTATAAAGGATATGGAACGAATGGAGAGAAAATTATCAAACTAAAACATTTTCTTAATCAAGAAAATCTTAAAGAAATTTTGGATAATTTTATATTATTTCCAACAAATAATAATGTGAATAAGGTGTCGGTAGATTTTAAATCACTACCAATGGGAGACAGAGAAAACCAAATATGGTTAGCCATGCTGAATAAGATGACATCTGTAAAAGCCAAAACACCAGAGGAAAGAAGAAAATTGAAAGCAATCATACGACAACAGATGAAAAGTTTTTTTCATAATTTTCGAAGATACAAAGCTATTATAACTAAGCAATATAATAAAGAAGAAACTAATGATAGTGGATTATATGGTATGTTGAATAATAAAAATCTTCCAACCGCAAATGATACTATTGTGAGTTTAATATCTAATGGTATAAACTTGGTTTTATTAAATAACAAAATTAACAATGCATCTACTTTGCTTGCTATAAAGTCATTATTTTCATTTTCGCCAGAATTGAAAGAAATGAAAAAAATATTATCTTTTAAATCTGATAATCCTCCATACGATGGATATGAAATTTTTGTGGAAAATACAAAAGATATAATAAATAATGCAGTAAATGTTCTTCTTAATCTACCTGATATTATATCACATCCAAAAGATATAAAGATAAATATAGGTGATTTTTTGACGATATTCAATGTAAAAGTAAAAATAGAAAATGATTTAAATAATATCAAAAAAAAATGTATAGCAGAAGCAGGAAAACTTATAACAAAGATTTCACATGATAAAAACAACGATATAGATGTTATTACTGATTTGGAAGCTGAACTTATGGCTCAACAATTGATAAATAACATACATAATCTTAAAGATAATCATATTTTCAGTAGTGATAAAAATGGAGATTTTTATAAATTTATGGAAAAAGCAATTTATGGATTGCATAAATTAAAACTGGAACGTTATAAAGATAAAGCATTTTGTAAGGCAGTTCTGGAATGCATAAGGACAAATATAGGTTGTGATAAAATTGGTTCTATTTTTAATCCATATAATGAAGAAGAACGAAAATGTATTGATGATATCAATCGAGTTTATGACGATTTTTGCAAAAATTCCAGAGATGTTTATGTCAAAGGGGCACAAACTATGAACAGTGCATTGAAAGATTTAAAAAATGATATAGATGTATCTGTACAAAAAGTGCAATATAATGCTGATAATAATAATATCATGCAAACAAGCAACTTTCTTTTGGAGAAGAAAGGTATTGGTAGAAGTATTTCTGATTGTGGTATTGGAATTATGAAGAACTTTGGTGGTTGTTTATTCAGTACTTATTCCGATGTTTCCGAAATGACAAGAAATATTAAAGCAAATTACAGCAAAAAAATTATCAATACACAACAAAATGAAAGTGTTATTGAACAATAATGCAATAAGAAGTAATACGAATTGGAACAAATATAAATTGATGTTATTGGTAATGCTGTAATTTTTATTCTTGAAAATTATAAATAAGATATCAAACTCAACATTATGTTGCGGAGTGCTTGTATTGGTTTTTGTAGGAATAACGAAAAGCAAGAACTTGGTGTTGCTATAAATAATTATTTAAAGAAAAAAATAAATGAAGACGAGTTGTTATCGGTGTGTAAAAATATAAGAATATCGAATTGGAAGGTTCAAAAAAAACATAATATAGATATTATACCAAGCAATGACTTTTCTATGTATGATAATGTGCTGGATATGACCTGTCTGGTTGGCAATATACAGAGAAGGTTTTATTGGGAAGGCGGAAGAGTGCCTTTACACATATATTTTACAATGGCACACGGACAGCAAAAGGACAAGTTTGATATTTTTCCATTGGAAATGCAAAATTGGTTAAATACAAACTATTTGTATTTTGTGCCAGAATTTGTTGAGCCGATAGATTTTGAGTATTCAAGTAATAAACCTATTGTTGAGTACATAGAAGCTAAGTCTTTGGGAATAGACACAAGGTCTGTAATTCTTGGTCCAATAAGTTATTTAATGATGGGTAAATCAAAAGAGCCGGATATACAGCCACTGGAATTGCTTGGAGAAATTTTACCAGTATATCACGAGCTATTTTTAAATTATAAAAGAATAGGTGTAAAAAATATTCAAATAGATGAGCCAATGATTGGTATAGATTTAAACCATAATCTACAATCATTGTTTGCAAAGTGTTATGCGAAATTATATGAATTTGCTGGTGAAGATTTAAATCTTAATCTTGTTAGTTATAATGCCGATATACACGAGAATTTTGATTTTATTGCGAATTTACCAGTAAAATCTATACACATAGATATGCATTATAATAATGCTTTTATTGATGAATATGTGAGTAAAATACCAAGTGATAAAACATTATCAATCGGTATTGTAGATGCAAGAAGTGTTTGGTTGAATGATTTATCGCAGTCTATAAAATTAGTTTCTAATGCTTGTGAAAAACTTGGTAGCGATAGGGTGATTATTGCAAACTCTGCTCCTTTATTTAATTGTCCTTATAGTGTTAAACTTGAAAGTGACTTAGATTGTAACTTAAAAAATAAATTATCATTCGCTGTGGAAAAGATGAATGAATTAAATATCATTAAAACAGCCATAAATAAAGGTATTGAGGCAGTAAAAGAAGAAGTGGAGGAAAATAAGAAAATAATAACAGATGAAACTAAAAAAGCGATTGTATCTTTTAAAGATACATCAAAGAAGCCATTTGATGCTTTAAATAAGACAAATGGTAATAGTAAATGGAAGACTTTTGCGAAAAAGTATAATTTTCCAGTCATTCCAACGATGATAGCCGGTGAATTAAACGATTGTTATCTCGTTGATGATGGTAAAAATCAAGAAAATGCCATAGAAATTCAAGAGAATGTAGGTTTAAATATTATCTCCGGCTCTTGGTTACAAAAGAGTTATGACATCTCAAAATTTGATGGATATGTAAAAGGTGCGGTAAAGTTGAAGAAAAATTTTGTGCCAAGATTTGGAAATGATTATTATAATCCAACACTGATATATGATTATCCGGAATTTAAAGGTGATATTATTGTAGAATACGCCAAGAGGTTAAAAAAAAGTGTAAAACAAAAGCCAATTAAATTAGCCATCAGTGGGTATTCTAATTATTATCATATGGCATATGTTAATCCGTATCTTAATCAAGAAGAAGTGAGGAGGAAAGTTAAAATAGGCATTAAAAATAACATAACAAGCATTGCTGATTATATTGATATAGTGCAAATAAATGAATTTGGCTTTATAAATGCACTATCATTGCAAAACTCAAAAAGTTTGATGCAGATTAAGCTTTTTAGCCAAGAATTAAATAATTTCATTAAAGATTTAAATATTAAAAACCCAGTTGTTTTATACACCGGATATATCAATTTGAATGAATTTATTGAAAATATATGTCATATCAATGTTGATATTCTGCTCATAGAAAGTGCCAATTCTCAACACGAGCTGTTGCCTGCATTTGTAAGTTATAAGCCTCAATTGTGTATCGGGTTTGGTCTGTTTGATACATTTGACAGCAGAATTGCAACAAAAAGTGAAGCAATATTAGGTTGTCGCAAGGCACTGATGTATTTTGATGCAGAACAAATAATTGCAATTCCAGATGGTGATTTTTATATGAAGGCAGACAAAAAGAGTATCGTTAAATCATTGACCGCCATGATTGGTGCTATTAGTAATTTTAGAAAAGCTGAACTTATTGAAACCAACTATTTATTTAAAATTGAGAAAAAAAAAGAAACAATCGCAAGAAGGCAAAAGGTTGAGAAAGAAAGAAAAGAAGCCACGGAAAAAAGAAAAATAGAGAGGCAAAGAAAAAAAGAATTAGAACAAATAAAAAAAAAAGATATTACAGCCACTAATTAGTAATTTATATGTTTCATGCTTAATTTTACACATAATTTTTACATAGTGGTATTATTTTTGTGTAAAAAAAATATATTGTTTATCTCATTTTTATATTTTATAACGATTTTTAATGCTAATATTTCATATTCTTTATCAAAACAATATGAACCTAATGATATGTTTTTGAATGTATGTCATATCAGTAATGATGATTTGCAAAGAGTGAATTTTGTTATTAAAAACAGCAATGATAGATACATACAATCGGCGATAGAAGATATAGAAAACAAAACTTTAAAACAGGCGGTTTATTTGCTAATTTTTTATCGTCATAATAACGGATATTTTCTGCCAAATGGTGCCGTGGAAGCAGTAGGTTATAACACTGTTAGACGAGTAAAAAGTTTATCAGTGCCTTTTTTAAATTATCTTTTAAAGCAACAAACACCACTTGGTAATTTTACAGAAGAATTGAAATTGCATAGGCTGTCGATTATGCAAAAGAAAAATTTGCTCTTAAATCCAAGATTGGCGATTACAGCTGGTGCCAACAATCTTAATGCTAATAATGAAGATGCTATGTATGTTAATGATTTATTAAAACAAATATTTGGCAATATTTTAATTGCATACGATGAGATTGCTACATTTAAAAAACTTTATCCAATGATAATTGCTGATGAAATGCTAATGCAACAAATAAGAATGAGGTTGTTTAAAAATAACACAAACAATGTTTCGAGGTTGATTGATGATATGAAAAATGAGATTATGAAAAATCATGCCAAGAAATTGGTGTATTTCTATAATCATCATTCATTAAAAAAACTGCAAAAAAAATCGTTAAAATATCAAAAAGCGAGAACAGATTACAGCTGTATCGCTATGGTGGGATATGATGAATATTCAGATTTAATTTGTTTGAAAAAAAATGCAAAAAATACTAAGTTTGTCAAAAAAGTCCTTGCCGATAACAATAACCCAAGTTTTTTGCCAAGTGAGTGGTTTAAATATAGAGTAAAATTTGCCAGAAATGTTATTTCAAGCACTAATAATTTGGAATTAAAAACTGCATACAATATTATTGCCAGCTCTGGTTATTTAACTGGCGAAGACTATTATGTGCAACAATTCTTGTCTGGTTTTATTGCATTTTTATCAAATGATTTTCAAACTGCAAGTATGCATTTCTCAAAATGTGGAGAATATGCAACTCATTCAAATGAGAGAGGAAAAGCTTTTTATTGGTTGGCGATAACATACAAGAAGCTTGGTGAAGAAAGAAGTTATAGAGAAGCACTAATGCAGTCGGCAGAAAATAAACTTAGTCTTTATGGACAATTAGCGATGGACGACCTTAATATAAATGCCTATGAATATGTAAAAAATAATATAGAGCATCGTGTAAATATTTCTTCATTATGTAATGATGCTTTTTTTGTAGCAAGTTATATTTCTCAATTAAGATATGAAAATAGTATATCTGGCCTTTTACTGGATTTTATAAATGCATATCGTAATAATAAAAACAAACTCTACAATTCATTGATTGTCGTGAATAATGATTTTGATACAAAAATAGGTTTATTGTATGCAAGATATTTACGAACATACGATGTTGCTCTGGAAAATATTACTTTTCCGTTAATGGAAATGACAGACGATAGTTTAATTAATGCCGTCATACAACAAGAAAGTTGTTTTAAAACAAATGCTGTTAGTAATAAAGGTGCAAGGGGTGTTATGCAAATTATGCCATCTACTGGTAAAAAAATAGCAAAAAGTATGAATATAAAATATGACAATAAAAGGCTGTTATACGATAGAGGGTATAATGTGAAAATGGGACAATTTTACTTAAAACAACTATTAGATAGATTTAACGGACATAAGTTGCTTGCCCTTGCATCGTATAATGCTGGCTCTGGGAATACATTAAAATGGATACAGCAAAATGGAGATCCACGGGATATGAAAACAAACGAAGAAATAGCAATGTGGATAGAAAAAATACCATTTGCACAAACAAGGGAATATGTGATTAAAATTCTTGGTGCGGAAATGGTGTATGATGCTATTAAAAAATTAAAAGAAGAACGAAAAGTTTAGTTGAAAACATTATCATTTGTTAAGATGTTTTCAATATGAAAAAAATTGTCTGTATTTAAAAAGCAAATAAAAGCATCATAGCGAATTTTGTAATCATCGTATTTTGGAGAAAATTGCCCTATAAAATCTATTGATGCGGAATAAATTCTATTCCATTGATTTTTTGAAATTACTTTATCATAATCGTAAACTTCTTTTCTTCGCTTTACTTCAACAAACACAAGTAGTTTTAATTTATCGTTGGAAAATATTGCATCAATTTCACCATTTTTTGTTTTAAATCGTCTGGCTAACAATACAAACCCTTGTTTTTCAAAATATGCTATCGCTTTTTCTTCTCCAACGAGACCACTTTTATATCTTTCAACACATTTTTTATCTTTCACACTCTAACAATTTGCTCATCAACAACAATAGTCAAATTGTTTTAGTAAAAAAACAAACTCACAATGTATTATTGTTTTTTTTTTTTTT
>JAFSXM010000014.1 GCA_017444095.1 Rickettsiales bacterium | reverse complement strand
GCTAAGTTTGCTTGTTCGTGGTTTCTGATTTTATCGTCTAATTTGTTTTTGATGGCAACAAAATTACCCTCTTTTAAAATCGTAATTAAATAGCTGATATTTATCTTCTTTGGGTCTATGTTAAACTGTTCGATATCTTTTATATTAATACTATATCTATTACATATCTTTACCAAAGACAGCAATTCAGTAGCATTTTGTATGTTCTTAATTACAGATTCGTAGTGTCGTTGATCGATGTTTTGATTGATTAAGAGTTGGATTAAATCACCTTCATTGTTAAAGTTATCAACATTCTCTATTTCATTTATATTTAAACCTAACACAGCATTCAACTGCTCTCCAGTGAACCCAAGTTGAATCACCAATTGAGCCAAATCTGTGGCAAGTTGGTGGGTTCTTTCAAGCTCTACCATTGCTTTTGTGATATCGACAACGTTTTGAGAGTTGATTTTTTCCTTATTGTTATCATCGTTATTATTATCAAAATTAACATAAGCAACTTGTATTGCAGTGTTTATTTGGTCTAAAGTAAATCCTTTGTTAATTAAAACAGCTTTTATATTAATAATTTCACCTCTTGCTTTATCTAATGAATTTTTTATTTCATTTTCTATACTAGAAATTGTTGTTTGACAATCTTGAATTGAACCATTTTTTATTTCTGTTTTGCAATCTTCACCATTTATAGCTTTATAACAAGTTTTCAATTGTTGCACTTGTCCTTTAAGATATTCCAATGTAGCTTTTTGAATAGCTTCTATTGCAACTTGTTTGAAGTAGAAATCTTTTAAATTATTAGCTGTTAAAGCATCTATAGCAACATTTTTATTACCAATTGATATTGTTGCGCCATTTTCGTCGCCATCAATTATTACTTCTAATGGTTGTTCATCTTTGTCTTTTGCTACATTGTCAATTTTGAAATTCTTTAATTTTGCTATATTATTAGACAATTTGACAGCTTTTACAAATTCTCGTCTTAAAATATTATTTAATTCATCATTAATTTTTTGAAGTTCATTGTTCTTTGCGTCTTTTTCTTCATTTTTTTCGTTTTTATCCTTTTCAAGTTTTTTGTTTTTATCTTGTAAATCTCTTATCAAACCTGTTAAAGCTTCTATAATTGATAAAGCTTCCAACTTGTCTGTAAGTGGTTCGTTGTCTTTTAAGAAAGTAAATTTATTCTCATCGCTTTTTGTTATTTTGTATTGTTTGCCTTTAAAAGTTATTGACAAGACTTGTCCTTCAAGTTTGATTGAGATTATGTTATTTTCATCTTTTATTCCACCTTTAATATCATCTATACCTTGACAAGCTTCGTAAATTTTTTCTCCAAGAGAAGTAATTGATATTGCTGGAACATTTGCAAACTCTTCGTATTTATGTAGCAATTTTAGCTTGGTTTCTATATCTATATCCTCTAATTTGTAACTATTCAAAAATGCGTAAGTTTTGTCTACATCTGCATCATTAACATTTAAATTTTCCAATGTAACACCTTCAATATTAACATTGTTTTTCACATCACCAAGAAGCTCTTTCAAATTCACCCTATGCTTCTCAATACTCGCATTTAATTGTTTTTTGATTTGCTCTGAGAGGTTGTCTGTTAGGTTGGCTTTTGGATTGAATGTTAAATGGTCTTTATCTTGTGCATTCAAGTTTGCATTTAACTTTTTTGCAATTTCATCTGATAATTTATTTAAATCCATTTCTCCTTTTTCTACTTTGCTTTTATCAAATGTGAATGCACCATCTTTTGCTCTATAAACTATGATTGGTTGATTGTTACCATCAGTTCCAATTATGATACCGTTTTGAAATGCATTATCTTTTTTCACTTGATATGACAATTCAACAAGTCTTGCAATCTCTTGTGCGTATGATTGATTAACTCTTTCGCTTATTTCTGTTAAGTTTTTAATTTGTAGGTTAAATCCATCACCTTTCTCTTTCGCATTGTCTTTTTCTTTTTCAATAATGTCTCCTAGGACTTCAATTGCTGATTTGATTTTGTTATAATCAGTTTGATTTTGATTGTTTTTAATTGTGGTGTCGTCAAATAAGTATGTACCCTTATTATTAATAATAATTACTTCATTTCCATCTTCACAAGTTATTGTTATTTTATTGTCGCCAACTGTTATTTTTGAGTTTTTGCCTTGTATTTTATACTCTCCTTTGCCAACTTTTGAAGCTGATTTATAAATACCTTCGGCTATATAAGCTAAGTTTGCTTGTTCGTGGTTTCTGATTTTATCGTCTAATTTGTTTTTGATGGCAACAAAATTACCCTCTTTTAAAATCGTAATTAAATAGCTGATATTTATCTTCTTTGGGTCTATGTTAAACTGTTCGATATCTTTT
>JAFSXM010000001.1 GCA_017444095.1 Rickettsiales bacterium | reverse complement strand
TTCTTTCTTTGAAAGAACTTCTCCATCATTGGATAGAAGTAATAATCCAGACATAGTAATATCCTCACCTTCTTGCTTATCTATCTTCTCAAATACACAAGCTTCTCCTACTACTACCTTGTATTGTCTGTCTCCAACTGCAAGTATACCAAACATAACTTTTTATCTAAGTAAAAAATAGATTTTAATTGTCAAGTTTAACAATAAGATAATACAAGGTTGCCATATTTTTAATCATTGCAAATAAATTATATCATTATTAGTCAAAACATTTGACAATGAAAAATCTAAACTGGCAAAGCGAATTTGCAAACCATACAAGAGAGTGGAAAATCAAGGTAATGCAAGATGCCTTATATGACCTTGGCAATCCACATTTAAAACTGCCAAATATTATACATGTTGCAGGCACAAATGGTAAAGGCTCAACAATCAATTTTATAAGAACAATACTGGAAACAGCAGGACATCAAGTAGCTATGTACACAAGCCCACACTTGGTAGAATACAATGAAAGATTTTACATAGGTGGTAGATTGATTACCGATGCAGAAATTGAATATTACAGAAAAATAATTTTAACAAAATGTAAAAATGCCAATGATATTAGTTATTTTGAAGCCAGCACACTAATTGCGATAATGTTTTTTGCCGATAACATAAATCCTAATGGTTATTGTTTGTTTGAAGTTGGATTAGGAGGACGACTTGATGCTACAAACATTTTCGATAAACCACTGGCCTGTGCCATTACCTCAATCTCGTTAGATCATATTGACAAGCTTGGTAATACATTGGAAAGCATAGCACGAGAAAAGGCTGGTATTATTAAATACAATGTTCCAGTATGGTGTGCTAATAATGATAAAAATGTCATAAATGCTATTCAAGAAGTTGCCGTGGCAAAAAATGCACCATTGTTTATACAAGGACAAAATTACAAGGTTGACTATTCTTTAACACCTTCTTTAATTGGTAATCATCAGTATGAAAATGCCACACTTGCCAAAGAAATTTGTAAACACATCGGTATCAGCCAACAACATATACACAATGGTATAGCAACAACCACTTGGGCTGGAAGAATGCAAAAGGTACATTTAAAAAACATAGATGAAAAACAACTCAATATAAGTCACGTTTATATTGACGGAGCACATAATGAAGGTGGCATTGAAGCAATATGTAATTTTGTCAACCACATCAAACAAGATAAAATTAACACCAAGATTGTCGGTGTTTTTGCTTGCCTGAAAAGAAAAGATTATATGTCATTTTTACCAAAATTATCCAAGTCAAATTTTGACAAATTATTGTTCTATAATGTTCCACAGGAAGTAAACGACTTTGTAGCACCACAAGAATTACAATCCATTGCAAAACAACATAATCTCGCCAGTGATATTGTAAATGATATGCAGGATGTACAAGAACAACTAATAAATATGCAACACAAACAACCAATCACAATCATATTTTTCGGCTCACTATATTTTATAGGATATATTATGGAACATTATGTAAACAACGACAAACTTATCTCATAAAATAAATATGGTGCTTAAAAATAAACACAAGCAGATTATCACCAAACAATTATTATGTAATACAGATTGGATGTTTGAAGAATTTGCATCTTTATTACAAAAGCAAAAGAAACAAGTGTTTAAGTGTCTACAAAAATATCATCTTGTAATTATTGTTGTCAACAATAATAATAACAAATATGTAAAAGTTATTGACCCAAAGACATCATTTGCATTGTCAATGCAACAATTTATATTCAAACACATCAATCAACAAATATCGCACAAACCTCAACAATGTCGTATTTTTATACACTCGCACGGCATCAAAGGGTATGTATACGACATATTAAATTATTTTACAGAAAATGATTTCATCCAGTCTATACAAGATAAAGATATTTGCATCTTTACAAACACCGGTTCACGATTACCATTAGATTTCACAACAAAACAAAATTACAATAACATTATACAGCAACAAGCCAATATCATAGATATGATAGTAAACACAATAACACAAACTCACCGCAACATCCACCTTATAATGTCAGGATTTAGTAAAGGATGTTGTGTAAACACAGATTTACTCAAATACATACATAATGATACTCCGCAACACATTCAACAACTAACCATCATAGAAGAAGCCATACCGGTTATAAAATATATTCTTGATAATATCTGTGTTAGATATAAAAAATTAGCAAACATTATTAATGCCAAAAATATAACACCAAACATTCGTATAGTGTTATTTCCAGCAGAGCCATCAAACACATATTTACAAAAACATCATCCCATACAGGCAACCTATGACATCATCAAGAAGCTCAATCAGGACATCGTCATACAATCACAACTACAACAATGCATATGTGTATTACCTAAAACATACCAACATTCATCAATCGTCAACAACGATGGCTCTTTTGTAAAATTCATACCTTACAACGATAAAACACTATTAGACATTAACTACTGCCCGCAACAGAAAAAAATTTGGTAAACAAACAATAACAACACACCACACCTCTCGTTGGTGGTGTTGGATAAAAAGCTTTAACTTACGTTGTTTTATCCTTATAAGCACAAAATTTTGCAACAGGACATTGTTGACAATGCACTTTTCTTGCACCACAAAACTCTCGCCCCAACGGAATAAACAAGCTGTTAATAGCACGATGATATTTAATAGGAATATTCCGTGCCAACTGCAACTCTGTTTCTTTTGGTATATTAGAATGTACCAAACCAAGCCTATTAGCAACACGATGTACATGGGTATCTACCGCAATTCTATTTTGTTGAAATGCAATGCTTAACAACAAATTAGCCGTCTTTCTACCAACACCATTTAATAACACCAATTTATCAAAATCATTTGGCACCATTGAATTGTATTCCTGTATTAACTTTTTACTCATTAAAACAATATTTTTAGCCTTCATATTGTGATAATTAACACTCTTAATTATCTTATTGATTTTCTCTTCGCCAAGATGAACGGCATCTTGCGGATATTTAATATAGCTAAATAGTTTGGGTGTAATCTTGTTAACCTGTTTGTCTGTTGATTGTGCGGAAAGCATAATGGCAATCAAAAGCTGGTAGTTGTTTTCATATTTTAATTCAGTATCCGGCAAGCTACCATATCGTGTGTGTAAAATTTGCATTATCTTTTCAATATCCTCAGCTGGCATCATAGCGACAATACTATAAAATGACTTTAAATAGTTTAAAGCATTTTCTGTCAAAAAACATTGTTGCTTTTAAAATCAATGTGAAATATTTTTACAAAAAAGGACAGGTGGTCGAGTGGTTGAAGGCACTGGTCTCGAAAACCGGCATACGAGTTTATCGTATCGAGGGTTCGAATCCCTCTCTGTCCGCCAAGAAGATAATTTTTGACACATTAGTTGATCTAACCTTTAATCAACCACACCAACCGCATTAAATCAATAACCACTTATACATACCACTGCAAAATTACCAACATTAGATTGCACAATTAAATCATCTAATGATGTAAAATGACTTTTACAAGATGCATTGTTAGGTTGGAAACAAAAAAACAAAAATTTGTTGTATAGTTTTTTTCTTATCAAGCAAGTATTGCAATAAAACATAATACAGCAAACCACAAACAAACAACCAAATCAACGAACGAAGCAAACAAAACCATAATAAACAAAGATTATCCAGCATATATCCTTGACTTTTATTTTCCCAACCACAATTTCGTTATATCATAAGTATGTCAAGAAAATGTGTATTAACGGGAACAAAAATACAAACTGGTAATAATGTTTCTAATTCTAATCATAAAGTAAGAAGAATTTTTGCACCAAACTTACAAAAAGTCAGTTTAAGAAGTGATTTATTAAACAAGACATTTCAAGTAAAGATAACAACAAGAACCATCAGGACAATCAGTAAGTATGGTAGTTTAGACGCATATTTATTGAACACAAAAGCCAACAACATGACAGATTTTGGTGCAAAACTAAAAAAACAATTAAAACAAATACCAGCAGTCCAACAAAGCTTGCAACAAGAAGCGGAAGTGCGTCGTGCAAAAAGAGTTGTGTACATGTCTGCTCGTAGTAAATTAAAAAAAACAGCACAGGCATAATATGTTTGCCGACATCGCATAGCAGTAAACAGCCATTATGCAAGGAATCATTTAATTTTACACCATATAACAAAGATGTCTTATAGACATGCGGATTTTTTGCTTGAATTTTACATACATAAATATTGATTATACTTATGTTAAGTGTATTTTTAACAACATACATACACATCTGCATACTCACAATACCATTGTTGTTTTATCTTAAACCAAGATACACATTATTAGCAATAACAGCAGTATACATATTATGCACACAACAACACCAACCAGAACAAACAGGATTATATTATCAAATATCAGCATTATTGGCAATATTATTATGTCTTAAACATAATAGAAGATACACTGGAGCCAGTATTTTATGGCTTATGTTTTTATCTTTTGGTATATTGCTTTCTGGTTTATTAACAGACAATAAAATATTTATAACACAAGCCGTTCAATACATTAACCAAACATTTCTTCCAACAAAACATCTTAACAACGAAATTGTTATAAATATTTTGCACAAAACGGCCTTATGGATGTTAATCGGCTTACTTCCTTTTAATAAACATATTATGCATTTATTTACAATGTCTAATAACTTTTTTAAAACAACTTGTTTTATCATACCAATGTTCTTATTGCAACTTATTATACAACAAGACAACAACATAACAACATTATTATTTGGCTATATTATTTGCCTTTACTCAGGAATACATTGTGTTTTTGAAAATAAAATTAGATATCTGTTAGCATATGTGATAACATATTTCTATGGTCTAAATATAATCACAACAGCACAAAATCATAACAACACAAATATATTTAATGCTGTTTGGTTGGTATTGTGTATCGCTGTGCTGGCATACACAAAAATTATTGCACCAAGAAAAACACAAACACATTTCATAAATGACATAAAAGCTATAATCGGTGATACAAAAACACACATCGTGTTGTCGGTCTGGTTTTATACTCTTTTGGTCTTAATATTGTTATTATATTACCAAACAAACAATACACAGCTGTCGGTTTATAACTGGCTCTGTTTATCAATTATAACACCACCAATCATCCTAACGGGAAAAATTGTCTACATACTTTTGTTTACAAACAGCAAACATAATCATATCAATATATGGTTTAACAAAAAAACAGAAAGTGTCAAAACTACAATATTATTTGTATTTATAACAATGTGTGTGATGCATGTTTTTTTACACCAAACAATACTACATCGTATAAACTTAACCACACATATTGTTTACAGATTGATGTTTGTATTGATGGTTTTTATTATCTCGTTGTTTTTATCAAAAATTTTAATTATACCAAAAAAAACAAAACTATTAAAAAGCATACGATATAATAACCACATACAAAAAATATTAGATGGAATGAAAGTTGTTGTGGATATTATCTACATATCAATCACAGATTTTGTTAAAGTAGTTAACAATAATGCACGAACAACTCTATCGTCATCATCCCCAAGCAAATTAACCAACTTACTCAACAACAACCAAATGTATTTTTACATATTCTTTCTTATTGAAATTATCGTTGTTTTAACAATAGAATGTGTTATCACTTAACATTACACCGCCCAAAATACAAAAAACACACACAATAACAACAAGAATATTGTTGTGTTTGTTGTGTTTTTATTGCATCACCGCATATACATTTACACACAAAGTATATGCCGACGATGACGATGAGTTTTTCACAACAACAACCTCCAAAACACAAAAAACAACGGAAGATTTGTTTGAAACAACAAACAAAGCTGTATTTTTGTTTAATTCAAAATTCTACAAAAACATTTACATACCAATCGGACATTTATACAACAAAATACCAATCGAGCCCATATGGATATTTAAAAACTTTACACAAAATTATACAGAAACACCAAAAGACATCATATTATCTGTATTAGATTTTGATATAGAAGCACTATTAATGTCTGGTTGGCGGTTTTTACTAAATTCATTTTTTGGTATAGCTGGTATTTTTGATGTAGCATATAATTTAGATATTTTATCATATCACAAAACTTTTGAAGATGTTTTACATTTTTACCATATTCCACTTGGGGAGTTTATTGTTTTGCCTTTTTTTGGTGCAACAACAATTACTGGATTGTTTTCCGCTGTCTTTGATTTTGTTATACTTAGTCCGTGGATGTGGTATTTTGTTTGTCCACAAATTAGTTTGGTTTTTACAGCACAAAACTTTTTAAACCCATTTTTATTTATAAATTACAACACACAATCTTTAATATATGTGGCACTTGGTATGAATGTCGGTAAGTATCTTTATAAAACAACACAAGATGCAAGTTATATTGCATCAAAATTTGATAACACGATAGACCCATACACAGCTATAAAAGAAGAATATTTAAAACAAAAACAAGAACAATTTGCTAAATACGATAAGTTACGGCTACAAGGGCAAACAAATCGCGATAACATTTGTGATTACGATGGTTATGTTTTACTCCCAGAAGAATGTGAAGAGGATACAAAAGAATACGATTTTAAAATAAAATAAAACATTATTTATCCTGTGGTAAAAACAAAACACTTTCAATAATCGCATCTAAATCACCATCTAACACACCATCAGCATTACCAACCTCAAATCCACTTCGTAAATCTTTAACCATTTTATATGGATGAAGAACATAGTTTCTAATTTGATTCCCCCAAGAAATATCACTTTTATTATCTTCAATTTCTTGTTTTTTAGCATTTTGTTTTTTTAACTCTAACTCGTATAATTTTGACTTTAACATCTTCATCGCATTATCTTTATTTTGAAACTGAGACCTTTGTGTTTGAGATGATGCCACGATACCAGTTGGTATATGAGTAATCCTAACAGCACTTTCTGTTTTATTTACATGTTGTCCACCAGCACCAGATGCACGATACACATCAATCCTTAAATCCGCTGGGTTTATATCTATATTGATTTCATCATTAACCTCTGGATAACAAAAAACACCAGCAAAACTTGTTTGTCTTTTTCCATTTGCATTAAAAGGAGATATTCTCCCTAACCTATGTGTACCGGTTTCATTTTTCAACAAACCATAAACAAAATCACCTATTATATGTATAACAACACTTTTTATACCAGCCTCTTCTCCGTTAAGTTTATCAATAACCTCTGTTTTAAAACCTTTATTTTCACTCCACATTAAATACATCCGCATCAACATTTCCGCCCAATCGCAACTTTCTGTTCCGCCGGCACCAGAGTTAATCTCTAAAAAAGCATTACACCTATCTGTTTTATCTTTAAAAACAGATTTTATCCTTAAATCTTGTGTGTGTTTTTGAATATCGTTAATTGTTTTTTCACATTCAACAATCATTTCATCATCCAGTTCGTCTTCTGGTAAACACAAAATATCGTTAATGTTTTGAATATTGTTTTTAACATCTTCAAATTCTTTAATTATATTAGATAAGTTTGTTTTTGTTTTTAATAACTTTGTCGTCAATTCAATGTCATCCCAACATTCTGTAAGTTTTTTTTCACACTCAATAAGTTGCTGTTTTTTATTGTTAACATTAAGTAGTTGTTCTATATTATTTAATTCATTAAAAACAACATCAATTTGTTGTTTTAATTCAAAAATATTAGCCATTAAAAAAACTAATTTGAATTACATTTTAATTTTCAATTATTATTAAATACACTTTATTAAACTATCTGTTTATTGTTGTTGTTTTTGTAAACAATATAATAAAAAATATGGTGCCCTCGGAGGGACTTGAACCCTCACATTCTCGCGAATAGCAGATTTTGAGTCTGCCGTGTCTGCCAATTCCACCACAAGGGCTTCTTGTGTTTTTGTTTTTGTTTTTACAAAACAAAGTGCACTCGATGCGATTCGAACGCATGACCTACGGCTTAGAAGGCAGTTGCTCTATCCAGCTGAGCTACGAGTGCATATTTTATTACACAAAAGTTGTTTTTATTATTTTCAAGAAAAAAACCAAATAACTAAATTACATAAATCACTTTACTTACCATGTATTGAAAAAACTTTTTTTTCATCAACCCAACAACAGCCGTAATAATGTTTTGCTTTTTCTTTTTTATCAAAACAGCACTTAATAAGTATTTATCATAAACACCTTTTTACCCCATCAACACACAAAATATTTATTATTAAAATAACAATCAGTTTAACACATAATTAGTTTTTTTTTTACAAATAAAACATATAAAAACCAAAACACCTTGATTTTAAAATATCATTATTTTAATATAAAAATTGCTAATGCGGGATAGAGCAGTCCGGTAGCTCGTCAGGCTCATAACCTGAAGGTCGTTGGTTCAAATCCAGCTCCCGCAACATTGTTTTTTTTTGATATTTTTTATGCCTAAAAAAATACCAGTATTCTTTCTAATATTAACAATTTTAATATTCAGTTTTGTTGTTTTTATAAACAAATCATTTGCTGGTTTATTCACATCAAATACAAATCAAAATAACGATTTTTTAACATCATATTTACACATAAACTTATCTTGTAAAGGATGCTTAACACAAAGAAAAACAAATGCTGGATGTGCTATTTTTAAAGATGGAAAACTTTTATTAGTAAAACATAAATTTACAGGCAAATGGGGTTTTCCAGGTGGAAGAGATAAAATAAATGGAGAATTAGCTTTTCAAACAGCATACAGAGAAACATTTGAAGAAACTGGATATATTGTTTCGATTGAAGATTTTATAACTGAATTTAAAAATAGTTTTCGCTTGTATAAATGTAAAATATTACAAGAAAAAGAAAACAACAATCTTTACATAACTGAAAAAAAACTCTTCTCCAAAGAAGAGATTTTTAATTTAATGAATGATAATAAAAAACAATTAAGATATTCTCATCAATTTGATTTTATTTACCCTCATTTTGACAATTTATCTAAATAAATTTTTACATCTTTTACAGACATTTTTATTTTGTCTACTTTTGGTAATGTTTTGTGAAAATATTAAATAAATAAAATTATTAGTTTTATTTTTTAATAAAATAAACACTGTTAATTTTGTTAAAAATGTTGAAAAGTTTTGCAAAACATTTTTAAAAGTATTATTTTGTAATGTTGTTGTTTTTGATTTAATGTTGATTTTTTTTATAAAAACAAATAAGTTGTTTTATTTTTTAAACACTAAATATTAAATTCTACAATTAGTGGTGCATGGTCTGATGTTTTTTGTTGAGAACGAGTTTTTAAATCTACAAAACAATTTATCGCAGAATTTATTACATTTTGTGAACATAGTAAGTAATCTAACCTCCAACCAATATTTCTATCAAAAGCTTTTGTTCTGTAATCCCACCAAGTAAACTGCTGTTTATCTGGATGTATTTTTCTAAAAACATCATCTAAACCACATTTTTTTATATCTCTTAAACAATTTCTTTCTTGAATATGAAAACCAACACCACCTTCGTTTTGTTTTGGATGCGATAAATCTATTTCTTCTTGTGCTACATTAAAATCACCACCAAAAACAACAAATTCATATGTAAAATTGTTTGTTTGATTTTTTATATCATTTATTCTTTGTTGTATTCTTTTGTAAAAATTAATTTTATACAAAAACCTTTCACTTTCTTCAAGTGTTTGGTTTGGTTGTAAAACAGAACCACCCATTGGAACATAAACACTTGCAATACGGATGATTTTTTTATTTATTGTTGTAATGCATTCAATATATCGTTTTTCGTTGTCTATATCTTGACAACCATATAAAGGCAACTCTGTTAACTCTAACTCTATTGGAGTTTTTGATAAAACAGCCACTCCATTGTATGATTTTTGTCCTGTAAAAACACAATTATAACCAAAAGAAGATATTTGAGGAACAGGAAAGTCAAAATCTTGGCATTTTGTTTCTTGTAACAAAAGTATATCTATGTTGTTGTTTTTGAGTAGATTTTTTAACAAATCTAATCTTATTCTAATGGAATTTATATTCCAAGTTGCTATTGTTATGTTTTGCATATTTTTTTGTCTTATTTTGTTAATGTTATTTTCAATTAATATTTTATATATATTTTTTTGTAATACTATGTTAAAAAAAAGTATTGACTTTTAACTAAATTATACCATATAATATGGTGTAAAACATATACTAAGATTAGAAGAAATACAAGAAATGTTAAAAATGATGAGTTAAAAATGATGAGTGAAGAAGATAAAGATAATTTAATACAATTATTATTAAATGAGAAAAAGAAAGTTAAAAATGATGGGGATTTATTAAAGTTAAGTAATAATTTTAAATGTCCTCATTGTCAATCTACAAAAATAAACAAAAACGGAACAGCACATAAAAATTTACCTCAATTTATATGTAGAAAATGTAAAAAGACACATACAATAAGAACAAATACTATATTTTACTATTCTAAAAAGAATATAGCATTATGGAGAGAATATATTGAATTATTTAGCCAAGGTTTATCATTGAGAAAAATAGTTGAAAAAATGGATAATAAAATATCATTACCTACTGCTTTCTATTGGAGACATAAAATATTAGAGGTTATGAAAAACTTTGATAATCACGATAAGCTTGATGGTATTGTTGAGGCAGATAAAACTTACTTTAATGAAAGTCAAAAAGGAAATAAGAATATTACTAATAGAAAATCAAGAAAAAGAGGTTTTAGTAGTGAAAATAGAATTGTTGGATTATCACATAATAAAGTTGTGTATTAATGGCATTAGATAGAAACAAACGCTCTTTTAATAAACCTGTTGGATATGGAAAAGTAAATAAAAAACAAGTTGTTATATTACAGTATAGAATAAAAGATAATTCAATACTTATAACCGATGGAGATAAGAGTTATAAGATTTTGAAAGACATTAAAATAAAATAACTGAAATTTGGAAAAGCACAAAGCAAGGTTTATCATTTAAGTAATATAAATAACTTCCACTCTAAACTAAAACAATCTATGTTTCGTTTCAATGGTGTTGCTACGAAATATTTGGATAATTATGTTGATTATTTTAGAGAGTTTAGAGATAGAATGGACACATGTAATCAGTTATTACAAATCAATTCTTATTATAGAGTTTTGGATATTAAAGAAAGGAAAGTTTGTTTTGAGAAAATAACATAACTTATACATAAAAGTAAAAAAAATGTATAAGTTTTATTTAATGCTGTTTTTTAAAATGGTTATTAAATGTGTATTATAATATTTGCTTTCTGCACCTTGTTTTTTATCTATTGATAAAATTTTCAATCCAACTAATTTATCAAGATATTTACTTGCCGTTCTTTTATCTTTAATGTTAATTTTTCTTTTCACATCCTCTATTGTAGTATATGGTTTTGAAAAAATAAACTCTAATAAATCTTTTGAATAAAAACTACATTCTTTTCTTAATTTTCTTTTGATTGCATCCATATCTCTTTTAATATTCTTAATTGTTTTAATAGTATTATTTGCCGTTTTTTCTATACCATCAAGTATATACAAGATAAAAGGTTCAAAATTTTGTGTTATTCTGGTTTCTTGTAATAATTCATAATATCTATTTTTGTTTTTTACAATATAACTACTTAAATATAAACAAGGAAAATCAAGATAATTTGATAAAATTAAGTATAATATATTTAAAATTCTTCCTGTTCTTCTATTTCCATCAGTGAAAGGATGTATTGTCTCAAATTGATAATGTATTATTGCCATTTTAATTAAAAGGTCAATTTCATCTTTTGTATTTATGTGGTCAACTAAATTAGATATATATTTTTTAATGTCATTGTTGTTTTGTGGTGGTATATGTAAAACTTTATTTGTTTTGTAATTTGCAATAATTGTTCCTTTAATATTTCTATAACCTTCATTATGTTTTCTTATAATCGTGTTAATATCTATAATTTCGTTTTCGCTAATAAACATATTGTTTTTCTTATTTTTACTCCGTTCTTTGATTGTATTAAAAATTTCTACAATAGCATCTTTATAATGTAAAACTTCTTTTATGTTTTTACTATTTTCAGTTTCATTTGTTAAGCCAATCAACTCTTCTGTTGTTGTGTGTATATTTTCTATTTCAGATGAAGTTTTGGCTTCTGATAAAGCAAAGAAACTAATAAGAATTTGTTGATTTGGTATTGTATTTCTTGCTACACCTTTTAATTCTTTAATCGCACCAGCCGTTAATATTGTTTTCTTTAATATATTCTTTGTCTCTAAATCTATATTTGGATATGGCAATAATATAGGTTTATATTTTTTGTTATCATAGTATTTTGTAATTTTGTTTTCTTGATTTTAAAAAAAAGTTAGAAATACTAAACATAAAGTTGTTTATTATGTTGAAAAACACATTTTTTCAATTAAATCACAAACTTAATAATTATATAACAAACAAAAAAAAAAATGAATTAAAGAATGCTGTTTTTGATGTATTTATTGAAGCCGATGTTCCTTACCGGTATACGCAAAAATTGGTCAATAAAATAGAATATTATATTAACGGTTTTAAAAATGACGACAAAAAATATACAAAAACTTTTACAAATTTGATAAAAAAATATATACTTAATTCATTTAAAAGAAATATAAAACAAATAGAACTAAAACCAGACAAAACAAATGTTGTTGGTGTTTTTGGGTTAAATGGTGTTGGAAAAACAAGTTTTGTTGCAAAATTTGCTAATTATTTAAATAAAAAATGTTATAAATCAGTAATGTGTGTATCTTTTGATAACCAAAGACCAACCGGCAAAGAGCAGTTGAAAGATTTGTGTGCACAGATTGGTGTTAAATATTTACCGTTTAACGATGTTGAATATGGTTTACAAAAAATTCAACAAATTATACAACATAAAACAGCAGATGTGTTGTTGGTTGATACGGCGGGTTTAAATCCAAAAAATAAAACAAACGTTAATGCTTTAATTAGTTTGATAAAAAACATTTGTTTTGATGAAAAAATGTTAGTTGTAGATGGAACTTTAGGACAAAATGCTGTTAGTGTTATTAAATTGTTTTATAAAATTGTTAAACCAACCGGTGTTGTTGTATCAAAAACAGAAACAGATAAAAAAGGTGGTGTGTTTTTTTCAGTTAAAACGGCAAAAAATAGTATACCAATATATTTTGTTACCAAAGGTGAGAAGGTTGATGATATATGTTTTTTTGATGAAAAATTTATTGATGATTTTTTTTTTAAAACATGTGTTTTTGGTGATATTTTATTTACACAAAAACAAACAATTAACGGGCTTTACAAACAACAAACACAAACAAAGTTGAATTATGATTTTTTACAAAAACAATTTTCTTTTTTGATAAAAAAAAATTTGTTTAGTAAATTTAAATCGCTTTATTCTAATAATATTGTTGTCGGTAGTGTTAAAATGACAACAGAGAGTTATATGTTGGTAAAAAAATGGATTGCTATTATACAAAGTATGACAAAAGAAGAAAGGTTGTGTATGTGTGGGTTAAATGTTTGTAGAATTAACAGAATAGCAAAAGGTGCCGGAGTTACTCCTTCTGACGTTATTGTGTTAAAAAAAAAACTTGAAGAAATAAATAACGCCAGTTGAGTTTTGTGTTTTTAAATTATTGTTAAAAACAATGAAATTTTTTCATAAAATATTGCGATTTTTTTTTATTATTTAACAATAAAACACTGTTGTTTTTTGGAATATAATTATTGTATTTTGTGGTAAAAATGTCAAAGTGAATCTTTACAAGATTGGTTAAAGTTGTTTATATAACACACAATTAAAGACAGCTTACGGTTGCTATCTCTATTAACAAGATATATATAGAAAGAAAAATTGGTGTGTTTTGGTTTTTGTTTGTTTTTTTTACATTAAAAACCAATGGTGTTAATATATTTGTTATATTTGATAAAGTAGGGATGATAAAATTGGTTTGTTTTGCATAGTTATTCCATGTATGTTTGTTATAATAAGATAGTATTTTATCGTATTTTTTTGCAAACACATAGTCGTTTGTTAAAAATGTTAATAACGATAACACAACAAAAAACATATTTAACACAATAATGTTAAAACCAACAAAAATAATAAACTGAGACAACAACAAAGGTTGGCGACATAAAGCATATATGCCGGTAATTTTTTTTCCATTAAAATGTATTGATGTTGATGTGATAAACAAACGCAGTAAAAAACCCATAAAAACAACAATACCGCCAATTTGTGATTTTATTGTGGTTAGCGGTTGTGGTGTGAAATTAGAAAAATACAAACAAACAATTACTGCTGATAGAATTAAATATGAAAACAACGGAACCCTAAACTCAAAAAACACTCTAATTTTTTGGTGCATCATATTACAAAAAAACAACCAATTGTTATAGTTGTTCGTCTTGTGGTTTTTTAGTTTCAGTTTGGTTTGTTTTATTAGATGTTGTTGCTGTTGCAATTTTACCAGACAACACATCTGGGTTGTCAAAATCTACATCTTCAAAAGATAGTTCATTAATTTTTTTATTGTGTAAAAAAACCAATACTTTGCCACTATTAAATATCTTTACTAAATATCCACTTATACGAAACACAAATGGCTGTGCTGTTTTTGCAGTAGTTTTGTTGTAAAAATTACTAAACAATTTTTCGTTCCAGTCTTTAATTTTGCGACGAATAATTTCTGACATTCTTTCAATGTATTTTTCGTGTCTTGTTTTAAAAGTTTTTTTAGCTTTAATGTATCTAAAGGTGCCTTCTTTTTGTTGTTCTTTTTTCAAAGCCCTTAGTGCTCCTTGAATGTCATCATTGTAAATTACAACCGTTGCCATATAATAAAAGATATCTGATAGAGATTGCAGATGTTTTTAATGTCAAGTAAGATTTGATAGAGTTTGTAATGTATTTTTTCTTGACAACTAAATAATTTATTTACAACTCTAATTGCTTATTTATTGGTATAATAAAATATATATAATATGTCGTTAAAGGTAAGATTGGCTCGTGGCGGTTCTAAAAAGGATGCACACTATAAGGTTGTTGTTTTAGAAAATACAAAATCTCGTGATGGTAAGGCTTGTGATATAATCGGTCATTATCATCCAAATAGCCATGAAGACGACAAAAGGTTTATTATTGATGCCGGCAAGCTAGAAAAATGGGTATCTAATGGTGCAAAATTGACAGAAACTGTGGCTCGTTTGTGTATAAAAAACGGAATATCTGGATTAGAAAAATATTTGCCAAAGCACGGTGACAGTAAAAACAAAGGCATTAAAAAGAAAGACAGACAAAAAACTAACTAATTTGCATCATTCTGGTTTTTTTTAGCATCATTTATGGTTTAAATGGTGTGTTGTTTTAGCTATGAATTTTAAACAAAACATGTTGACTGTTTTATATAGAATTCGTTGTTTATGTTTGTCTATCTGTGTGCCAGATGTTTGTTTGTGTTGCGATTGTATACTATATGATACCAATACTAACATCGTTCTTAAAAAGAAATATTATCAACATAACAATGTATTGTTGAAACAGATGTTTTTTTGTGATGTTTGTGAGGAGAAAGCGAACAAATATCTCATTACTCATGAGTGTTGTAAAAAATGTGGTTATCCAATAAAAAAAGAAAATTTTTTAGACAACAACAAACAATGCCAGTCTTGTAAAGAATATAAACCTGTTTTTAATGTAGCAAGATCTTGTTATTGTTATAAAGGTGCCATTAGAAAAATGCTGTTAAATTTTAAGTTTTATTCTTTTAACGGCTGTTTATGGTTTTTTGGTAAGGCGATGTATGATGTGTATAAAAACCAACTAAAAACCGCCGATTATGTGTGTTTTGTTCCAGTAACTAAAAGAAAGCTGTTTTTGAAAGGTTTTAATCATGCTTGCGAGTTAGCAAAAATATTTTGTAAAGTTGCACATAGCAATTATCACGACATTCCTTTATTATATGATTTGGTCATAAAAACAAACACAACACAATCATCAAAAGCTCTACATCAACACGATAGATTGTTAAAAAAACATTGTTTTAAAATAAATGACAAATATTTACACAAAAATACAAACGACTATATTGATTTCAATGGTAAAACCATTCTTATTATTGACGACATTATGACAACAGGAGGAACATTAAATGCTATGGCAAAAACCATCAAACAACACTTTCCACGATGCAAGGTTGAGTGTTTGACTTTTGCACGAACGATGTTATGGTAATGTTTTTTTATTATATCTTAAACAAAGACCGCAATAATATATGTGTTGTTTATGGCACGATATATCCTCCATCAACACTCAAAATTGTGCCTGTTGTAAAGCTGTTTTTATCATCTGCTAAAAATAGAATAGACCTTGCAACTTCAATAGGCAACCCCATTCTTTTCATTGGGTGTGTTGATGCCAAACTTTCTTCCGTGTAAGCCCCTCTTTTAAAAGCTTCTTCAAAAATTTCTGTCTTTATTGCCCCCGGTGCAACAGCATTTATCCTAATGTTGTTTTCGGCATAATCCAATGCTCCACATTTTGTTAACCCAACAACTGCATGTTTGGCGGTACCATATTGTCCTGCCAACTTAGAACCGATTAAGCCGGCGGCTGATGCAACATTAACTATCGAGCCACCACCTGTTTTTAACATTTCAGTAATTGCATACTTCATTCCATAATAAACACCCAAAACATCGGTTTCGATTATTTTTCTAAAAGCCTCTGTACTGGATAAATGTAGCAAAACATTCTCTATCATAATACCTGCATTGTTGACGACACAATCAAGCTTGCCGTATTTTTCTACTACATTATGCATTAAATTTTTTACATCCTCTTCATTACAAACATCTAACTGCTCGACAACTATATCAACATTATGATTTTGTTTAAAATCTTTTTCCAATGCTTCTTTTTGGCTGCCATTTCTGGTTGTTGCAATTACTCTATAACCATTTTCAGCAAACAATATTGCTGTAGCTTTACCTATTCCTTTGGTTCCACCGGTGATGACTACATTTTTCATAGCTAATTATTAATAAACTGCATAAAATTGGAAGACGAGAAAATAATTGTAAATAACAAATATAATGATTGGTTGATATTATGCGATTAACTAATGAAGAGCTGGTGGATGATTATATTTTGACAAGTGAAGAGTTGTTAAGGGCAGATGTGTTTATAACTCAAATTGGAGATATAAAGTTGGATTTCAGTTCTGTCCCGTATGTTCCACCTCATGCTTTTAGGGGAAAGTTTGTTAAATCTACAAGGTATAGTGGTAAAATTGGCGATGAATATGATTTGTGTGTTTTTCAAGATCATAATGGTTTTTTGCCTGACGAATATTATAACGACATGTGGATAGACAATTACTATCGCATTAAAGACGCTTTCACAAGCATCATCGTCGTAATGAGGAGGTGGCGTAATATAAACTATGATGCTGTGAAAAAACTTAGTCATCAATCTGCTGTTATGTTGGAAGCAATGATTAATCCTGCAAAACTGATGAATACATTTGTGCACAACTATCGTGAAAAACATCGCGATGTTGGCGATATTTATGGCGTGATGAGGTTACCAAGTGATAACAATGAGACCTGTAAAGAATATTACTTTTATGTCAAAGGACATAGTATTGATTGGCAAGATACCTCATGTGCGAATTTGCTGTTGGATGTGTGGAAACTGCATTATGCTTTGACAAACAACAAGGTCTGTTGTCCTAATGACAAGCAAATGTGTACTGGTGTTAAAATTGTTAATATGTCGTATATGCATTATTGGTTGGCAAACGATCATTCAGGTAGTATTTATAATATGACACAACAATATTTTGGTTATGTCAATATAGAGAAAAACTGTGCTAATTGTATCCACGAGGACAACGAGACTAAAAAGAAAGAAGTATTAGCTAATACATATTTACAAGTCAAAGACATTAAGGTTGCTCCTGATGAGAAAAACGGCAAAAACTGGGTTGATATGGACATAATCTTTTATTCATATAATGAAAATTATAGAAAATCATATTTTAATCACAATTTTCTGATTCATAATTATCTTGTTATGCGTTGTGTTTTTAAAGATAAAAACGGTAAAATATGCAAACAAACGTATGAAGATACTACAAGAATTGCCAAGATGTGTTTTGCTTTATATTCTGTGTTAACATTTCATGTTGCGAGCGCGGAAATGGTTGGCTTTGAATATCAATTAAAAGATCAGTCTTGCAAAGATACGTTTAATGTCTTATCGCCGGAATTTTTAATTAAAAGTAATGATATTAAACATGAACGGGAAGCAACACGTCTACTTGGTCATCCATTGCCAAAATTGGATGATGTTAAAGAAGAAGAAGAAAAAGAATCAGGCAGTAGTTATCCGCGTTATGACTTAGCAATAGTGTTTGAGAATTTTTTCGCCAATGTTGATGTTCGAAAAAGTTGTATGCTGTTTTATAGAGCTTTGACTTTGCAAGAAACACATAAAGAGCAGTCTTTTATGAATTTATACCAATGTTTGTTGGATTATATTGATGAAAATTTTAGTAAAATAGATGGATATTGTAAGGAGGGTGGTAAGAATAAAACAGATGGAGAAAGGATCGAATTTGGCTTGAAGGTGTTATTGAAATGTCAGCCAAGTAAAACACTATCAAACCAAAAAAAGGATATACAAAAAGAGCTATGTAAGGAGTGTTGTGAGGGGATGTTCTATAAGACTTGGGACACACGGGAGAAAGATTTAGACGAGTTTATAAACAATATAGACGACAAAATAAACACGATCGCGAAAGATATGGCAAAGATTCGTAACGCCATAGCACATGGGGGACTTGTACCTGTGTCCGACGATGACTTTCGTAGATATTATGCATGTTTATGTAAAATTACATATTATGCTGTATTGCAGGACTTAGGTATCTTGCACGAAACGGCAATGAAATTTTTGCCAATTGTTGGATGGTGAATGTAATAAAAGATATAGGTAATGTCTTGTGTTTTATTTTGCAGAGCTAATTTTAGTTAGTATAGTTTATGCGGGTGGTGGTTTATCAAATTGAAAAGCACGAGAAAGTTATTTATAATTTAGGTGTTTTACTTGATAAACTATGTTTATCTGGAAAAAAAATTGGTATATTGTGCGGAAAAGACAATATGAACGATATAGATAAAGGTTTATGGACTTTTTCAACACATGCTTTTCTGCCACACAATGTTGCTACTCACCAAGCAGAGCAAGATATTAACACAAAAGAGAACGATATTCAGCCTGTTTTATTGACAGATGATGCTGTTGATATTGTTAATCGAGATGTGCTTTGTGTATTGAGCTTGGAAGATATAAAAACATTATCAACAGCATTGGCAAATGTTGATAATATGAATGAAGATTGTGAAATTGAAAAAGACATTATTTATATCACATATGACAATATTGTTGATGACATAAAAAATATTTTTCCTTTGGCTCAAATTGATGTTTATAAAAAGACAAATGGTAGGTGGCAAAAAGGTCAGTTTTGGTTTGATAATAAAACTGGCAAGGTGTTATATTATTGATATATTTACTTACATTATCTTAAATGTTCCACGTGGAACATGACAACGACCTACTCTCCTGATGATCGCAATATGATACCAAACTGACACTATTATAACTTTGGCACATTACCGAATATATCATCTGCATAAGCATAAATATATCGTGAGGCTATTGACATATATGGTTCAAATTTTTTAAAATGTTTGGCGATTTGTGCTGGTGTTTGGTTTGTATTGTAGAGGTGGTTATAGCCTTTGACAAAAGCCAAGTCTTCAACAGGGACGATGTTTGGTCTATCAAAATAAAACATTAACATCATTTTTGCCGTCCATTTTCCTATTCCGTGCAATGTTGTTAATTCTTTGATTGCCAATTCATCTGGCAATTGTGCAATCTTATCAAGATACTTTGGTTGATTGTTTAATATTTGCATAAACTCTAATATGTAGCTTGCCTTTTTATAGGTCATACCAAGTTGTCGTAAATGTTCTTGTGAAAATTGTAAAATTTTGTTAGGTGAAAAATCATTTTCGCACATCTGTGAAAATTTTGCAAAAATACTATTTGCTACTTTTGTTGCAATCAGTTGCCCGATAATGGTATAAACAAACAAACTATTGAAGTTATTTGATAGATAATATTCTATACACTTTTTTTGACGAATATAATTTGCCAATATGGCATCTTTTGAGATAACATATTGCACTCTATTATCGCAAATGTCTATATCTGTGAGTCTAAAAACATTCACAGCACTATTTTGTGTGTTAGATATTTGAGGCATATACTATTACAGTATATCGTGGGATAATATTTAAAATGCTAAAACACAAGATATAAAATATTGTTCCACGTGGAACATTCTTGATATCAATCAACATTGTGCAAATATTGTTCCACGTGGAACAATTGATGTAATTTCATTGGTGTAAAGTATGTGTGTTATTTTCCAGCACTAACTACAACCATCGCCGGTCTTAACAGTCTGCCGTGTAACGAATATCCACATCTAATTACTTTGACAATCGCTCCGACATCTAATTCACTTGGAACTCTTGATATGGCTTCGTGTAAATTATGGTCAAACATTTCACCTTCTTTGGGGTCAATTTTTTCAATATTCAATTTTGTAAACAAAGAGTTAAACTCTCCAATTGTCATCCTTACTCCATCATAAAATGCTTTATCGTTTTGTTCTTCTTTTGTGTTATCAATGGCTGTAATTAACACATCAAATATTTTTACAGCCTCATTAGCAAATTTCGCGATGGCAAATTTATGTGCATCTTCAAGCTCTTTTGCACTTCGTTTTTTAGTATTATCATATTCGGATGCTAAGTAAATAAGTTTTGTTTCCAATGTTTTATTTTTCTCCGTAAGTTCTTGTATATGTTGTTTTAATGTAGCGATAGTGTCTTGTAATTCATTTATCTCTTCCGGTTTGACATCATTATCGGTTTTGGCATCATCAACTTGCACATTTATATTGTCTGGTGTATCAACATTTTGCCGTTGTATATCGTCAACATTATCTGGAGTGCTGATGTTTTGATTGATTTTTTGTTTAGTATCGTTATTTTTAGCAGTAGTAGATGTATTTGAACCAAAACTTGGCATTTTTTTCGTAAAGCCCATAGACATACAACATTAAAAACTTCTCTAATAATAGATTTAGAAAATGTTTATAAAATTCAAGATTTATAGTGAATACTATGATGCAATAGCATCGTGATGAGTTGTTGATGGCAATTAAAGTTGATTTTGAGTAAGAAAGGATTGTAAATCTTCTAATATAACATCATTTTTTGCCACACAAAACCTTGGTTGATTAAAATTTTCATTGGCAAAAACTTGGTCGTATGAAACAAGATATTTTGCCCCTATTGCTTCCAAAAGTGGTATAGCTGGCAACACATCCCAATCTTTGCATACATTGGATGATATTAAGGCATCACAATTATGATGTACGAATTCAAAAAGTTTATTCATCGCCGGCGAAACAATGATATTTTCTGTGTTAATATTATATTGTTTTTGTTGTAAAAATGACATCATATCTCTATGGTAACGATTATAAAAACCACTACCACAAGTAATGTTAATACTTTCTTGATGGTGTGTGATGTTGGTTGAGATGTTAGTTGTGGTGATGTTGTTTTTTTTAATTTTCATTAGTTTTTTTACAACCCCATTGGTTCTAATGAAAGCCTTGCTTGCATTCCCAAAAAGCATTGTTTTTTGTGTTGGACTATGTATAAAGCTTAATGTTGGTTTGTTGTTAAGACAAAATGCAAGGTTAATTGTAAAATCACCATCATTGGTAAAAGATTTTGTGCCATCCAGCGGGTCTAACAAAAAAAAACATTTTCCAGCTTTGGCAATATTTATATTATCATTTACATCATTTTCTTCTGATAAGATAGCAATATTTCCAAATAAACTTTTTAAACCATCCTTAATGAGTAAATCAGAAGCAATATCTAAATCTGTTAACAAGCTTTTATCATCTTTAAGATAGGTTTGATATTGATGTTTGTTTCTTTCGTTGATTAAAAAATAACCTACATTTTCTAATAGTGATAAAATATCTTCTATACGATCCTGTATTATATCAATCATACTTGTTTATTAGTGGTGATTACAGTAAATAAAAAACAATGAATATGTTTGTTGTTATTGATTATTGTTGGATAGATTTTGATTTTGATTTTGATTATTGCTATGATATAGGTTATTTGAAGAGGTATTATTGTTATTTTCTTTGATACTTTTGCTGTAGTAGTTAGTGTCTATTGCTGATGGCGGTAGTTTTTCTTGCTCTTTGACCTGCTTGAGTAAGCCTCGAATCTGTATCATATAGGATAAAACTTCGATGGCGCTACTTGGTGATAGTGTAATATTTTGGGCGAGATATGATAGATTATTCTGCAAGTTTCTACATTTTTTGAGGAATGTGTCTGTCTGATGTATGTTCCATTGTTTATTATCTTTTTTCTTCTCTTCGAACTGTGCTGTTAGTGATAATATTGTTTCCTTAAATTTTACATTGTTGTTTTTAATGGGTGATGCATGCTTCCCTATATAACCGCCACCTCCAACACAACCCGCATAACTACAGAGTCCTGATGCCGTCACTACAGATCCTGTACAGCTATGACCAAGTGTGGCGATCATATTTGGAACACATAAAGCAGTTGCTGTGAATCCTATTGCGGATGCTGCTATCAATCCTGTACCAATTAGACATGTTTTAACATACTCGTCATGCGCATTTGCTGCTATGTTGGTTGTTTGGTTATCTTTATCTATGCGGATCTTCTTGGTAATCAAGTCGTATAAAAATCTGTCTTCAGAATCTGAAGTGCTATATTGTAATTGCTGTGTATATTTCTTGATTTCTTCCCATACTTTATGGTCTGGTTTGTCGTTTTTTTTTCTTTTGGTGGCCTTGTAACAGTTTTTTTATGTGTTTTAACAAATCACCAGGTTCCTGTGGTGCAGGAAGATTGTCAGGTATATTATTTAGAGAATTATCATCCATAAAGCTTTACAAAATTATAATAATAAAAAAAAGTTATACAACAAATTTTTTTTATTAAAGAGATATCCACCTTGCTTTTATAAAAAATTATACTATTTGTTATGCATACAATGTTTAACAAATTTTATTTATAATTATGGCATCTACATAAACATATATTATATTTATGTAGTATTATTTATTAGTATTTGCGATTAAATAACGACAAAATATTTGCTTTTTATAAAGTTAACATTTTCCATTGTATGTCGGGCGAATGGCCGAGCGGTCAATGGCAACAGACTGTAAATCTGTCCTCGTAATGAGTTCGTAGGTTCAAATCCTACTTCGCCCACACTTATCCATCTTTTTATACAAAGATATTAACAAAACATTGATACTATAATATATTACTTGTGTTATAATGTTTTTGCTTTTTCTAACACTTCTTTAATATTGCCTACCATATAAAATGCCTGTTCTGGGATATCGTCATATTTTCCATCACATATGCCTTCAAAGCCGTCAATGGTGTCTTCGAGAGAGATAAATTTACCCGGTGTGCCAGTGAAAACTTCTGCCGTAAAGAATGGTTGTGATAAAAATCTTTCTATCTTCCTTGCTCGTTTTACGGTTAATTTATCTTCATCGCTCAATTCATCCATACCAAGTATCGCTATAATGTCTTGTAAAGACTTATAACTTTGTAATATTTCCTGAACTTTTCTCGCTACTGCATAATGTCTTTCTCCAACAACGAGCGGTGATAGAATACGAGATACACTATCAAGCGGATCAACGGCCGGATAAATTGCCTTTTCTGCAATTTTACGAGATAATACAATTGTTGCATCCAGATGACTAAAAGTTGTTGCTGGTGCTGGGTCAGTAACATCGTCAGCAGGAACATAAACTGCCTGAACGGATGTGATAGAACCCTTATTTGTGGATGTAATTCTTTCTTCAAGATAGCCAAGCTCGCTGGCTAATGTTGGTTGATACCCAACTGCTGATGGAATTCTTCCAAGTAATGCTGATACTTCGCTACCAGCTTGCACAAAACGGAACAGATTATCTACAAAAAATAGCACATCTTGGTTTTTAACATCACGGAGGTATTCAGCAACGGTTAATCCAGAAAAGGCAACTCTTGCTCTTGCTCCTGATGGTTCATTCATTTGTCCGTAAACCAATACAACTTTTGAGTTTTCAGGTTGTTTTTGGTCAATTAAACCAGATGCCATCATTTCATTATATAAATCATTTCCCTCGCGGGTTCTTTCTCCAACACCTGCAAATACAGATTTACCGCCATGAGCTTTTGCCACATTATTGATTAGCTCAGTGATAAGAACAGTTTTTCCAACTCCAGCACCACCGAATAAGCCAATTTTACCTCCCTTTAAAAAAGGTGCCAATAAATCAATGACTTTAATGCCGGTAACTAATATTTCACTTCTTGGAGTTTGATTTTTTAATGCAGGAGCTTGCCTATGTATACTCCATCTCTCACATTTGTCGCTTATCTTTGTTCCGTCTAACACATTGCCACATACATCCATAATTTTTCCTAATACTTCATCGCCAACGGGTATTGATATTGGCATTCCAGTGTCAACAACTTCTAATCCGCGGAATAATCCTTCTGTGGCTTGCATGGAAATTGTTCTTACAACATTTTCTCCAATGTGTTGCATCACTTCTAATGTTATAGTAGTGTTATTTAACTTGCATTGTAGAGCATTGTTAATTTTTGGCAAAACTCCATTTTCAAAAGCAACATCGACAACACCAGAAATGATTTGAACTATTTTACCTTTATTGTTCTCCATATAAGATGAATTAAAAAAATGAAAAATTATTTTCAATTATTATTTTATGTTTAATCTTGGTGGGTATTATAGGACTCGAACCTACGACCTATCGCATGTGAAGCGATTGCTCTAACCAACTGAGCTAAATACCCATACACATACATATTTATAATGTTGTTAAGAAAATTAAAATCAATATTAGAAAAAAAACATCGTATTTGCTGTAATGTTAATGTAAAAACAGCATCACCATCTGTATTGCGATTGGGACAATAATGATATGATGAGCAGATAATTTTGTGATTATTTGTTGTAATACTTTTATTTGAGTTTTTTGCAGTGTTTTATGTAAGTAAATAAGCATTATAGCACCTATAAAACATATTATTGGAATGATTTTACCACAACACGATAACAATATTACACACATTGCATTTTCATTTTTTTCCAGTGGTATAATTTTTGATACAAAGAAAAATGTTGTATAACTAACAATAACACTGATAAATAAATCTATAAAATTTGGCAATAAATTATTGTATCCAAGATATAAAATAATAAATGTTAACAACATCCATATCAATCTAACTTTAATTTGTTTGTGTGTGTTATAAATAAATAACAATGTTATTAAATAAGCACCAAAAACTGACTTAGTAATAAATCGTTCATCAAAAAATATATCACCGCGAAAATCGAATTGCAAAGCTATCAATAATATCAATATAGTTATTGCTATTTCCAGATATAGATATACACGAGGAATTTTTTGATGGCAATGCACACATTTACCTTTGCTAATAATGTAGCCAATGATTGGGAAAAAGTATTTAAACTTGATTTCAGTGCCACAATTATCACATGTTGGCTTATGTGATGGTCCAAGAGGTATATCATTTGGTATCCTCCCATATATTGTGGTAGCTAACCCGCCAATCCACATTGCGAACAATACTACTACAAGATTGAGAATGAAGTTAGAATATGACCCCGCCATTAAAGAACAACATTATACATATACAAGGGGCAATAAGCAAAACACTATCTAATCTATCAAACATGCCACCATGTCCGGGGATAAGATTGCCACTATCTTTAACTCCACATTGTCTTTTTATAACACTTTCCGTTAAGTCTCCAAGCTGTGATAAGATTGTAATAATAATGCTAACAATAGAAAAACTAAATAAAGAAAACGATGACGGTTGTGCGGTATAAAACATATTATACAAAACAATAGACACACAGAACCCTGTAATTGTGCCAAAGATAGCTCCTTCATATGTCTTTTTTGGGCTAATGCTTGGGGCAAGTTTTAGTTTACCATATTTTCTACCAAAGACATATGCTCCACAATCTGTTCCCCATGCTGTCAAAAACATCCACAAAGTAATCTTAGCACCTTGTATGTAAATTGTTCTAATGGTGATTAAGGAGACGGCACAGATTATTAAATATATGATGGTGAACTTCCTGAAAGTAAAAAATGCACTATTGTTTGTTTCTCTAATGTTTTCAAGCATTTTAATAGTTTCGTATATCATAATGCCACAACATATAATAACAGCAATAGTGTATAACCATTTGCTAAATAATACAATAATGGTGAATACCACAAAAATCACAATCGCAGATAATGTTCTCTGCCTCCTTTCAACAGGCATTGCCGTATAGGCATCTTTTAATAATGCCAACGAATATTTTATTACTTGACCTATGGTTTTGACTATCATGACAAGAACACCAACTCCTGCTTTAATGTATTTTTTTATAACATTCTTGCCGATATATTTATTTGCCATATCGTCTCATTCTACGAGTGTAATTATACAATGCAAGCAAAAAATCTTTTTTCCCAAATGCCGGCCATAATGTTTTGGTGAAATATAATTCTGTATAGCTTAGTTGCCAGAGTAAAAAATTACTTAATCTTTTTTCTCCACCACATCGTATCATTAAATCTGGTTCTGGTATGTTTGCTGTATAGAGATGTCGTTGCAATGTGTCAATTGAGATATCGTTGACAATATTTTGATTGTTATGTGAATTAGAAATAATTTCGCCAACAAGAGAATGAATAGCGGTAATGATTTCTTGTCGCCCACCATAACCAATGCATAACTGCATATTTAAACTCGTGTTGTCTTTGCTGATGTTTTGTATTTGGTTGAGTGCGACTTGCGTTTCTCGTGGTAATAAACACATATTGCCTAATATGGTAATTTTGATGTTGTTATTCTGTATGAAGTTTATATTTTTTGTGTCCAGAATTCTATTGATATATCCAAACAAATATTTTAATTCATCTGGTGATCGTTGTAAGTTCTCAACAGACAAACAATATAATGTTAAATATTTAATCTTACACTCTATACACCACTTTGATAAGCTTAATATTTTTTTTGCACCTTGTCTATGTCCTAAGTGAACTGGTAAATTATGTTTTTTTGCCCATCTTCTATTACCGTCCATAATGATAGCAATGTGCTGTGGATTTTGATTAGTGTTTGTTGGCTTCATTCATTTTTCTATCAAACTTATCCAGTATTCTTGCTGTATATGTTGTGTTATTTAAACAATCAAAAGTGTATGCAGAAAACATATCATTCTCTATACCAACAACATTATGATTGTATTGGTCGTAAAATTGTGGATGGAAACCATACGGCACATTATTAAAATAAGAATATTCCAACATAGACATTGTGTATATATTGTTATAATTGTCATATATTTGATAGTTGTTTGCTTTTGCGATTTTTGTTTCTTTTATAATTGCAATATTCATAATATTTGCAATAATATGACTTCCATAACCAAAAGCTAATATTGGTTTTTTTGTTGCAACAATAGTGGAGATTTTATTTTTTATATTTGTATCAATACTTGATAAGCTATATAATGATGTCGGTAAAATAATACCATTAAATGGTATTTTATGCGAACTGTTAGCTGATGAATATTTCTCTACATCGTGTGTTAATGGTATAATGTGAATGTTGAAATAGCAATTAAGAATTTTAATTTCAAGTGGAGAAATGCCATAATCTGGAACAAGAATTGTGTTGTGTGATTTAAAAATGCCAATATGCCTTGTCTTTGTTATATTGTTTGCTGTCATAGCGACATATTTAGTTGGCATATGGTGTGGTAAATGCGATTTTTTTAACAAAAATACTTCATTTTGAGTATTTATAGCACTTGTATGTATGGTATTAGCACGGTTTTGCCGTGATAATGCTTCTTGTGCCATAGTTCTTATCATTTTGTGTTGCAGAGTAAAATTATTTACATTATTACTTGGATCTATCCCGTTGTTGCTTGATATTAACACACATTTTTGACAATTATACTGCGATAACATCAGTTGTCCATCTTCGTTAATAATTAAAGTGATATTTTTTTCCTTTAACAAAGTATTAACTTGATTTTCAGTCATATTTGATAAATCAGTCGGTAAGCCATTGGTGATGATGATAAGATGTTTCTGTGTGGATGCAGTCTTAATGGAAGGTATTTGGCTGTTCCAACATACATTGGTGATAACAAAAAAGATGCACGACGGCGAGCCGGTGATTATGTCTTGTAATGTTTGAGCTGAAAAACTGCCTTCTATATGAAATAGATGTCCTGTTTGTATATTGCTTTGTTTTCCATAGACTTTTACTTGTGTGATGTTGTTGTCTTCCGTACATACAAAGTATGATTGTTGTTGTGTGGGTAATGGCACAATATCTTCACTAAAATCTAATAAAACTTTTTGTTGATTTTGTTGATCAATCTGTTTATTAGCCATATCAATATTGATTACAGGTGTTCTAAAGTTTCACAAAAATTGTGTATTTGCAGTGAATAGCTTGTTAAGACTATACCATCTATATCATTATTCGCCATAATCTGTTTAATATTTGCACCATTGATATTCTCTTCATAAAGAAGATATATGTTCTTGATGCTGTAATGTTTCAAAATGCAGTTGCGAATGATTGTTGAGATATTAGAAATGTGTTGAGCTAATAACACATTATCTATTGTTTCTGCATTTTGAATGGAAAATGCCACCATTAAAACATCTAATGTTTTTATATCTTGCAAAAACATCTTGATTTGTTGAGATATACTATCATTGATGCTATTTTCATCTTGTGTTACATCAATAGACAAGCCTATGATAGGACATAAATTTTCTTTTATAAGATTTTTTACTTTTTCATTGGCAGTATTTTTGCCATTACCATTATCATTAGGATTATTGTATACAAATGCAACCTGTGCCCCACATTCTTTTAACATTGTAGCAGATACACCACCTGTGTTATTTGTGTTTGTATTTGCGGAAACACATTGAGCACCAAGACAAATTTGTGTAATTTCGTGCTCCATTAGCAATCTAAAACCCAAGTTGATAAATTGTAAGGGAGGACATACAATTAGCCGTAAGTGATCCGGCAAAACACATTCACACAGATGTTTGAAATAGTGATAAGTAAAATCAAAATCGCCGTTCATTTGCCAATTCGCGACAATAATTTTTACATTATTTTCTTTTTGATTTAACATTGTTTTTTGTTTTATGCATTATGGTCTTATTGCTATTTTTTTCTGTTTTGTTGATAGATAGTTTTTCAATTGATAAATTATGGTTTGTGTAAATACACATATTTCCTGCGATTTCCATAGATTTTTTAACAATCTCTTCTGCACTCATTTTTGTGTTATCGTATAATGCTCGTGCCGATGCTAATGCAAACACACTACCACTACCTACTGAAGCAATGTCCTTATTTTCTGGCTCTAATACATTGCCATCTCCAGATAACGATAATATCATTTCTCCATTGGTGATAATAATTGATGCCTCCAAATTGCGAATATATTTGTCTGTTCTCCATTCTTTTGCCAATTCATAACAAGCTCTTAATAGTTCATCGTATTGCTCTATTTTCTTCTCTAATCTATCCAAGAGTGTCATACAATCTGCGACAGAGCCGGCAAAACCAGCGATAATTTTACCCTTTTTAAAAGTTCTAATTTTACGGGCAGTATTTTTCTCAACCATATTACCCAAAGTTACTTGGCCGTCGGAAGCCATAACAACTTCATTACCCCTCCTGACACACAAGATGGTGGTGCTACGATGTTTTAGCTCGTCCATATACTACACTATTTTATTATTCTGTTGCTTGGGTGTTCTCTGCTGGGGCATTGTTTATATTATTTTCTGCTGTTTGCTTAATGACTACTCTTTCTTTAATTCTCGCAGCTTTACCACATAAATTTCTCATATAATACAATTTAGCCCTTCTAACAACACCTTGTTTCACTAACTTAACATAAGCAACCAAAGGTGAATATAACATAACATTTCTTTCAACAGCTACTTCACCAGACATCTTCCTTACTATAAAATTTGTGCCAACACCTTTTTTACGATATGCAATACATACACCAGTAAAATCCTGCACACGAACGACACCGCCATCTACGATTTTTAGCCCAACAGTAATGGTATCACCAACATTAAACCTATCTACCTGTGCTTCGTGTTTGGCGATTACAAACCTCTGTCCAAATTGTCTTACTTTTTCTAACATACAAAGGAAAAACGAATTTTATGAAAATAAAAGTCAAGAGTATAATGCCTGTAAGGATTGATATATTCTTTTTAATAAAAATGATATGTTATTTTAATAAAGTGTTATAAAATTACTTATTCTTGATAAATATTTAATAGATAACTCGGTTTTGTCAAAGACAAACGAGCTTGGTTTAATTTCTACAAACTTATCATAATTTGGTTTGCCATTAGTAAAAAAATAATCTATTAAATTTAACAGGTTATCTTGTATTTCCGGTATAATGTGTGTATCTATATTAGACAGTCGATTGTCTTTATCTCTACCAGAAAGACAGATGTATTGCATTTTCTTGATGCAATAATGCTTATATTGTTCGTGTTGTAATAGTAAAATTGCAATGATGGCTAATTGTGTTTTTTCACCTTTTAATTCTTGTTGTTGTGTTGGTAATTGTCCGGTTTTGTAGTCATAGATATAAATTTCTTTTGTTTTATGGTTAATTTCTATTCTATCGGCTTTTGCAGTAATTTTGACTTGATTAAATATATGCGAGAGTGGCGTCTCGCACAATACATCTAATGATTGCTGTTTTGCTTTTCTTTCAATTTCAACGGCAAGATTTGATAGTATGTCAATCTTGGCTTGTAGCACAATATCATTATCTAATTTGTATTTGAATAATGTTTGCAATGCTATATTTAAGAATAATTGTTTGTTGATATTCTCGTATTGCTTTGTTTTACAAATATTAGCATAAGTATACATAATTTCATGTATTACTATACCATATAACCTTGTATTTACGTTTTCTTCCCAATCATTTACAGCTTTAATGCCCAATACTTTCTCAATAAAAAATCGATATGGGTTTTTATTTAAGAATGCCAGCCCTTGTGTTGGAGAAAGTGAGTATAGGTTATTATCAGTGGCGACATCAAATGTTAATTGTTGTCCTGCATTATCTGTGTATTGTGTCTGTTTTGTTGCATATGCAGATATTTCGTTTGTAATGATGTTGACAATTTCTTGATAATATCTCAAATTTTTATCTACATTAACCTCATATTGTAAATCATTATTTTGTTGTTGTGCTTTTGCAGTTTGCAATATTTGATGTATTTTGGCAACAATATTGATGAACGGTGCATACATTATGTCTTTGGAATTACTCTTTTGTGCTTCTAATGATAACAATGTAATGCAATCTGTAAATGTACTTAGTCTATAAACATTAGGTCTAATGAACTCGGTTTCAAGTTTTTGCAATATATTATCAACATTATATTGTTTGCATATTATACTGATTAAGGTTAAAAAACTTTGGCTGTCAAAAAGTGGGTAAAAATCATATATTGGTTTTGCTAATGACACCACATCTTCCGTAAGAAGACTGGTAATATTGTTATTGTTGGCCGTACCAATGCTCTGTTGATTATGCATAATTTGTAGTGTTATAATTTTTTATAATTCTTTTAAATAAAGCAAATACTTTTGCGATGCGGTCTATGGTGTTTTGCAAGGCATTTTGTAAATAACCCATATCGTCTCGCAGTTCGTTTAATTGCTGAACGATTGGTGCCTGTTGTTTTGTAATAATTGATTGTGCAATTTGTTCTACTTGCACTAATTGAGCTTTGTTGTCGTTATTTTGTTGTGAAAGTTGGCATTTGATGTTTTCAATGTCTTGTTGCTGTTTCTCTATGGTTTGTTTTTCCATATTATGTATTTTATCTGCTAAAATTACGATTTTACCCTCTATTATGCTGATATGCTGTGCCATTTCGTGATTATTTGTAGGCTGTTGTGGTTGTTCCTTGTTTTGAATGCTATTTATCTGTTGTTGTAAGTGTGATAGTTGCAACTTTACATCATCTATTTGCGTATCGGTTGTTGCTTGGTTATTATTTTGTTTATCAAGACATACATTATCTTGTATATTTGCCTCTTGTGTCGTGATGGTATTATTAGATAGTGTTGTGGAATAAATATTTTCATATTCTTGTTCCATATCACGATTGGCCAATCTTGAACTTGGAAAGTTGAATGTTTTGTTATAGATGTTGTAATATTCATTACTACATTTATTTAATAAAACTGCCGTTTGGTTATGTAAAACGGCTTTAATGGTTAACACAAGGAAAGTTATTAACATTAGTATTAACATAATTTGATTTGTGCCTGTAAGTCTTATTTGTAGTGAAGAGAAAGGATTGGTACATATCGTTATTGCCAATATACAAATTATGGAATAAATATATTCAACATATTTCATTCTTGATGAATATAATACTTTATTGCCAAAGTATGTTGCTAACAAAAAATAGATCGCAAAGAAACATACAACATCAATGTAATTGAATGAGAAATTAAGAAAATTTAACATATAAAAAGGGACATTGATATGGTACCACGAAATCGCTATTTGTCAATATATGCAACAGATACTTTTAATGGCTGAAAAGTGGATATATTTAGATTATTTTTTTTACTCTTTTTTAAAGATTAAAATGTATAACCAATTGTCATAGTAATATTATCTAATCCAATATTTGGCACTCTTAAACGACCATTAGAATAATGTTTCCAACCAATTTCAACGACCGCACCATTGTCAAACCGATGTCCTACATTGGCAACAATGGTAAAGAAGAATTGTGATGCCATATTTACATGTCTATTGTATCCTTCAATTTCAAAAACATAGGCAGGACCGGCACCCATTGTAAAGTATATCATTGGTGAACCAAATATGAATTCTTGTATAAATTCCAATCCAATTGCTCCAAATCTTTTGCTATATTCACTATTTAACCCGTGCCAATTAAAAAAACCAAGCGATAATCTACCATTTATATGCATTAGTCTATCTGGAACGGCATAGTGTATAGAAGCAACACCAACTGCCCTATATCTATTTGACCAAGTAAAATTGTCTCGAATATTTTTGTCTTTTTCTAATTCACTATTTCTGTAATAATCTTCAAAAGTTTCGTGTATGTCGTTAACTCTGTCGTGTTTTACAGATACACCGTATGTAAAGAAAATACCATATTTATTGTCTCCAAAGATTTGATTTTTTTCGCTAAAAATATAATTTCTAAAAAATTTCACTAATCCATTTGGTTCATTGGTGGCCGTTGTGGTTGTGATGCTTGCTTTTTGTGTATTTACATCTTCTTGCGATGCAAGACAAATTTGCATTTGCAAACACAAAGAAGTAAGGAAAATTAACATTTTATTTACACAATGCATATGAGAACATCCAACAATTATCATTTTTATTCTACAATATAGATTTATATTTTCAACTATCAATTTAGTTATTGGTTGTACCTTGGCTGGTGGTATCTTTGTGATAATTATTACCGGAACTGACATGAAGAAGAAAAGGATACTTTACTTTTATTTTTTTATAGAAACAACAAGGAAAATGCGATTGTGGTGGAATTGGTAGACACGCAAGGTTTAGGTCCTTGTGCCGTAAGGTGTAAGGGTTCAAGTCCCTTCTATCGCACGTTTAAAGAGTAATTTGTATGGCAACAAAACAAAAAATGATAAAAAAAATAGATAACTTAACACAAGAGTGGAGCATTACAATAGATAAGGCCGATATAGAAAATAGCATTGGCGATGAATTACGAAAAATACAAGCCAAAGTTCATATTGATGGATATCGCAAAGGGCATGTGCCAGAAAATGTTTTAAGAAAACAATATGGCGATGATGCACTAAGAAGAGCCTGTACTGCTGAAATTGGCAAAGCAGTTGATAAAATAGTTGCAGATGAAAATTTTGATTTAGCTTTTAGACCTGAGGTTACAATAAAAGATCAGTTTGAGTTTGACAAAGATGTTAATGTGAGTGTCAAATTCATTGTAAAACCAAAAATGCCAAAGAAATTTGATTTTGACAAGATTTCCATTGATGCATATCAGTTAGAGCTAACAGATGAGGATAAACAAGAAGAAGTTGAAAGATTTCGTGCAAAGACAGCGACAAGTGAACTTGCAAAAGAAGGTCATGTTGTAGCAAATACTGATTTGGTTGACATTGATTTTGTTGGTAAGACACTGGATGGTGTAGAATTTGATGGTGGATCTGCCAAAGGATATAAATTGGAAATTGGCAGTAAAGCATTTATAAATGGCTTTGAGGAACAAATCATTGGACATAAAAAAGGTGATACTTTTGATATAAAAGTGAAATTCCCAGATGTGTATCATGTGAGTGATTTGGCTGGTAAGGATGCTATTTTTACAATTACAATTAACGATGTGTTTGTTAAAAAGCTACCAGAATTGACTGATGCATATGCAAAACAGATTGGTTTTGAAAATATGGAAGCTGTAAGAAATTTACTTTTCCAAAATTTAAAAAACATTTACGAGAGCCAAATGAAAGTTTATCAAAAAGATAGGCTGTTTGATGCCGTAATAGAAAAAAACAAATTTGAACTTTCTGATACATTTATAGACAAGGAAACCGATGCAAGACTGCAAGAGGCAAAGGAACAATTTGAGCAAGCAAATGCTAATGCGAAAGATGACAAAAACAAGGAAAAATTTGATGAAAAAGCTACTCGTGCAAAAATAGAAACAAATTTAAGAAAAAGTTATTCTACATTCTATCTAATTGACCATTTGGCAAAAGTTAATGACATTAAGGTTAGTGAGGAAGAAATAAACCAAACTATCACACAAGATGCAATTAGAGGTGGTTTTGATATAAATAAAGCTATTAGCGATGTAAAGAAAGATGAAAAACTTTATAACTATGTTGCATTTTCGGTGCAAGAGGCAAAAGTGTTTGAACTAATTTATGGTAATGTAAATAAAAATGTTAAAAAGCTTGACAGCAAAGCATTTGAAAAATGCCTTGACGAAGAAAGAAAAAAAATGGAAGCAGGTAGATAGTTGTTTCCGCTTTCAATATCATTTGTAAGCATAAGCTTTATTGCAAATTATTTATTGCAAATTATTTATTATGAATGGGCGAGCTATAGAGCTTATGCGGATTTTTAACTTTTCTTATATTAAAACTTTTGCCAAGAAATATCCAATTTCTGCTGGTTGCGGAATGTTTCTTTTGGCGATGTTTCTGTCTGTTTGCAATAGTGTTTTTGTAAAAAAAGCTATGGTGCAATATCAGCTACCTTCTTGGGAAGTTATATTTATTCGTGAATTAGCAATTTGCCTGATGCTGTTGCCGTTTATGATAAAGTTTAAATTTAATTTTCTTAATAAGAATACTTTAAAACCAAATATCATTAGAAATGTGTTATATGCCGTGTCTACATATTTACTATACACACTTTTGACAAAAATGTCTGTCAATGATATTACGAGTTTTCAATTCTTTGTTCCAGTTGTTGCGAGTATTTTTGCAATGATTTTTCTAAAAGAGCAGGGCTCAAAAATAATTTGGCTTTCTTTGCTTGTATGTGTTTGTGGAGGGTTTATCATTAAACAACCTGATTTTAATGATAGTGCCAGTATTTACACTTATGCCTTGCTGGTTGTATTTATTGTTATGAGGTCATTTATTACTATTCTTAATAAGAAACTTGCGACAACATTTAATACTTCAACGATTGTGTTTTATACACATATTATTATGTTTTTATCGTCCGCTTGCTTTATTTGGCAATTTGCAAAACCACATCCTTATGCCATCGCAATACTTGCTTTTGCGGGATTGATTTATTGCATAGAGTATATTTTAATTTATACGGCATATAAATTTTGCAGTGTGCTTGTTATTCAGCCGTGCGAGTTTTCAAAATTTGTGTATTCCGTTATTTTATCATCACTTGTTCTTGGTGAAATGACAACCGCAAACCAAGTCATTGGAGCAATTATCATCACTATTGGTTTTTTCATTGGTGTATTTGATAAGAGGAGGATGGCGATTGGCAAATAATAGAGATTTGAAAAAATATCAAAATGATTGTGGAAAATTAAAATGATTAAAAATATTTATCATTAAATAAGCCATGGATTCCGTATTACAACATAAAATAGATGAGAAAGTGCGTGCATTTGCAAAACAACTTGATTTGCAATGTTTGCGAGAAACAAAAAGAACTCAAACAATAAACAAGCGGATGCAAGAAAAGATTACAGAGATGAAATTTATTGATTTATTCGCTGGAATTGGCGGTATTCGCCTCGGCGTTGAACAAGCATGTAAAGAAAATGGCATAAAATGTAAATGTGTTTTTTCAAGTGAAATAGATAAATTTGCTTGTCAAACGTATGAAGCAAATTTTCACGAAAAACCAAGTGGCGATATTACAAAAATTAAAGAGCAGGACATTCCGTCATTTGATATGCTTTGTGCTGGTTTCCCTTGTCAGCCATTTTCAATAGCAGGGAAACAAAAGGGTTTTGAAGACACAAGGGGAACAATGTTTTTTGAAATTGCAAGAATTGTAAAATATCATAGACCAAAGATAGTATTTCTTGAAAATGTAAAAAATCTTTTAACCCACGATAAAGGTAGAACTTTTGCTGTTATCAAGCAAACATTAGAGGATTTAGGTTATTTTGTAAATTATAAAGTATTGAATGCAAAAGATTTTGGTGTTCCACAGAATAGGGAGAGGATTTATATTGTTGGTTTTAAAAAAGATGATTTTGAAGATTGTAATGAATTTGAGTTTCCAGAAAAGACAGTAATTAAGACACGACTAAGTGATATTTTGGACAAAGAAGTTGACAAGAAATACACGATTACAGATCATTTATGGGAATATTTGAAAAACAGAAAGACTAAACAACAGGCAAAAGGAAATGGTTTTGGATATAGTTTATTTGACGACGATGCAATTTATACAAGGACAATATCAGCAAGATACTATAAAGACGGCTCTGAAATTTTGATAAAACAAAAAGATAAAAACCCAAGAAGATTGACGCCAAGAGAAGCTACAAAATTACAGGGTTTTCCAAATGACTTTAAAATTGTAGTCAGTGATTTGCAAATGTATAAACAATGTGGAAACAGTGTTGCTGTTCCGGTAATTAAATCAATATCAGAAAATATCTGTTTATTTTATAAAAAATATGAAACAAAATGAAAAAATTGTCATATCACAAAACAAGTTAGATGTAAATTTACAATTTTATGTTTTCTTGAAAACGATTGTCAAATTAAAACCAGTTAAAACTAAAATATTAAAAATTTTTGAATTGCATAATTTATTTTTGAAAAACAAAACATCATTCATAAATAAAATACAGGAATTATTTACTTCAAAACAAGATATACAAAATTTGGAAATGATTATTGAAAGATTAAATAGTGATATAGATATTGAATTATTTATTTTTAGTTTGAGAGTATATGAAATAAAAGATTTACTCTTAAACGAATCAAAAATTCAAAAAGATATAAACATAGAAAAATTAAAACATATCAATCCTTTATCAATTGAATATGATAAAATATCGGTTTGCAAACCATATACAACAAGGGTTTATGGAGCGATTTTAACTTTAATGTTTTTTGAAAAACTACAACAAGGAGATGTAAATTTTATGTCGCAAGATGCGTGTGAAATGTTGGCAACAATGGCAACTGAAATGTGTAAATTCCAAAAACTTGGTCTTGAAACTAACCAAATATTTATGCTTATTTTTATAGAATGTTTAAATCAATCAATTATATCTGACTCTGGTGTCGATTATGAAACAAGAATTTTATCTGTATTAACTAAACTTGGTATTCAAAATATTTTGAAAGAACACGATACAGCGGATGCAAGTATGGAATTTGATTTCTTTTTTGAATTCAACAATAAAACATTTGGAATAGGTGCAAAACGGACATTAAGGGAGAGATATAAACAATTTATACATACATCTATATCAAGTGATATTGATATTATGATTGAAATTACACTTGGCATTGATTTGAATGAAGATAAGGCAAATATCATCACACATCAATATAATACCTATATTTTTGTTGCCGATGAAATTTATAGCAATAAAAGTTATTTACAGAATAATCCAATGATTTTTTCAGTAAAAGATTTGAGTATAAAAACATTAATAAAATTGTCTAATACACACAACTAATGCCCTTCTACCACCTTCGTACACGCTCGGAATATTCGTTGTTAACAAGTGCTTGCAAGCTTGCCGACTTGGAGAATTTTATAAAGGAAAGTGATGCAAAAGCAATGTGCCTGATGGATGATATGTCGTTGTCTGCTGGTCTTCGCTGGTCTATGCATTTGCAAGATTTAAAGGTTCAACCACTGATTGGCTTGAATGTGTTTATTGGCAAGGAGATTTATGATTTAAACAACCTTTATCCTCAACTTGGTTTAATAGCAAAGAGCGAAAAAGGTTATTTAAATATGCTTAAAATACTGCAATGTGGACATTTTGAACACGAGGAGAATGACTTTCAACAGCTGTGGGTCAAAATGGATGAGCTGAAACAATATAGCGAAGATGTCATATTACTTACAGGTGGATATCGTGGTGTAATTGGTTATGAATTTCTCAACTTTGGTGCTAAAATGGCAACCGAAACATTAGATGAATTACATAAGACTTTTGGTGATAGGATGTATATTGAGCTAACAAGGCATGGGCGAACGAAAGAAAAAGAATTAGAAGACTTTTTAATAGATTATGCTTATAAAAACAATATACCTTTGGTTGCAACGAACGATGTGTGTTTTGTGAAGCGAGAACACTTTAAAGCTTTTGATGCTTTGGCTTGCATAAGGGACAAGGTATTTTTAACAGACCCAACCCGCAAGAGGTTAAACGAAGAATATTATTTAAAATCTGCCAAAGAGATGGAAGACTTGTTTAGTGATATTCCAGAGGCTATTGAGAATACGGAGCAAATTGTTAGGCGATGTAGTTTTTTAATACACAAAAGAAAACCAACATTACCTCATTTTTGTGATAGTCCTGAAAAGGAAGCGGAAATGATGGAAAAAATGGCATATGAAGGAATGGAGGTGCGGTTTAAGCAGATAGATTGGAACAAGGCTATACATAAAAAAGAAGATTATTTAGAAAGGCTAAAATATGAAATTGGAGTTATAGAAAAAATGGGTTTCCCCGGATACTTCTTAATTGTTGCTGATTTTGTCCAGTGGTCTAAGCATAACGGAGTTGCTGTTGGTGCTGGCCGTGGTTCCGGTGCAGGCTCATTGGTCGCTTGGTGTTTAAAAATTACCGAAGTTGACCCGTTAGAATATGGTTTATTTTTTGAAAGATTTTTAAATCCAGAAAGAGTATCAATGCCAGATTTTGATATAGATTTTTGCCAAGAGAATAGATGGAAAACAATTGAATATGTAATGAATAAATACGGAAAAGATAGTGTATCAAGAATTATAACATATGGAAAAATGAAAGCGAAGATGGTGTTAAAAGATGTTGGACGAGTGATGCAGATGTCTTTTAACGATACCAATGAAATTGTTAAGCTGATACCATTTAATCCATTAGAGCCAATTACTTTGGAGAAAGCATTAGAAATGATACCGAAACTAAGAGAAGCACAGGAGAATGACCCTAAAATGGCCAAAATGATGGATATTGCAATGTGTTTGGAAGATTTAAACCGCAATACATCCATGCATGCTGCCGGTGTTGTGATTGGTGACAAACCACTGATTGAAATTGGGCCTGTTTGCAGTGAAGAAGATGAAGAAATTGAGGTTGGTGATGATACAGAACTGGAAGGGGATGAAAATTCTGTCGCACAAATTAAAAGTATTAACCATGCTATTGAGGAATTAGACGAGAATGGTAATGTTATAAAAAAAAGTCATCATAAGACAACAGAACAGAAAATTACCGGTAATAGCAGTATAGATTGGTTTAATGCAAAGCCAGAGCATCGTATTGCAGTGTTTGGCTATGATATGAAGGATTGCGAAAAGATTGGGCTGGTGAAGTTTGACTTCTTGGGGCTTCAAACTTTGACTGTCTTATCAAAAGCTTGCGAAATGATTAAACAAAATACAGGTAAAGAAATCAATATAGACACACTACCAGTTGATGATAAAAAAACTTTTGATTTATTGGCAAAAGGACATTTAAAGGGGATTTTTCAGCTTGAAACACCATTGCCAAGAAATGCTTTAAAAAGAATAAAAACAGACAAAATATTAGATATTGCCGCTATTACATCATTAAATAGACCCGGCCCAATGGAAAATATGCCATCTTTTATAAGAAGAAAAATGGGGCAAGAAAAATGTGATTATTACCATCCAATATTAGAACCAATTTTGAAAGAAACATATGGAATTATTATCTATCAGGAACAAGTGATGGAAGTGGCAAGAAAAATAGCTGGTTATTCATTAGGAGAGGCAGATTTATTGCGGAGGGCAATGGGTAAAAAGATTAAGGAAGAAATGGATAAACAAAAGGGCATTTTTTGTGAAAGAGCGGAAAAACTTGGGCTTGTGTCAAAAGATGAAGCAGTTAAGCTGTTTGATGTTATTGAAAAATTTGCAGGTTATGGCTTTAACAAGGCACATGCCGTGAGTTATACTATTATTTCATACCAAACGGCTTATTTAAAAGCTCATTATCCAGTAGAATTTATGGTAGCATTAATGAATTTGGATATAAACAAAACAGATAAACTGAATGGCTTTGTTAATGAAGCCACAAACATGGGTATTGAGATTATCCCGCCTGATGTGAATGAATCAACCGCAACATTTTCGTGTAGGGATGGCAAAATTGTTTATGCCTTGGGAGCGATTAAAGGTATGGGTGTTGTTTTTGCTGAAGATATATGTAGGATTAGAGAAGAGGGAGGTAAATTTAAAGATTTGCAAGACTTTTTTACTCGTTGTGGTAGAGGACTAAAAAATAAAAATTTATTTAGTAAAAAAACAATTGAAAGTTTATGCAAATCAGGGGCTTGGAAAGCATTAGGGTTTAATAGGAGAACTATATTGGAGAATATTCAAAGTTTAGTTGAAATTACGCAAGAATGGGCGAAACGAGATAGAGAAAACAATACCGCTCGGGTGATGAATATGTTTGGAGAAGACGATAGTATCCCGCAGATACCAAGATTAAGGCAGTATCCAGAATATAATGACGAACAGCTGTCTGCATTAGAATTTGAAATATTTGGTTTTTATATGAACACTCATCCATTGGATCCTTATCGGGATAAGATTGAGGCATTTAAGTTTGAGGTAGGGCAAGATGCTTTGGAGACAACATATAAGAATGAAACACGATTGCTGATGTGTGGTGTGATTACAGAAGTAAGAATGCGATTTAAAAATCGTAAAAAGTTTGCTTTCGTGCATTTGTTAGACTTCGGCGGTTTATACGAGACATCGTTATTTAACGATGATTTAATAAATCAAAAAGCTGATATTTTGGCTGAAGGACATAAAGTTGTTATTGAGGCTTCAGCTACCACAAGCGCAGAAACTGGAACAAGGTTGCAAATTAAAGACATTTATGACTTGGATGACTTTTTTGCACAACATAAAACAAGAGAAGATGTAAAACTTGGTGCAAATAGAAAATATAAATCTGCCAATACAGGCAGTGGTGTTAACAATTTTGCTACTACCGGTGAAACGGATGTTAACACTAATGCAACTTTTATTCATCAAAGTAATAATAATATTATTCGTCACAATGAAGTAAAAGCATTTGCCGTTGCATCGCCCGCATTTATACCAACGACTCCAAAGAGGCAAGTTGCTTCTAATACATTTACAGGTGTTGCATCTGGCACGATTACACCTAATAATGCAATATATCTTGATGTAGATAACCCAATATTAGAGTTATCACAGATTAAAGAAAGAGTTTCTAATGGTGAATTTAAGAATTATGACAATCTTGTAATTAAATATCACGATAATGAATTTGTTTTAACAATTAAAGACATTAAAGCATAAAGTCGTTGTGTTGTTAATGAAAAAACCATTAAAAAAACTTATTAAAATTCGTTTTGTGGTAATGTTTTTTGTGCTATCTATACTTATATCAATTTGCTTGATATTTTGTAAATTTTTACCATCAGCTTTAATGTTTTCCTCTAATGTATAAATTAAACATGGCAATTTTTCACACAAATTCACTTGTTGGCAATCTACTTTGGAGATTAAATTATTATCATCATCAACAATTGATAATGTTATAAGATTACTATTATCATTGACAACTTTACATTGTATTTTCATAAATATATTATCTTTTATAGCCACCAAGTGGTGTATTGACAATATTTAATTGAAAATTAAAAAACAAATTTATTTTCTTCCCACTATGAAGGTAAAAAAATTTTTTGTAGGTTTTTTTTTGGCAGTAATTATGGCCTCTGTATTATTTGGTTGTTATATGGTTGTATCTGATGATTTTTCTCGTGTAAAGAAGGTTGAAACAAATTTGGAAAATACTTTATACCTTGATTTAAAATATGGTCGTGTGGTAATTAGAATGTTGCCAGATGTTGCACCAAAACATGTCGCGAGGATTAAAGAACTTGTGCGAGAAGGTTTTTATGATGGCTTAACTTTTCATAGAGTAATAGAAGGATTTATGGCACAAGGCGGAGATCCGACAGGGACAGGTGCTGGTGGAAGTGGTAAGAAATTACCTGCTGAATTTACCAATAAGTATAGCCATAAAAGGGGTGTAGTTTCTATGGCAAGAGCACAAGACCCAAATAGTGCTGATAGCCAGTTTTTTATTGTATTAGCTAATTCCACTTATCTTGATGGGCAATATACAATTTGGGGGTATGTTGTTGATGGCATGGAGTATGTTGACAAGATTACAAAGGGCGATATTGCCAACAATGGTATAGTGGCAAAACCTGATAAAATTATCAAAATGTCAGTTGCTGCTGATTTTGAAAAATCTAAACTAAATTAGTTATTTCAGTGAAATTGTAGTAATCGTAATATGTCTGGTATAAGAGTAGACATAAAAAATTTGAGAAAAAAATTTGCTACAAGATATGTATTGAAAGATGTGTCTTTTTCTTGTGAAGAAGGTGAAAGTGTTGTTATCTTGGGTGAAAGCGGAATGGGAAAGTCAGTGTTAATGCGGATTATCGGTATGTTGCTGGAAGCGACATCTGGCAGTGTTGTTATCGACGGGCAACAGGTGGTTGGCATTACAGAAAAAAATCGTGATAAATTGATGAAAAAAGTTGGTTTTTTGTTTCAATATTCTGGTCTTTTCGAACATCTTACTCTCTGGGAGAATATTATGTTTTATGAACTATATATACAAAAAAAAGAACCAAAAAAAATGAAATCTATTGCAATTAAGATTATGGAGGAGCTTGGTGTTGCAAAAAACTCTTTAAATTTAAAACCTACGGAAATATCAGGTGGTATGCAAAGACGAATTGCAATGGCAAGAACGATTGTAAAACAGCCTAGTTTGATATTGCTTGACGAGCCCACAACAGGGCTTGACCCGATTATGTGTGATACTATCAATGATTTAATTTTAAAAACAAGAGAGAGGACAGGTGCGACCTTTATTACTATTACTCACGATTTGAATTCTGCATTAAAAATAGCAGATAAAATTGTTGTTTTGCGAAATGGTGAAATTATTTGGTCAGGTAAGCCAATGGAGATTTTTAAAGCAAAAGATGAATATGTCAAAAACTATGTTGCATCAGCGAATGTAGGGCAGGGTACAAGTGGCTATATCAATGTATGATTGATAAAATCAATCATGTCTCTATCATTCTTGCTCTTGCTTTCGGTTGTTGCAATTCTGTTTTTAATGATAATATTTATTTTGTTTCTAAATTATCTGGTAAACATTCCAATAAAAGAAAAAGTAAATTATTTCTAATAAAAGGAAATTGTAATTGTTCGTCCGTAAAACTAGGTTCCATTTTTGTAGCAACTTGGTTGCTTAATAATCCGTAACTTGATAGGTTTGAGAGTACTTTAAATTCTTCTGAATTTACAAGGTTTTGCACAGTTTCGCCAGAATCAAGGTCATTACAACACATTATTGAACTTCCGCAACAACCAGACAAAAGCATATCTCTATTTTTATACAAATACATAGCTTCTTCTTTTGACATTTTATTTAAAATATCTATTAAAGCTGGGTGAACTTTGTCTGCTTTTGTTTTATCACATTCATTTGTTATTAAATTTATAAACATTTGTGTTATTAAATCTTTATCATCCCTATATTGCAAACATTCTATACTTTTCATAAATAAATGAGTATCTGGAATTTGTAAATTTTCTTCTCTTATATTATTTATTTTATTAAAAAGTATTTCTAATACTTTTTTGCTACAATTAAATAAATATAGTCCTGCAACTGGAATAGATTGGAACATTTTTGCCAAATTATCTCCAATAACTTTTGCACTTGGACGCAACAAGTCGCCGCACAATTGTTCTACCAATGGAACCAATTGTTCTACCAATGGAACATTTACTTTAACATTTAAATCCATAAAAATCAAAAACTAATACATCTTAAAAAGATAGGCAAAATACTTCTACAATGGAACGATATAGTTTATAAAAAAAATCTTCAAGATGATAAACTCGGTGTCGCATGTTATGACATTATTGTCATATAGTAATATAACTTGTATTGAGCTTGATTGGCAATTATTCCTTGACAATAATAAATCAACCTTATTGATAAGTGCTATAATTACTTATTAAGTATTTAGTATGTCAAAGGTGAAATATGCAAAATTTAGACTAAGTCGTAGGGTTGGCAAGAGTATTCACGGACACCCACAGGATGCTATCAATTTTAGAAATTATTTCTGCGGTCAACACGGGCAAACATCTATTAGAAAGAATTCAGAATATGCAACACAGCTAATTGCAAAACAAGCAATTAAATTTCACCACAATATTACGGAAAAACAACTGCATAAATATTATGCTATGGCATTTAATTTGAAAGGTGATACCAATGAAAATCTTAATGTCTTGTTAAATCGTCGTTTAGATATTACTATTTTCCGTCTTGGGATTGTGCCTACGATGTATTCTGCTTGCCAGTTTGTTTCGCACGGACATGTGTTGGTTAATGGTAAGAGAGTTAATATCCGTTCTTATTTATTAAAGGAAGGAGATATTATTACATTATCTTCAAAAGCAAAAGAGTTTGATTTTGTTAAAGCTTGTATTGATAAAAAAGACAGGTCAATTCCTGCATATTTATCGGCTGACGACGACAAGATGACATATAAATATGTTCGTTATCCTGCATTAGGAGAAGTTCCATATCCATTTAATGCAGAGTTTAACTTGGTGGTTGAATTCTACTCTCGTTAATTTTTTTTGATATTGGATTTGTCATCAACATTTGTCAAGTCCATTTTGCTTTCGTTGTTGATATCTTCCATGTTGTTGTTGTTATAGTTGTTATTTTGTGATTGCTCTGGTTTGCATTGTAGTGGTGTTAGGTTGTTAAGTATTTTCAGTAGTGTATTTTTATCATCTTCTGTGTGAATACGACATGTGGACAATACTGCAAGGTAGTCAATAAACTGTGCTTGTGGACATTTTTTGTTGCTTAATATAAATGATGTGTCTACATTTAGATAGTTTGATAGATGATCACTCTTTGCCTTTGCTCTGTTTACTGCATCGCAACAAGGTATAATTCCACATGTAGCGATACCTGTTGCAGCTTTACAACCAATCAGCCCAGCATTTGCTAATAATGGCCCACCAGCACAGCATGCGGTACCGACCAGACATTCACTGGCTATAAGTGAATATTTGACATATGGATTATACAAAGACCAGAATGGTTGTGTGTCTATAAGTGCTTGACACAAAGCTTGTGTATCAGCCGACATTAATATTTGTATTTCTCGTTGATCCAAGGATATGTTGTTGGCTTGAAAGCTTATGCATTCATGTGTTTTTTTATCATAACTATCCGTAAATGTCTCGTATCCTGACATTTGCCGTATCTTGTTGACTACGTTTTTTAATTCTTGTTGTAATGTGTCCGCATCGTTGTTGTTTTGCATAGAACAATAATAAAAAAAAAAAAGTTATGCAACAAAAAATATATATTGCGACAAACACTTTATAAATGAAATAAATTGCTTTATTTATCTGCCGATTGATGCTGTATTATATGTTAGTATTTATTATGAATAATACAGGTTATTTTCATCTATGATACTTATACAAATCAAGAGTTTACTGAATTATAACAAAACAAAATAATATAGAAATTTTGATGATAAACCATTTAATGAGATATGCACGACCTATCAAATATGGCAACGAACAAATATCAAAATCGTATTCTGGCCAATTACAATGTTGGCTCACCTACTTTCCATCCACAAGGACATAATTTGTCGGTTTGTAATGCATCTAAAACCCTTATTACCTCATCGACATTTCTTCCAACTTTGCCGTCTGTGACTGATGCAAATTTTATTATTCCATCTGGGTTAATAATAAATGTAGCTCTGTTTGCCACACCACCAGCATTTAAAATACCCAATGCTTGGCATAACTCTCTTTTTACATCTGCCATCATTGGAAAGTTTACATTTTCTCTTAAAAGTTTATTTTGTTCTTTCCAAGCCAAGTGAACAAATTCACTATCAACACTGCACCCAACGACTTCGCATTTTCTTTTTCTAAATTCAGCCTCTTTGGCACCAAATGTTGCAATTTCAGTAGGACATACAAATGTAAAATCCATCGGCCAAAAGAACAAACATAGCCATTTTCCTTGAAAATCTTTATTGCTTATAACTTTAAAACATTTATCCATTGATTTTGAATCTACCATTGCATTTAATGTAAAATCAGGCAATTTGTCGTCTATTGATAGCATATATTTTATATTAAACCGCTATAATAAATAAGTTGCAGATATTTTATAGTCAAGATGTGTTTTTATTGCAAGGGCAATATGATCGTAAACAACTGATTATATTATTTTCACTAATGTCGTTTCTTGATGATTTTATCTCACCATCTTGCCCTTTTAGTTCTGTTTTGATAACTACGGGGGTTAATTCTGTCTGCATGATTAGATTGTTGTTCTTCTACTTGCTTATCTTTATTATTTTTGTTGCCGTTATATTCATTTGTTTTGTTATTCGTATTTTCTGTTGCTGGAACTTTTTGCTGATCTTGTCCATTCATCTTTTGTTTTATTTCTATGTTTAGGCTTGATTGCATATCATCAATATTACTGCATATACTGTCTAATTTAGAATCTAATTTATCTAAATAATCTTTTCGATATTCTTCTGGAATATATTTTTCAATAAATGTTCTTGTTGGTATAATTTCAAAGTTTTGTCCATAAATTATCCTTATTTCTCCGTCAGGAAAATTTTCAACAAGCACATCTGCTATATTTTTCATATAATTATCGTATCGTAGCTGTCGTAAGTCCTTATCGGAGCAATAGCCTGTCCAATAACCAGAATTTATATTTAAAACAGATTTTTTTACAAAAATTCTATCAACTTTTATACCCTTATTAGCATCTTGTGGAACACCATTTAGTTCATTTGAAGGTAATGTAAATTCATTATTATCTTTGTCGTATGTCAGCTTAAAACATTCATATGGGCTTAAGCCATAATTGTCATAAAAATCTTTTACTTCATTCTTGGATTGTTCATTGAGCTCTTTTTGTTTTATAATGAAACGATTGTTGGTGCTGTTGTTTTGCTGATTACTTGATTCACTTTTGTCTACTTCTATGTCGTAATTATCGGATGTAAATGATGCGTCACAAGAATTATTTTCGAATATTGAGCCGTTATTATTGGATGGGCTGTAATTGTACGCATATTTTTTTAATAACTCGGCCCTCTTGACGACTTTGTTAAGCATTATTAAATGTACTTTGCCATCTTGATTTAAATATAGATGTCCTTTTTTGCCATCTGTATCTAATGTTTGTATATTGTTTATGATTTTATTTCCATTGTTATTTGCACTTAAATCATTCCAGCCACCCGCATATATCTTCATTGAATCGGCATTTAAATCATAACCAATGTTACCATAGTCGTAAGGTGTAATGTCTTTATTCTCGATTACAGGATGCAATGTGAAGCATTTGTATTTTCTACCATCTGAGTTGGTAAGACTGTATGACATTTTGCCTTCAGCTTTTATGTATCCATTGGAGATTTTGCTATTATCAAGCGGGCAACCAGTAAACAAACCACCTTTGTATGGATCAAAATTTTTCATTGCGAATGTTAAAAAGAATGGCGGTGTTTTGTTTGGTGCTGTTGATTTTGGAGAGAGCATAATTTATTGTAATTTTATGTTTATCTAAATCAAATTTTTATTGTGTGAAGCAGACAATACTTATTGTATCTTTGACAAACTTTAACAAAAAAATAAACTTTTTGTTGATTTTTAATTTTTTATTTCCTATTTTTTATCTAAAAGAACAAGACAACATAGATATAGCTTGTTTCAAGTTTTTTCCTCTTTTTTATTTTATTGAATTTGATATGGTAGGTAAGAAGGTGCAAGATTTTGATATTATTGTTTGTAAAAATATTAAAAGTATAAGAAAAATGATTGGGATGACACAGCAAATGCTGGCTAAGGAGCTTGGCATTACATCTCAACAGCTTCATAAATATGAAAGCGGAGTGGATCGTATAAGCACGAGAACATTATATCAAATGTGTGATATTTTTGGTTGTGATATTACCGATATATTACCAAAGAAGGAAGTGAAAAGCGAGAAAACGATGTTAAAAGTTGCAGAAAACCCCAAGACCTTTATAACAAATAACCAAGATATTAACCGTGATATGTTGGATATTATGAATGCTTTTTTTGATTTAACAAAAAAACAACAAGCAAAAGTCAAAAAAATTTTTATTGATGCTTGTATAAGAACCAAACTTGATGTCAGCGATGACAATAAAGACTAACAAATAGTTATCGCAGGTGTTGTAACGATATTGTGTTATAATGTTATTCTACTTTTTTAACCCATTTACTTTTGTCTTTTTAATTTCTATATTTTTCTTACCGATTACCATAATATAGAAACCTATAAGTATAATTATGCTTCCATAAATTTGGTTTTTCGTTGTTGCTTCACCTAACACCAATGATGACAAAACTATTGAATACAGCATTTTTGAGAATTCGCAAGGTTGTAATGTTAACACCGTGCACCATTTATGAGCCGTGAAGATTAAAATATACTCAATACAATAGAATATAGCACTAAAAAATAGTATCAAGATTGCCATTGGGTGTGGCTTAATAAATGTCATACAGAAGAAACTTGACATAACAAGCATCATTATATTGGTGTAGAATACAATGGTTGATGTTTTGAATTCGGTAGCTAATTTACCATTTAATGTTATTGTCATTGCTCGCATTAACACAACCGCAAATAGCATTAAATATGCATAAAACTCGGCTTTGTTCGACATCGTCGGTCTTTTAACTACACCTGCGCCGAGAATACATATTGCCAATGCTAACCACATTATTTTTGAACATTTTTCTCGCAATAATATCATTGCAAAAATGCCCGCAAATACAGGAACTAAAAATTCTATACTTATGCAATCATTGACAGGCAGTTTTGTCATTACAACATAAAATGTAATTGTTGAGGCAAAATAAAATAAATTTCTAATTGTGTTGAGTTTTAAAGCATATTTATTGAAAAAGTTAAATTTAAACTTTATCATAAATGGTATTAAAAGTGCCACGATTATAGAATGACGAATAAAAACAACTTCCCAAGCTGGCAACTTATACTGAACCATTATTTTTTTTACAAATATACTTATAGCTACAGAGATAAACATTCCGCTTAAATAACACATAACACCAAGCAATGTTTTATCAATTTTTAGTTTTGGAAAAAAAGTCATATAAAATAATAATGTTTTCTGTATTGAAGATTGTTATTTGCAACAATATCATTTTGTAATGCTTGGTTGTTTAAAGAGATTCAGTGAATATGATTTAATTAGTTGCTTAATTAGCTGTCTGCTGTTTTTATACAGCAATTATGCAACAATAATTTCAATCAAATTTTTCCTTGCATAAAATGCTCTACTTGTGCTTCCGTGTCCTGTTCCTTTTGTTCTTGGTTGGATATATTTTCCCATTTTGCCTGTCAAAAATTCAAACCCTTTCGTTTTTATTGTTTCTTTTACCAAATTATAATCATTTTCTATGTTTTAAAATTCTTGATTTGTTAAACTTAAAAATTTCCTTCAAATCATTGTCTTCTTCTTTTTTTTATCTTGACATATTCAAAATATCTTGACCAAAACTTACTACACTGGTATAAAATTAAAACGAGGATTTATTCTTTGTTTTGTTTTTGATTTTGGGCTATTTTCTTTAACTCATCAAAATGTGATTTTTGAATTTTGTTATATTCTTCATATTCTTTATGTGCTTTATCTATCGCATCTTCTTTTGAAATACTACCATAATTGTTTAATATTTTATATTCTCTAAATGATAAAAATTTATCGATTAAATCAGCAAGCTCTTTCATAGTAAAAGGTGTTGTAGCTCTATCTATTAAATCTTCTAAATAATCAAAAAAACCTACTACATTTCTTTCAAGTTGTTTAATTTGTTTTTCAGTGAGATAATTTTTAGCAATTTCAACATCACTTTTGATTATTCTTTTATCTGGGCTTCCTTTCCAAGTTTGTAATCCCATATTTTCTTTATTATGGTCTGCATTATTATAAATGATTTCTGGCGCCGTTTGTCCTGTTATGGCATAATGAAATTTATTTTGTATCATTGAAAAAAATTGTCTTGTTGTAATACTTTTGCTATCGTAATCAACAGCAACTTCTGCAAATATGTCTGTAATTTGTATCCATATTTGTCTCTCGCTTGCTCTAATTGATTTGACCCTTTCTAAAAGTTCTTTAAAGTATTCTCTATCAAATTTATTTCCATTTTTAAATCTATCATCATCTAATGCAAATCCTTTGATTAAATACTCTCTCAATATCTTTGTCGCCCAAATTCTAAATTGTGTTGCTTTGGCGGAATTGACACGATAACCAACAGCAATAATTGCATCTAAATTATAGTGTTTAGTGTTATAGCTTTTTCCATCTGTTGCAGTTTGTAAGAAATTCTTACATACTGAACTTTCAACCAACTCACCAGTTGAAAATATATTAGTTAAATGTTGCATAACATTATGCACATCGCAATCAAACAATAATGCAATTTGTTTTTGTGTTGCCCACAATGTATCTTTATCGAAACACTTCAATTCAACATTACTTCCATTTTGACATTGATAAATAAATAATTGTAATTCTTCTTCACTCATATTACTATTCAACAAACACTTCTTACCTTTCTTCGCAACTTTACTTTCCACAACCCATTTTTCACCTTTATTTCTGCATCATCAACCCTCTTCTTTGCAAGTTCAAAATATTCCTTTTCTTTTTCAATTCCAATGTATTTTCTATTATTCAAGATACAAGAAACAGCGGTCGTTCCACTACCTAAAAATGGATCTAAAACAATATCTCCTTCATTTGTTGATGCCTTGATAATTCTATTTAATAAATCAACTGGTTTTTGAGTAGGATGTTTCCCAAAAGTTTTTTCACTATTTTTTGGAGTAGTAAAAGTCCAAACAGACTTCATTTGTTTTCCTCTGTTTTCTTTTCTCATTGCATCATAATTAAAAGTATGTTTTGATTTTTCGCTTTTGCTCGCCCAAATCAGCAATTCCGTTGAATGTGTAAAATATCTGCACGACAAATTTGGTGCTGGATTTGGTTTTTCCCAAGTTATCATATTCAAAATCTTAAATCCAAGTTGTTGCAAGGCAAATCCAATGTCAAAAATCACGTGTTGAGTTCCTGAAATCCAAATTGTTCCATCTCTTTTTAGAACTTTTTGACAAACAGACAACCAAGCGAGATTATATTTATGATTTTCCTCTGCTCCTTTGCTTTTATCCCAATCTCCCTTATTTACTTTTACCATTTTTCCATTTTGACAAGTAAATCCATCATTTGATAAAAAATATGGCGGATCTGCAAAAATCATATCAACAAATTCACCATTTTTGTCATATAATTCCTGTAATATATCAATATTATCGCCAATAAAAAGTTTATTTTCTTCGTCTTTGTTTTTTAACAAAATCTGCAATTTTTCAACTTTTTGTTGCATTTGCTCGTTTAACTGCATAATTATTGAGTTGATAAAATGATTTTAAGTTTCAATTAAAAATGCCTATAACCAATTTACATTATTACTTTTTCTTGCATTTTGAAAAAAGGAAAAAGTTAATCAATTGCTTAGAAGCTTAAATTGTGTCTATTCTTGTAAAGAAATATAATAACTTTAAATTGAATGAATATTGTATTGGAAACAGAAGAACTTTAAATACAAGTAGATATAATTTGCTCATATTTGTAGATAAGCTTGATTTTGGCGATACGGCGAAAAATATTATTGATATTGCTAATGGTCTTATAAAACGAAATGTTAATGTTATTATTTTAGCTTCTTCCGCAAAGTATCATCATCTGTTGGATGCTGACATTAAAGTTATTACCTCGAATATTATGAAAAATAAATTAATGCCGTTTTTTATGAAAGTTGCTTATGTACAGAATATTTGCAGTATTAATAAAGTAGATATGATGTTGGTCACATCTGTGGATCATGCCGGTATTGCCAGTTATATACCTAAAAGATTGCATATCAAATTTGTTACATATATTAATGAAATATGGAGTGTAAAAGACGAGTTTTGTAAAAAACGACACGAAATAATGTTGAAAAGTGATTTGATGATTTTGCCGTCTTTATATATATGTGATTATATCTTAGATAATTATGATGGTGTTAATCATAAGAAAATGAAATTGGTGAGAAGTGGTATAGACATAAATATGTTTAATATTGATAATGTGAGTAAGGGGCGAAAAATGGATGCTACAAAATATCTTGGCGAATCCGTTATTGGTAAAAATATATTTTTATGCCCAAATAAGTTTAACGATAAAAAAGGTCATACAGCTTTACTGGATGCCATTGCAAGACTAATAAATATTAATACAAAGAATTTTATATGTGTTTTAATTGGTGATTTTGCCAATTCGCAGAGTTATAGACATGTATTAGTTGAAAAAATAAGACAACTCGGGATACAAAAGTATGTTTTGTTGTTAGATACATTTGAAGATATGCCGGCTTTATATTCTTTATCATATGCTGTATTGTCTCTCTCAAAGAGTGGTGAGGCTTCTACACGAATTATTGCGGAGGCCGGTGCAATGCATAAACCTGCCATCGTTACATATGTTGGTGGTTTACAGAATTATATTGTAAATGAAAAAAGTGGATATATTGTAAATCCTGATAATATTGCCGATATTTGCAATGCTATGGGGAAGATATTGTTGCACAGCGATGAACAATATAAAAATATGTGCGAGTTTGCTTATAAATATTCATTAAAATATTTTGATATGCAAAATACTATCATTGAAGTTGACGATGCCCTGTCTTCGTTGGTTATGTAGTTGGTGAATTTATAAATTTTGTAGCATATTATGTGTGAATTTATTTCTTGCAAATAAAAACAGGTATTATCTTATATCACTATAATAGTTTTGTATGGCATTATTACATAATATCAATGTTAAATTAAGATCTTATAATAGTAGTCTGTTGGATAGAGCTACTGTATCTTTTATTACTTCTGTTAAAAATGTTGGTGGTCGTGTTGTTGGGCCTGTTCCATTGCCAAGAAAGATAGACAGATTTACAGTAACTCGTTCTCCACATGTTGATAAAAAGTCTATGGAAAAATTTGTAAAAACGACATGCACACGATTTATACGAATTGTTGGTGTGACGCCAGCTTTGATAGAGGAACTTTCAAAAATTGAAATATTAGCTGGTGTTGGTATTGAGATTTCAGTAACCAATTAATTTGTGCGACAGTGGTATATCTTTTTGTCCATTTGAAATCGCAGTGGTTTTTCAGTTTATATCAGTGGTGTTGGCATTTTTACTATTTTAGTGTGTTATTATGAGGTGATCAATTCTATTACGAATATTGTGTTGGCTTACTATATAGAAATATTTGCCGACCTTAATTTTGCCTGTTGCAAATAGAAAAACCTTGCTTGCTTACTTGTTTCATTTTTTTTAATAAATGAGAATTACTCATTGTTGGGTCAAGACAAAGGGATATTTTTTTCATATTTTCTGACTTTTGTGTTTGTTTTTTTATTTGTTCTGGAGTATTATTGTTATACATTTCCTTTAAGAATTGTTTATCTAAATTAACTGCATGTTCTGTTTGCAGATATTCCACAGTTTCATCGACAATCTTATCATAGTTACCATCACTGGCCTCATGTAAATGTCGCTGTGCAATATCTAAACATTTAGTATAAATTTTTTTCTCTCGTGGATCCGTGAGATTGTCAATATATTTTTTGGCTACTTCTAAAAATGCCGGCTTTGTTTCCAAAGCATCTATTAATGCCTGTTGCAATTGTCGTTTTTCTTCATTTTTGACCGCTTGAAATTTGCGCTGTCTTCTCCAGTATATAAGCCCATATATCATCATACCAACAACGGGTAATAACAGCATTAGCAATTTTGGTGTAGCCCTCATTTGTGCTTTTTTTCTCTCTCTCCTTTCGCCTATTGTTTCGATTTTACCATTTTTTTTTACACGAAAGATATTATTTTTTATTCCCTCTTGCATAAGGGCATGTATGTTTAATAAAATATTTTCATTGACACCAATAAATTGTTCAACATTATTCTTAATATCGTGCTGACTTTCTAAGGCATTTTTAGTTTGAAAAATCTTGCTGGCGATATAATCCTTATTTATATTCATAATATTCAAGTTATTATATGTAATCATAATGTTATGTCAATTAATATTTAAGTAATAATGTTAGTTCGTTTACACTATGGTTAATGATATTTAATGATTTTGTTAAGTTATCTTTTGTTATATTCAATGGTGGAAAAAAACAAATTGTATTTGTTGGTGTTAACACATTTGATACACCATTACTTAGTATAACGGCAGACAAATGTATGGCATCAATTGGATTATAAAACTGAATGGCAAACATTAGTCCATATACATAAATATTTTTTATAATATCGTTGTATTTGTGTTGTATTTTTATTATTGTCTCATAAATATAACGGCTATAATTATCTATATTGGCAAATATATCACTATGTTGAATTTGTTTAATGATTGCATTTGCAACGGCAATAGGCATATTATTATCTTGGATATTTGTTAGAGAATTTGGTAAAAATTTAGAAAATTCTTCATTGGTGATGCATATTGCGATAGGCAACCCGTTAGCTAAACCCGTTGATAATGTAATTATGTCTGGTTGTATATTGTAGTTTTGAAATATAAACATTTTTCCGCTATACCCAATGCTAATATTTGTTTCATCTATAATTAGTCCAATTTTATGATACGAGCATAATTGTCGTAAACTTTGCATATATTCTTTATTACATATTGTAAAATTTTGTTCCCAATTTATTGGTTTTAACATAATAGCAGATGTGTGTTCTGTTATTAAATTTTCTATATTTGATAGATTATTGTATTCTGCATATTTTATACCAATTTTTTCTTTTATGCTTGTTAATGAATAGTTGTACCGCTGGAAGCTTGTAGGATTTACATTTGATTTGTTGTTCGAGACATCGCTAACGATTATAATTTCATTATAATTTCTTTCGCATAAAGTATTGTATCGTTTGCTTGCGGTTTGCATGGCATATTGGTTTGCTTCCATTGCTGATGCAAAATATGTTGTAGCACCATTGATTTTATCATTTTTGTCACAAAAGCCAATATGTTTGCATAATCTATATGTTAATTTATTTTTTTCTTTATTGATAAAGGTGGTTGATTGGCTAAAAAAGCCTTTTTGTATTTGCTGTATTATAGTTTTTTCAACAAGAGGGTTGTTATAGCCTAAGATATGTCCGTTAATACCGCACTGAAAGTCTAAAATTTTTTTGCCATCTGCTCCATATAAATATTCTCTATCTCCTCGCAATGGTTCAAAATGAAATCTTTTTATTCTATTGATGACCGAATCGTCAGCAGTCATATCAAACAATATTTAATCTCTATGTGATAATATCATTAGCTATGACTACCAGTAAAAAATTTGTCAATATGACTAAAATGGTATATCATCGTCTACGACATTTTCACTATCACCGTTGCTTACATCTATATCTTCGTTATTGTATGAAGCTGATTTTTGCTCGTCATTGTTCGTATGGCTTCCGTCTATATTGTTTGGTCGTGGGTCTAATAGTTTAATTGTATGGTCATAACCCTGTAAAGCAATTTCAACGGCTGTCCTTTCTGCTCCATCTTGTTGGCTTGTATACTTTCTGCTCCTAATTGTCCCTTCAACATAGAGTTTTGAACCTTTATGAACGGCTTTTTCTACTAATTTCACTAATCCTTCGTTGTATACGGAAATTCTATGCCACTCCGTTCTGGATTGTCTTTGTCCTGTCTTATCTGTCCAATATTCACTGGTTGCCAATGAAAAATTAGCAACTCTGCCACCATTTGGAAACATTCTTATATCTGGGTCAGAACCAACATTACCAATTAAAATTACTTTATTTAGCATAAACTTTTTTCTTACAGGTTGATTTATTTTTTTAAATGCAAGTTGTTATTTGAAATAGCAGACTATTGCTAATTTTTATTGATTTGATTTATCGTTAAGTTATTAACTATGCTATTTTTTCTATTTATTAGTCTAATAATAATGATGACAAAGAGCTATATGCAATTTGGTCATCAAAAAAATCTGTTTTTGTGCCTGTATAAAATAAAAATTCTTCACCTTGTGCAGTAGAATTATCCCTACCGGCAATGTTTAATGTGATATTGTTTGTTGCATCTATACAATTTTGTGCTTCATATTTTTTATCATTATTTGTAATAGATGTTAAATCATTGGTTACAACAATATTAAATGCTTTTTTTGTTATACTACATGTTTTTGTTGCATTAACCCCGTGGCTGACTAAAACAAAAGCCGTATTGCTAACATTGTCGATAAATTTATCTGTTACGATATCTTTTATCCTTAAACCATATGGTGGTAGGAGGTATACTATCTCGCTTTCATTGGAAATAAAATTATTTGCCGACCTATCTGTTGTGGTTAGTTTTTCAGTTGGTGGATTTTGCATTATTGCGATAGAAGGCAGGCTGGTTCCATTATCAACTGCTCCACATGGAAAATTGCCTGCTTTTTTTTGACAAGGAAAATAATTCTGGGATGTTTCGTTGAAATATTTTATACTATATCCCGATTTATATGGTATACCAAAAAAAGTCGTATTAGAACTGGTAGCAATGTTTGTTTTTGATGTATCTATAATTTTTTCTCCAAGTTTTATTGTCATATATTGTCCAACCCAATATTCAATAAAATTGCCATATTCATCTATAATGTCTTTTTCTGTTAAATGTAATTCCTTAAATGGGACGATTCCGCTAAACATATAATCGTTGGCTGTATATTGTACCCAATTATTATAAGTGCCGTCAACTTTATCGGCATTTGTTGCACCTTTGTTGGCTTGCATTTTAGAATATTGTATTTTTTTATTACTATAAACAATCGTGTCAGTGATTTCTCTACAAGACATGTCTGTGCAACCTGAATTTATTTCTAACTCTTTCCCATATTTATCATCTGTGGTGGTGAGATTGTTGTATGGAGAAGGTCTTGGCAGTCTTCCATGTGCTTTGAAATAATTTTTCAATGCTGTTTGTATATTTTCTAACTTTTTTTGATTTGCAGAATATTTATATTGGCTATATGCACTTGAACCATATTTGAGTGATGTGGCGACAATAACACTCATTACTAACAAAGATACTACCATTTCAAGTAATGATAGTGATTTCTTCATCTGCTGTGTTGTACGATTTATGATGTAATGAAGTAACATAATATTCATTTTTTAAAAAAGTTTCTTTTTGTCAATATTTGTTGTTTATGTCTTGTATAACTAATTTATATCTCTAAAAAATCCTCGTAGTAATGTCTTGCATTCTTGTTCCATAATTCCGTAATATACATCTGGAATGTGGTTGCATATATTTCTTTGAAATAAATGTATATTGCTAATAATGGCACCTGTTTTTTGGCTTAAACAACCGATATACAATCTATCTATCTTTGATAGCATAATTGCGCCAGCACACATTATACAAGGTTCGAGTGTAATATACATACTGCAATTTGTTAATCTATTTGTTGATAATTTTTTTAATGCACGATTGATACAAATTATTTCTGCATGTTGCAATGAATTATTACTTTTAATGGTTTTATTGCAACTTTTTGCCAAAATTTTCCCAGTTTTGTTGTCAACAATTACACAGCCAATAGGAATTTCGTGTTCGGAACATATGTGTGGCTGTTTTATGAGTTGCCGTTCTGCTACATCAATAGCAATCTGCATATAATTGCTATATCCATTGCCATCATTGCATCTATAAGCTTTTTTCTTACAACTACCTAATTTAATTTTGTTCTTCATTGTCTTCAATAATGCTGACCTGTTCAAATTCAGCATCTACTTTTGTATCACAACCGAAAATTGCCACATTAACGACCAATGCTTTTTTGTCATTATCTATTGATGCAATTTTTCCTTTCATACCAGCAAAAGAACCTGCATTGATTTTGACACTTTGACCAATTGCAAATGTGAAATTCTTTGATTTCTCAGTTAAGCTATTAACACTACTTATCATTTTTTCATATTCTGCATCTGTGATTGCTTTTGGCAACATTGTGCCATAACCATTCATTTGGAAAAATTTTCTTAAAAATAAAATAATCTCATCTGTTAATCTTATCCTTAAAAACAAATAGCCAGGATAAGCAACGACTTCTTTTTCAGTTTTCTTGCCATCTACATATTTAACAATGGTTTTCTTGGGGACACTAAAATCTGTAAAGTAATACTTTCCATCTATACCATCACGAGCCAACATTTCAAAGGAATTTTTTAATGAAGTTATCATCCCATCTTCGCGACCAGTTTGCACTCTAAAAATATACCATTTATCCTGAACTTCGTTGTTTTCATTAACATCAACACCATTTTTACTCATACATCAATTATCAACAAACTACAATGAAAGTATTTTTAATATAATAGAAGACATAAATATATCGGCTAATGCAAAAAATGATGCCGATAACACAGTGACTACTAACACGGTTATCAATAGTTGCCATAATTCTTTTGGTTTCAGCCAAGAAACCTTTGAGAATTCAAGCTTTACTTTTGATAAATAATCTAACAATGCCTTCATTTACCAATATAACTAAACTACTCTATATTAACAATCACTAACTGTTAATTTTTTACGACCTTTAAACCTACGACTTCTTAAAACATCGCGACCACCAGCAGTTTTCATCCTTTCTCTAAAACCATGTGTTCTAACTCGTTTTAACTTACTTGGTTGATATGTTCCCTTACTCATACAAAGTAATCCATAAAAGCAGAAAGTTAAGTTTCAAGAAAAATCTTGCAAATAATGTTTACATTGCTCTTATTGCCTTCAAATGAAGATAGATAAAAGTTGTTTATTGTGTGTGGCGGTCTTTTCTGCTTTTGGGTTATTATTAAACACTTCTTCATTTGCACAAACAAGAGATGACTATAATAATTTTAAAAATGCTGTAATAGAGAAGTTTGCAACTGAACTTCGTGGCGGACAAAGTGAGCGAAAAAAGATTGCTGTAAAAGAAAATGGTGAGATTTTTGATTTTGCACAATCTTTGGCTGATGATTATAAAAGTTTTGCGAGAGATAGATATAATAATGCCGACTATGTGGATGCATACTATTTCCAAACCAAAGCTGAAAAAATAGCAAACTACAAAATTATTTCTCCTTCAAATCCGTATTCATTTGGCATATTGGCGGATGATATGCAACAATTTTTGTTAGCACGAAAACAATTAAAAAATGTCTCTATAAATAATATCCTTAACTCTAATGATGGTGTGGTTTTGGAGGATAGCTATGTTGCATTTGACTGCTGGCTCGAAGCATTTGAAGAAGGGAATGCTGTTGAGCGAGCAAAAAGATGTCGTGATAGATTAGTTGATAACTTAAAGGCTTTGCGGTTATCGTTATTGTCGCAAGGTTATAATTTGTTTGAAATGACAACAAAAGAGGATTTGGTTTTGAATAATCGCCTAATGACTTGCGAGATGTGTGATTTATACAATAAAGGTCTTTATTGCAATTCTTTGTATTTTCAAATAGACGAAGTAGATTTAATGGATAAAATGAATATCGTTATCAAAAGATTGCAGAAAAAGTTGTCTTATTTTCCATCTGCAACTTTGCAAATTATGTATTACAAAAATGCCTACGGATATCAACAAAAGCTTATGACAAAAAGATTGAATGCTGTTAAAAATCTTATCTATAATACACTTATAAATGATACTATTATCAAGCCAAGTGTTAAGATTGTTGCGATAACTTTACCAAAAGAAGAAACAAAGCAAAAGATTTTTAGAGACGCCATTACCATTTGTGTCAGTGGGAATGAGTAGAGTGTGTTAATAATTTTTTATGAATAACGAAGGGTGGATTTACATTGGATGGGATAGTAAAGACGACGAATATATTAAAATTGGTTTAACCAGTGATAATAATACATATAGCAGAAGTCATAGTTCGCAAAATCCTGATTATGGAATAGAATTGGCTATAAAAGTTGATAACTATAAAGAAATTGAATGTATAATTCACAATTTATTTGAAAGAAAACCTTTTAGAAAAACAAAGAATAAAAGTGAATTTTGCAAGACGACACTTGAAAAAATTTTTCCATTATTTTTAATTTTAGCCAATGATATTAAAATTGAAGACGAAAAAAGAGGGCAAACTTTTATAAAAGTTGCTGAAATGGTTGAGAACAATTTGGAACAATATAGGAAAATTACAAAACCATTTATTGTAAATAGGATAAGTGAATTATTAAGACAAGGCGGTGTCCCTGTTGAAGATTTTTATGTAGAAGAGGAAATGCCAAAAGAAAAAATAGAACCAAAAAAACAACCCATACTTCAAAACAAGGTTTGTAAATATGAAACATTTCGCACGAAATACATATTAGTTGATTGGAACTTATTTTTTGAAGACCATAAGGAGTTAGTTGGAAAAAGTGTTTATCCGTTTAAGAAAATCAATGAAATTGGTAAATTTATAAAACTAAAATCGCCAAAAAGAGGTGCAAATTTTGGCATTTTGTATAAAAATAGAGAGATGTCATTTAATGACTTTATCAATGAAAATGGTGGAGAAAATCGGTATAATCCTTACGAACACATCTACTTTTTGGACACCAACAAAACAATAAAACAAACATACAAAGAGTTAATGAATGAAGGCAACTGATGTGATAGTTTTATCTATCTATCTTCACTTTGCTCTTATTGACTTTAATTTACCCATTTTCAAAACATAAATTGTTTCATTATGAGAAAAAATATTTTGCTTCCTGCTTGCTTGATTGGTGTTATATTGTGTTGTAGTTGCATTGGAACATATGCATATAAAAGTTATAAAAAACATAGCATTAAAAGTATTATTTTGCTTGGTAAGCCGGGTTGTGGCAAAGGAACACAGGCAAAGATGTGGGCGGAAAAATATAATTTATATCATGTTGATGCAGGACAATTATTAAGAAATTGTGTAAAGAATAACTGCAAATATAAAGATGAAATTCAAAAAGCCTTTCGTGAAGGCTCAATGGTTCGCAATGAAATTACAGCTTATGCACTTAAAAAAGAATTTAATGATAATGTATATTGTTTAACCTGTCAATATCGTGGTGCAATTATTGATGGATGTCCGAGAAATATGCAAAATGTTAAGATTTTTGAAGAGAACAATTTTAATGTCGTCGCTGTATTGGATTTAAATGTTAGCGATGATATTTCAAAACAAAGAGTTATGAGCAGGAATAGCGGTCGAACAGATGACAATGAACAGGTTTTAAATAGAAGGTTGAATTATTTTAGAAAAAATACTTTGCCGGTTTTTGAATATTTTAAAGCTAAAAAGTTATATTATAAAATAGATGCAAATGCTACAAAAGATGAGGTTTTGAAAAACTCTATGGTTGTGTTAGATAGATATTTTAGTTTAAAACAGCAACAACATTGAGGTTATTGAATTTTTCTTTGACTTTAACTTTATTATAGTTTTATCTGTATTTGCAATAGTTTTAGTTTTCCATAAATGTTAGATAATTTTGCAGTTTTAAATGAGAATTCGTATATCTATAACGAAGACAGAGAGGTATATGATGCGATTATAAAAGAACAGCAAAGGCAAGACGATAGTATTGAGCTGATAGCCAGTGAGAATATTGTTTCTCGTGCTGTTTTGGAGGCAATGGGCTCTGTATTAACAAATAAATATGCCGAAGGGTATCCACACAAGAGATATTATGGTGGTTGTGAGAATGTCGATGTTATCGAGGAATTAGCACAAGAAAGGGCAAGAAAATTATTTAATTGTGAATATGTTAATGTGCAACCGCATTCTGGTTCACAAGCTAATGAAGCAGTTTATTTAGCACTTTTACAGCCACACGATACTATACTTGGAATGGCATTGAATGCCGGAGGGCATTTGTCTCACGGATTACCAGCCAATATGTCTGGTAAATGGTTTAATTGCATTGGTTATGGATTAGATAAAGATGGCTTTATTGACTACGACCAAGCGGAAGGCTTAGCGATGAAATATAAACCAAAATTGATTATTGCTGGGTTTTCAGCATATTCACGGATTGTTGATTGGAAGAGATTTAGAGAAATTGCTGATAAATGTGGTGCTTATTTAATGGCTGATATAGCACATGTGGCTGGCCTTATCGCTGGCGGTGTTTATCCAAGTCCTATTGATTATGCGGATGTAGTGACGACAACAACACATAAGACATTGAGGGGGCCAAGAGGAGCTATGATTATGGCAAAAACAAATGAATTAGAAAAAAAATTGAACTCCGCCGTTTTTCCCGGTTTACAAGGTGGACCATTGATGCATATAATCGCTGGTAAGGCTGTGGCTTTTAAAGAGGCACTGCAACCAGAGTTTAAAGTATATTGTCAAAATGTAGTTGATAATGCCAAGACTTTATGTAAAACTCTTCAAGATGGCGGTGTAGATATTGTTAGTGGTGGCACGGATAATCATTGTATGCTGGTTGATTTAAGGTCAAAAGGTATTACCGGATTAGCTTTGGAAAAAAGATTACACGAGAAATATAACATAGTTTGCAATAAAAATGCCGTGCCAAATGATCCTCAAAAACCAACAATTACATCTGGTGTAAGGCTTGGAACACCAGCCTGCACAACTCGTGGTTTTGGTAAGAAAGAGTTTATTGAGATTGGTGAGAAAATATTAGATGTTATAGAAGAGTTAAGAGATTTAAATAATCAATAATGTGAGGTTAAAATCGTTTATCGATATGTTGGTATGAGAAAATTTACTATATTGTTAACTTTGATTTTGTTTTTATTGATTGCAGTTTTTATGAGATTAAATTATAACAATTTTGTTAACTTTTCATGTAAAATCAAGCAATCTGGCGTGGTTATAGTAGGTAAAAAAATCGCACAAACAACTGGTTTTCCTACTGCAAATATCCCATATATTAACAACTCAATGGATGCTTCAGTTTTTATTTCTACGATAAAATATAATGGAAAAATTTACAAAGGAGCAACATTTTATAATAAACAGAGAAATATTTTGGAAAGTCATATTTTGGATTTCAATGAAGATATTTATGATAAAGAAATAGAGATTTGTTTGATTGAAAAAGTGAGGGATGAAATGAAGTTCAAGTCAAAAGAAGAGGCTGAAAATCAGTTCAAAAAAGATATTCAAAATGTAAAAAAGTTTTTTAAAATCAAAAATTAATCAGCAAAAACAGCACAGAAGAAAGCCTCTGCCACATTATTTTTTTGTCGTTCAACATGTGGATATAGACAATTCCTGCACCAAAAGTGATTTTATTTGTGATTTTATAAGTCGGCAAAAGTGCAAAATTTTCAAGAGAAAACTGCCTATTTTTGAACTGGAAAAAACCTTCATAAAGCAGGTTCAAACTCCATTTTTCTGTTATTGACCACTGTGGCATGAAGTAAATTGAAATCTCGCGATCATCAATTTTGTCTGTATAAACAATTTGTGAAAATATGGCAAATTTTTTGTGCGGAAGCCAATCAATTATCAAGTGAAAACCGGGTTTCCAACGTTTACCGGAGGACATAAAACCAAGTTTTTTGGTACTCGTAATCCATTGCGGTGATTTTAGAGAAATTGCTCCAGCAATAAAAAGTGTATTATTTTTATTTTTGAAAAATTGATATTTCGCCTTAACATTTTGATAACCGAGGCCAAAAGCACCTTTACCAAAGACCGTGGAAGTTTGCGATTGCAACTCAATTTTATCCGTCAAACCGTAAATAATACTTGTCTCGTTGTTTGAGCCGTAGTAGTTATTTCCATTTTGATAAACGTAATTTAAATTGAGTAAGTGCCAACTATTTTGCTTCGCGTTTGGGGAAGAATGAATACGCTGATTTGCTTACGAAAAGCAAGTTGAAAAAGAAAATCAAAAACATTTTTTTAGTCATAGGTTATTGACGGTTGTTTTGTTTTTAATACGCAAGGATTTTTTAAATGCTATGTAAAAAATAAGCCGGCTTCAGTATAGTTGATTTCATTTAATATTAAATACTTTTTGGTGTGCCTGATATTATACCCGCATCATAATAGTCTGTTTGTTTAATGTTTGCGGGTCCGTTTTGATGATTTTTGTATTTTGCTTCATATAGCTTCATTTCGCCATATTTAACATCTTTTTCCAAATCGTATGGTTGTAATTTATAATTTAGTCCATTGCTTGAAAATGTATAAGATTTTCCTTTTTGTAAAGTTGTCAATGCTTCATTGATTTTTCCAGTTTCTATTAGTTTAACTCTATTTCTAACAAAATCATGTGGTACTAATAGTACTTGAATATCTCCATTTGGATCTTTATAGACACAATAATACTCCTTATATTTGTTTGGAGTTCTTGTCATATCTGCCAACTCAATTGGTTCATTGTCTTGTCCAATTACCATTCTTTTTATACCATATTTAAACGACGGAACAAGTTTGGTCTGATATTCATCTTTAATTTTTGAAAAAAAGCAATACTTACTGACATTATTTGTCACCAACGACTTCATGGATTCCACAACATCATCATATCCATTTTTATTACCTGCATATGACAAATATATGCTTGATAATGATTGCTTATTTACTTTATTTTTAATCTGTTCAGCGATTGTTTTCGTACTCACAATGTTCTGTTTGCTATTGTCTAACAAAATTTTTAAATGTTTTGTATTTTTTGCTAAGGGTATTTTTTTTAGCATTTGAATGCTTGTTCTATTTTTTTTAGCATTTAGTATATTTATACTATTTTGATGACCATATCCAAAATGTTCAACTTGTAATGTTTCTGTTTTTTTATCTTCACTGTGGAGTATCCACAGCTGTTCGTTGTCTCGATGAAATGTTTGAGGTTTTTTTATGGTATTCCCAGTTATTTTAGTATCACTATTAATCCAGAAACGTTGAACCGGCCCAATGAACTTCATATTTTCTGATATATTACCAACTGTTATTTCCGTGAAATCACTGTTGCTTGTTTTATAAGTGAATATACAACGACCAATTGGCTTGCCATTGACGAATTTTCCCATGTATATCTTCGTGTCACCGTATAAATCTTTTATTGCTTTTATACAATTATCGCCATTCAGCTTGCCATTAACAAATTGTCCTTTCTCTATAATTATGGCGTCTTTTGTTTTGTTTAGTATTGGGTATCGTACATTACATTTTCTCATACCCACTCCTGTTGTTGTATTGTATCCAGTTTGATCAAATTTATATTTCCAACCGTCTTCTTCAAAGATATGATGTTGTGGCACTTGACTGTTCTTATATTCTGCTCTCAATTCATCGAAAGTTGGCACTTTTCTTAACTCTGCTTTGGTTAAAGCAAATATATCTTTATTTTGTATTGATCTATTCATAGCATAGATATTATACTTATTTTATATTAGTTTATCAACATTTTTTTTCCCAATAATATATCCAGACAATAGCAAATATTATCATTGCTACTGATATATGTTGTCCTGCCGTTAGACCAAATAGATTGTTGATTTCTGGTTCACGAAAAAACTCACAGATAAAGCGACATATTGCATAAAGAATACAAAATATTCCACCAAGAGCACCTGTTTTGTTTATTAGACTTGTTTTATAAAAAAGAATTAGCATCGTAATAAACAGTAATAAGCCTTCTGTCAAAGCCTCATATAATTGGCTTGGATGTCTTGGCAGTTGTTCTTGGTCTGTTGGAAATATCATTGCAAATGGTGATGTATATGACACATTGCCATATAGCTCTCCATTGATAAAATTTGCCACCCGTCCAAGCATAAGTGCGAAAGGTATAACCACAACACAAATATCTAAAAAGCGAATGGCATTTATTTTTACTTTATATTTTTTTGCAAATATTACAATTCCAGCAAATAGCCCAATTAGCCCCCCATGAAACGACATTCCGCCATTCCATACTGCAAACATTGATAATGGATTGTGGATTGTATAGTCAAAATTGTAAAACAAGCAATCGAATAATCTTGCCCCAATGATTAGTCCAACCATTCCATAGAATAATATTGTTTCTATTTGTTTTTCTTCAAGAATATGAAGTTTTTTGTTTTGTTTTTTGAAAAACCAACCGACAAACAAGAAACCAATAATATAAGCTAATGAATACCAGCGGATGGCAATTTTGTCTGTAAACTGAACTATCACTGGGTTGATGTTTGGGTATGTTAACATAAGGTATATTTGTTGTGGTTATATCTAAAATGCAAGCATTAGGGCAAAAAAATCTTGACAATTATTTGTCTATTTTTATTTAGACATTGATTATGAAAGTCAAATCTTCTTTGAAAAATGCCAAGAAAAGACAAGGCTGTAAGCTTGTGAAACGAGGCAAAACCATTTTTGTTATAAACAAGCTGAATAAGAAGTTTAAAGCTAAACAGGGATAATTTTATTTATTGATATATGGCAGTTCCAAAGAAAAAAACATCAAAATCAAAAAATGGTATGAGACAAGCCGGTAAGGGTTTGGTCGTCAAAAATCATATTAGAATTGATAAAGATGGAAAAGTTCAAATGTCTTATGTCGAAAGACAAGTAAGGATAAAAAAAGTCAAGCAGGAAGAAGTAGAAAAGTAGTTCTTTCTTATTGTTGTTTAATTGTTCAATTTGCCAGTTTTAATGGTAAATGTGGTTTTTTTTCTGCATACATATATTTTCATCTGTTTTTTTTTTTTTTTGAATATCATAAGGATAACTTATGGAATATATTTTAGGTGGATTAGGAGCATTGTGTTGTGGCATAACTATTGGTGGCATAGGGTATGGTTTGTATAGGTGTTGCACAAAAAATGATTTGACGACGGAGATAGAGAAATACAATAAAGTATACGAGCAACACGGCGGGATAGCAAATATGATGGTATTTGATGTAAAAAAAACCAATGAACAAGAAATTCAGTTTGAAATAACAGCGCCTTTGGATTTACGGCGGTTCAATGTACTCTTTGGTAAGAATAATGACCAAAATTTTAAAGACTTGCCGGAATTTCCACAAATAATTAATGATATTTATGACAAAAAGACAAACTCTATTGCACATCGATGTTATAAGAAAAACAGACCATATTCTTATCAGCTAACATTTACTATTTCACAGCAGGGTGAAATAAGAGTAACCAGATGTGGTGCTTTGGATAGGAATATACAAGATGCAAAATTGTGGAATAGGGAGAATATGAAACGACTATTAAATATATTAAAATTGTGTGTTTGGTCGCGAAAAATGACGAAAGGTAAACCATTTTTTACAACAACACTAAATGACAACCTCGTGTCTCTCTATGATATAATTGACAAGTATCAAAATAAAGAATTATTTGATAACATTTACAAAAACATTAGCAAGTTTTATTCAACTACATCTCCTCTAAAAGAGGATGATGATGTAATTATCAGGCGGAGTTATCTTAGTTTAACCGATGTAAACAATGACAAGAAAAAAGATGAACAAGATGTAATGTCTGTTAATTAGATAATTCAATATTGCTGAGCCTCAACCACAACACCATCTTGATTGATGCTGGGATGTGTGGTAATTTGATATTTTTTAGCTACATAGTTCGATATCTTGTCTATTTCTTGTTGAAAATTTTGTCCTTTCAATAAGACCAGTTTTTCTACATTGCCATTGCTATTTATAAGTTCTAAAATTTCACCAAGACTTTTAAAAGCTCTTGATGTGATATATGTATTTTCTGGCAATAAATTTTGTATGTTTTGCTTATTGATGACTTTATTTAAAACTTTTGCATTATTTAATTGTAAATTGGTTATTACAGAATTTAAAAAATTAGCTTTTACTGGTGATTTTTCTACCATAATAATATTTTTCTTCGTTGTAATTGCTAATACTATCGCTGGAAAACCAGCTCCACTACCAAGGTCTACAATATTATGACACACACTCTCGTCGCAATATTTGATTAGTTGCAGGCTGTCTATAATATGTCTTGTCCAGATTTTTTCTATTGTGCTTTTTCCTATTAAATTGTGTTTTTGATTTTCACTCATTACGAGATGTATAAATATTTGCAATTTGTTTATGATTTGCTGTTTATCGCTGTTGCTAAAATTTGATAATAATTGATTGATAATCGTTATTTCATTTTCAGTTGGGTTAATTATTATTTTATTATTGCATTGAAACATAAATATGGTTGTTTAGAAATAAGATGGATATTTTATTGTCAATTTTGAACAACACTACCACCACTCGTAATCTAACCCTATAAAAAATCCTTTCATATTGAGGTTTAAATTTTCAGTTTTAAATAGTTTAGTTTTGATTGTAGAATAGGCTCCAAATTCAAGTTTAGTATTTTTACCAACATCTACAACTAATACAGCTGTTATTTTGGCAAAGCCTGTCTTGGCAAAAATATCACTTATTGATATATTGATGAGTTGGTAGTTGGCTTGAACTTCTTTTCCATTGTTTTTAATATAATATATGTATTTTTTGAACCTTAAAAGAAATAAAAGATGCTTTGTCAAATAATGTCCGTATTGTATTTCAAGTCTCATTTCATCATACCAGTGATTGATATTCCCATGCCACCCAAATGATGCTGTTAAGAAATCATCTTGTGTTAAATTTACTCCTATTTCAATTCTTGGTTCATATTGCCACACTTGTAGGCTATAATATGATACATTATTTCTTTTAAACCAACTCGGTGTCTGTATTGATTGTGAAAATGATAAGGCGAAATTTTTTGTTTTGAATATACGAAATCTTGCAAATACTTGTGCCATATCAAGACCAAAAGATTGTGCGGTTCTTTTTCCGTAAAATGTGTTGTTGTGTGTTAGCATATTGTCCACCAAGATTATTTTTCCTCCTATTGTAATTCTGTTTGTTAGCCCGTATTCAAGAAAAGATATTAACTGCATTTGGAATACTTTTTCTCTGTCATCATAATTACCATAATCGGTGGTTTTATTAAATTGCTGAAAAAAACTTGTTAAAGTTATCAAACCTGTACCTTTTGGTCTTGTCCAGCCATCAGCGAGTAGATTATGTTGATGACATACACAAATGCAGACGGCTAATATAGAAGTGTAAAAGTAATATTTATATTTTATTGCAATAGCTGTAATGTGACAATTTATATTCATCAATATCTTTTATGATTATGTAAAGTATTTAAACGGATATCAAAGCTACATTTTTTTCCATAATTAGTGTCATTGGATACAAAATCTTGCATTTTGCAAGTTATTAAAAATCTATTCCTTTGATTAAGATTTTTGTATTTTTTATCAGCAGTGTTTCTTACCTGCATAGGAAAATACATCATTGTCTCAAATCTATTAAATTCTTCGTGTTCCACGATAAAATTTATATGAGGTGCATTTTCACCATAATAACCGGGTATAATTGTGAAAAACGAATAGTGCCCGTTGCTATCTGTGATGCTTGTGCCGGTTCCTTCAAAATCAATATCGTATTTTGTAAAATCTTCTTTGTCTATAACCAAGTGATTATAGTAGCCAAAATTATTGGTTTGCCATATTTTGACTACCGCATTTTCAATTGGAACACCTAATAGGTCAAACACAAATCCTTCTATGTATAAAAATTTTCCTTTTGCAAAGAATGGACTGCCAGTTTTTCGTCTTAAATTATTACTATGTGAAAAGTTTTGTGGGATAATATATCGTTTATCTTCTTTAATTTCAGGTGTAATTAATTTGATGTTTTTTAACACTATTTCTGGTGTAATGGCTATAACTTGCTTATTTACACATATTTGCAATATTGCAAGGAATGTTATGACAAAATACTTGGTGTATTTTCTAAAAAGAATCATTATGATGAAAATAAATAATTGTTTGTTATTTGCAAGAAAAACGAGATGATGCTTATATGTGTAAGTTTACATATATAAACTACTCGATTTTACTTCTTTTAAATCCTCATCGCCCTCTGTATCTATGCCCTTGATTATAATGATAATGTTTTGCAACTTTGCGATATACATATTTTTTACAATACTTTCGTTAAAATGTTTCTTTCGCGATAAACCCAATATTGTAAATATTTCTTCCTGATGTTTTTGATAATTATAATTTTTTCTATTAACATTTTTGATTTCTTGTTGTAATTTTTCAATGAAGATTTCTCGTTTTTTTCTGCCATTTAAATATGGCAAGCTTTCCCATTCTTGTTTTTTGATAGCAAATAATGCATAGATTTGTTGATGTATATTATTTTGCGACATAATATTATTTATTATAGCATCTTTAATGATGGCATCTTGGTAGTTTTCCAATTCCTTGTGTATGCCTTGCTGTCTTTTTGTGAAGATGGTTTTTGCAGTGTTTATCTTTGTGTTGTTATGCTTATGCTTGCTAATGGTTTTATGGTGAATGTGGTTGTATACTTTATTTTGCTGTATTGCATCAATAAAATTCATCATCTATGATATTTTAAATAAAAAATTTACAAAAAACAATCTTTTTAAGATGTTGTTTTTAACATATGCAATGTATGTCAATTGATGTTGAATATGTGAAAACACTTGCTTTTTATTATTCTTATTTTTCAAAAGTGTATATATTGCTTGTATGACAAGAAAAAATATACATCCAGATTATCACGAGGTTGAGGTTTCTGTTATTCATAAAGATGGTAAAAAAGAAACATTTAAAAGTCGTTCTACTTTTAATGGTGATAAGTTGGTTTCAGAGGTAGACTTGTCAAAACATATGGCTTGGGCTGATGCAGTTGTTAATGCCGGTGATAGTATTAATGTCGCAATGCAGAAGTTTAATAGAAGATTGCAAGCTAAGAAATAATCTTCACATATTTTGTGTGGTGATTTCGTATTTTAAACTATGCGGATTGTTAAGTATATTTGTCTACTTTTCTGTATTGGTATTTTATGTTTTTTCGTTGCCTTGAAAAATAGCTTTGTTGTCAAAAGTAATTATGTTTTACAAGTTAATAATGGTGATAACATAAACTTTATAGCAAAGAAACTCGAAAAAGACGATATTATAGAAAGTGCTAATTTGTTTAAGGTTTTTTTTAAAGTTAACAATGTTTTTAATAAATGTAAAAAAGTGCATATTGGTGAATATGAATTATCTACTGGAAAGCATTTTGCCGATGTTATAAATATGGTTTGTAAAGGGCTTGTAATTCAATATTCAATTACCATTCCAGAAGGACTTTATACATCGCAAATTATAGACATATTAAACAACACAACCGAACTTGGTGGTGACAAAATTACAAACAAGGATATAGATGAAGGTATGTTGTTACCAGAAACATATTATTTTGCAAAAGGATTTGATAGGGAGGAACTACTATTGAAGATGAAGAACGATTTGCAATCGTTTTTAGATACAGAATGGCAAAAGAGAGATGTTGATGTTCCATTAAAAAATAAATATGAAGCATTGATTTTGGCATCTATTGTTGAAGCAGAGGCTAAAAATGATGCAGAAAGACCAATTATAGCGAGTGTGTATATTAACAGATTAAGAAAAAAAATGAGGTTGCAGGCCGACCCTACGACAATTTATGAAATAACCAAGGGGAAATATAAGATGCCGAGGTTATTAACTTTAAAAGATTTACAAATTAAAGGTGATTGGAATACATATAGAAAATATGGTCTGCCTAAAACACCAATCTGCAATGCAGGTAAGGCCTCTATATTGGCAGTATTGTATCCAGCAAGAACGGATTATTTGTATTTTGTGGCAAAAAAAGATTTATCAGGGCATATTTTTGCAAAAGATTTTCAAGAGCATTTAAATAATAAAAAATGATTTGATAACAATGTATATTTGATACAATGTTTATGTTCTATCTTCTTATGCAAGAACCAGAAAGTGCATTTAGTGTCAATTTAGAGTTTTGTAAATATATTCTTGCAAATTTTTTGAATGGAAAGGCAATATTTGATGGTGTACGAAAGCACAAAACGATTGATGCTAACGGGGATGAAAAAGAACAACTTGTTTTTGTAACTGCTGTTAAGAAAGATGGGAAATATTTTTATATTCCGGTTAGTAAGATAATAGAATATATGCAACAAAAATACAACCAAGGCATTCCGTTTAGTGAGAAAGGAGAATTGAAAGAAAGTGTTGGAAGATTATTGAATGATATGTATAGCCAATACGGCAAGAGGATATTAGGAATTGATGGCTTTTGTGCTTACATGGGAAGTGTGTTAGAAGATTTGCCACTACTTGATGATAAATTTATAAAACAGCAAGACAGCGATATATATAAGTTTTGTTTGAATTCATATGACTTTGACAAAGAATATGAAAAATATGAAATTAGCTTTAATGCCACGGAATATGAAATTGATGATTACCCGATTGATATAGATGAACAGGAAAAAGTGTTGTCATCAATAACTGATGTTGATAAATATGTGACACATTCATCAACCAGTGATGCCAATAAGAATGCAAATACAATTTATTATAAAACACGAAACAACAAATTTATTAATATATATCGCAAAAGATATAGTCAGAATCCATTGTCGAGAAATGTAGTTAGTAATATTGTTAACAAGCATGCTCGTTGGATAAGGAATAGTGATGAAAAGTATTGTGGTGGTTGCAATTTTGTTGACGAAAGATGCCCATATAGTATGAACCAGAAAAAGTTTTTAAATATAAGTTTTGAAATCTGCAATAATCAAATCAGAGATGTTGATAATCATAATGGAAAATATGATATTAGAAAAGACAGCAATAATGACGAGATAACATTCTCGCTGAATGAAGTTAAAAAGGCGGTTGATAGCTTGTGTGTGTGGAAGAGGGAACAATGTCAATGCAAAGACAAGGATGCATTAAAGCAACAAGTTTGGCAAATATTGCGGAATTACATAAAACAAGGTTATACTACTATGAAAGAAGTTTATGATGCAAATACAGAAATAATACTACAAAATCCCAATACTAACAAATGTAAAGGTATATGTTTAGGAGACTATGGGCTTATATGCGGTGAATGTCAAAATAGAACTCCATTTCATATTTGCTGTGGAGTAAAATATGACTTTGAGGAAAACAAATATACTTATTATAAAGACGGCAAGCCTGTGGAAGTTACGGACGAAAAACGGATAAAAGAAATTAAAAAAATCGCAGACGGAACTGATAATAACGAGAATAATATAGTTTTAGAAAACACAAAGAATGCAGGTGTTGGCTTTTGTGATAAATATTTTAGCTGGTGCTGTTGTTGTAATGGTAATGATGAGAAAGAATTGGCAAACTTGCAAGATGGTGGTATAGACATAAATGTTAATCACTATCAATATTAAGTAATCTCGCTCTTGCAAAATAATAATTGTGAATTGCAGTTATACAGATGACAAAAGATAGTATAAATAACAATTTAGAAAATAGAATTGTAGAATTAGAAAAGAAAATAGAAAAATATAATAAAGCATATTATGACGAAAATAAATCATTGGTAAGTGATTATGAGTATGACTTGTTGAAAAAGGAATTGGAACATTTACGGCAACAAGTTAACACAAAACCAACTCTATTTGGCGATGAATTTGTAGAGCAGAAAGTTGGTTTTAGAGCAAATGGTAGATTTCCAAAGATAGTTCATAAACAAAAAATGATGTCATTGGCAAATGCTTTAACAAGAGAGGAATTTGATGATTATGTTGAAAGGGTGAAACGACTATTAAAGATAGATATTTTCCCAGAATGTGTTTGTGAATTGAAGATAGACGGCTTGTCGTTTTCCGCTATGTATTGCAAGGGTAAATTAAAGTATATTGCTACTCGTGGAGATGGCTTAATTGGAGAGGATGTAACTAATAATGCCTTACAGATACCAACTTTTCCAAGAGAATTGCCAACAGATAGCGAAGCATCAAAATTAGATGAGTTTGAGGTAAGAGGTGAGATTTATATGCCAAAAGATGCTTTTGAGAAGTTAAACGATGAACTGGATGATAAAGACAAGTTTTCAAATCCACGAAATGCCGCGAGTGGAACTCTTCGACAATTGAATGCAGAAATTGTAAAGCAAAGACATTTAAGTTATTATGCTTATGCCATTGGTGTTTGCAGTAGAGAAATTACAAATTCTCAATATGAAACATTAAAATTATTGGAAAAACTTGGTTTTGTAGTTAATGATAAATATAGATTGGTAAAAACAATAGATGAGATACAACAATATCATCAAGAGATAGCGGAAATTAGATATGAACTTGATTGCGATATAGATGGTGTAGTGGTTAAAATAAATGATTTTAGTATTCATAAACAATTGGGTAGCACAGCACACGACCCAAGATGGGCGATAGCTTATAAATTTTCCGGTTTGACTGCAATAACAAAAATTGTAAATGTTGTCAATCAAGTTGGCAGAACAGGTGTTATAACACCTGTCGCAGAGCTTATACCAGTAAATATTGGTGGCATCATTGTTAAACGGGCGACACTACATAATTATGACGAGATTGCCCGTCTTGGTCTTGCATTAAACGATTTGGTGGTCGTCAAGAGAGCTGGCGATGTGATACCAAAGATTATTGAGGTTAAGGAAACGGGCAAAGATAGACAAACAATTATTCAACCAACACATTGTCCTTGCTGTAATAGCACTTTAATCAATGATAATGAGGAGGTGGCAATTGTTTGCCCTAACCATAAAGGATGTAAGGAGCAAATTATAGATAGCATTAGGCATTTTACATCGAGAAATGGTATAGATGTAAATGGTCTTGGAAAAAAAGTGATTGCGAGATTTTATGAGCTGGGAATTATTAGAGGTATATTGGATATATTTAATTTGAAAAATCACATTCAAGTATTAGAAAATCTTGATGGTTTCGGTTTTAAGTCTACACAAAACCTTTTGTCTTCCATAGAGGAGGCAAAAAATAGGAGTTTTGATAAAGTTTTATATGCCATTGGTATAAAAGATGTTGGTGAAAATATTGCCAAGTTAATAGCAAAATATTATAGAGACTTCAACGATTTGTTAGCGGATAAGGAATGTTTTTCTCGTTTGGATGGTATAAATGGTCTTGGAGATGAATTTATAAAAAATATGATAGCATATTTTAGCGACGACGATAATTTATTTATTGTTAGACAACTACAACAAATAATGACGATACATCCTTTAATGATTGATAAGAGCAAAATAAACGAAAAGTTTGTTGGCAAAAGTGTTATTTTTACAGGCACATTACAAAGTATGACAAGAAATCAAGCCAAGATACAAGCAGAGCTGTTAGGATTTAAGGTTTTGTCATCTATATCTGGTAATACTGATTATCTTGTGTATGGTGCTGATGCTGGTAGTAAATTAGATAAAGCAAAAGAATTAGGAATTACAATTTTAACAGAAGACGAATGGAAACTTATGATTGAATAATTATAAGTCGTTGTTGTTTTTTGCTTGCAATTTATTTTTACATTCATTTTTACTGAAATGATTTGTTTATAGTTTTATGAGTATTTTTAGCAAAATGAGAGCAAAAAAACATTATGCACTGGTAAAAAATGTTGCAATGACAATTTGCATTTCAGCGATTGTTTCGATTATTGTTTGCTGTTTTTGTAGTGGTGCAATGGCTAAAAAAGCTATAAATAAAGATCCAAAGTTTATAGTTGATGCAATTAACAATATGTATCAACAAGAGCAACAAAAACAACAAGAAGCTTCTACAAAAAAAGCTCCTGAAATAGCAAAGAAGATTGTTGCTGAAAGCAAATCAATCATTGGAAATAAAAATGGTTCGAAATTGGTTGTGGAATTCTTTGACTATAATTGTGGACATTGCAAGAGACAAACGGTTGAATTAAAGAAATTGATTTCAAAAAATAAAGATGTTAAAATTGTGTTAGTTGATATGCCGATTTTGTCAGCAAATTCTTTAATAGCAGCACAAGTTGGTGTGTATTTGGCTCAACATTATCCAAGTAAGCTTGAAGGATATTATAATGAGATGGCAAAAACACAGGCCGATCCTGCAACAATTAAATCTGCCTTGAAATCTTTAAAGATTGATGCTGGTGTGTTTGAGAAGGCCAAAAAAGACGAAAAGGTAAGAGATATAATTGAAAAGAACTATGGATATGCAAAAGAACTTGGTTTACAAGGTACACCTGCTTTAATAATTGGAGGAAAATTTGTTGGTGGCATGATATCTGCTGACCAAATTGAGTCAATGTTAAGGTAGTTTTTTGTATATTAGTGAATAACTATAATATTGCGACAAATACTAAGCACATTGCCAATGGTGATGTGCTTTTTTGCTTTTTATCGGCTGAAAAATATTTATCAAACGATGTATTACAGAAAGCCTCTATCATTTATGCCGTTGAAGGCTTTTATAAACGATTGAATGATGGCAAATTACCAGTTAATGTTGATGTGGTGAAACAAGCCGATATAACAAAAAAGATTATTGAAATACCAGAAAGTGAAATTTATAATTTTTTAGTAAAACAACTTCAAGATAGATATATTTTACCAAATTATCTTTCAGCAATAACTGGCACAAAGGGTAAAACATCAACTTGTTGGTTTGCAATGCAAATGATGAATTTGTGTGGTAAGAAGTGTGGATATATTGGAACAATAGGTGCTTATTATACAAATGGAAATGCTGTTGATGGGAATAAGTGTGGCAGAGCAACTGTATGGCATAAAATGAAGAAAGATGATACCTTAACAACACCTTTTGTTGATGAGATGTATAGATTTTTAAACCAAATGTATGAGTTGGGTGTGGAATATGTGGTTTTTGAGGCTTCAAGCCATGCATTAGAGCAACACAGGCTTGCTGGCTTACATATAAATGTGTCTGGTTTTACAAATTTAAGCCAAGACCATTTGGATTATCACGGGAACATGCATAATTACTTGTCCGCCAAAGAGAAGCTATTTACAGATTGCCAGAAAGGTGGAGATGTGGCAATTATAAACATAGATGACGATGTTGCAAATGAAGTAATTTATTGTTGCAATAATAATCATTTATCTGTTGATACTTTTGGATTTAACAAGGATGCAAAATGTAAAATAATAAGTATTGAAAATGATAATGTTAACAAACAACAAATTGTAAAATTTGAAAAGAATTGTAAAATGTATTCTTTTAAAACAAACATACTGGGTTCTTTTCAAGTTAAGAACCTTGTATTGGCATTATTAGTTGCCGAAAAGAATGGTTGTGATGTTGAGTATTTGTGTCAGCAGATGCCTTTTATTAAAGCACCAAAAGGTCGTATGGAAAAGGTTGATGAAAAATATAATATTTTTGTTGATTATGCACATAGTCCAACTTCATTGGAGGAAAGTTTATTGCTTTTAAGAGGTATTTACAAAAAGATTGCCGTTGTGTTTGGCTGTGGTGGTGATCGTGATAAAAAAAAACGGCCAATAATGTTTGAGATCGCTAAATTGTTGTGTGATGAAGTATTTTTAACCAATGATAATCCAAGAACAGAAAATCCTGATAAGATTATTGAGGATATATTGTGTTTTGAAAAAAACACAGACAACGATTTAAAGGACGATGAGTTTGTGAAAGATGAAATTGATAATATAAGAAAAAAATTTTCTAAAAATAATATAAAATGTGAAATTGTTGTGAATACTAATCGTGAAAAGGCGATAGAACAATCTATTGATTGGTATTTTTCACATATTCAAAGTGATATTAAAAATGATGTTTGTGTTTTGATTGCAGGTAAAGGGCACGAGGATTATCAAATCTTTGGTAATGAAAAAATACATTTTGACGATTGCGAAATGGTTGAGAAATTTATACAAAAGTATAATAACTTTTGATTTTTAGTATTACAGATTTATGTAGACGATGTTGGTTTTGTTGAAAAACCAAAAAATAAGCTATATTTAGTATTGATATGATTTTTCAAAAACCTTTTAATAATTTTAAAAAACCAAAAACATATACTTTGCCTGTTGTTCCGGTAAGTGATATTGTTATTTTCCCAAACACCATTGTTGGTATATTTGTTGGTAGAAAAAAAGCAGTATTGGCTATTGAAGAAGCTGTAAGGGATAATAATGATGTTTTTGTTGTGAATTACGATGGGCATTTCGTTGACGACATCAATATTAGAAAATTACAACAATTTGGAACAATTTGTAAAATTGCACAATCAATGAAACTACCAGATGGGACACTAAAAATTACATTTGATTGTATTTGTAGGGCTGATGTCGTGAATTACATAGATAATGAATACATACAGGCAACATTAACAATTCCCGCTGTTCTAAATTATGACGATAATAAACTGCTTTTGATGAAAAATGATTTGGTGGTTGAGCTGAGTAAGTATGTTGAAAATCACGAAAGATTGAATATTGGAATGGTGCAAAGTATTTTGTCTATTGATAATTTTGACACACTATGCGATGTCTTGGCATCAAAATTGCCATTAACCATACAGCAACAACTATCATTATTAAAAACATCTAATGTTGAGGAAAGAATGATGATGCTTTTAGGCTTTTTATCGCAAGAAAACTCTATGATAAAAATACAGAAAGATATAAAACGAAAAACTGATAAAAGCATAGAGAAGAATAATCGTGAATTTTATCTTCAAGAGCAAATGAAGCAAATTCGTAAAGAGCTGGGAGATAGCGATAATGTGCTTGATTTAGCAGATAAATATGAAAAAAAAATAGAGCAGAAACATTTACCAAAGTCTGTTGCGGAAAAGGTAAAAGAGGAGATAAATAGATTGAAGTATCTTGGTAATATGACGAGTGAAGCAGGTGTTATTCGTGGTTATTTGGATACTATTTTTAGTCTCCCGTGGACGGAAAAAAGTGTATTAAAAACAGATATTAAGGGAGCTGAAAAATATTTAAATGATAGCCATTATGGCATGGAGAAGGCAAAAGAAAGAATACTTGAAAGCATTGCTGTGCAGATTAAGACAGGGGAACAACCAAAAAAGACAATCTTGTGTTTATATGGGGCACCGGGTGTTGGAAAGACAAGTTTAGCAGAGGCAATGGCAAAGGCAACAGGGAGAGAGTTTGTGAAAATTGCTCTTGGTGGTGTCGGTGATGAGGCTGAAATAAGAGGGCATAGAAAAACATATCTTGGGTCGATGCCGGGTAAAATTATCAATGCAATGAGGCAGGCAAAAACTACCAATCCATTGATTTTATTGGATGAGATTGACAAAATTGTAAGTGATAATCGTGGCGACCCTGCTGGTGCTTTGTTGGAAGTGTTGGACTATCAACAAAACAGCAAGTTTGTAGATCATTACCTTGAGGTTGAGTATGATTTGTCAAATGTGTTGTTTGTCGCAACTGCAAATAGTTTAAAAATAGCTCGTCCATTGCTTGACAGGTTGGAATTGATAAAAGTTCCAAGTTATTTGGAACAAGAGAAGTTTAAAATTGCCAAGAATTTTATTATTCCTCGTCAGCTTAAAGAAAATGGTTTAAAAGAAGATGAATGCAAAATTCACGATGGTGCAATTATGGATACAATTAAATATTATACTCGCGAGGCAGGTGTTAGAGACTTAGAAAGGAAAATTGCCAAATTATGTCGTAAGAGTGTTATGGCTTCCTTAAAAGACAATAAGCCTGTCGAAATATCTTCAAAGAATTTAAAAGATTATCTTGGAGTTAGAAAATTTGAGCATACTATAATTGAAAGAAAAGACTTGGTTGGAGTTGTGAATGGTTTGGCATATACAGAAGTCGGCGGGGATATTTTAATGATTGAGGCTGTAAAAATACCAAATGGCAAAGGAGCTATTACATTTACAGGCGAGCTTGGGAATGTAATGAAAGAAAGCATTACTACTGCTTTTAGTTTGGTAAAGGCAAAAGCAGAATTATTTGGCATAGACAAAAGTGTGTTTAAGAACTACGACATTCATATTCATGTGCCTGATGGGGCAACACCAAAAGATGGGCCTTCCGCTGGTATTACTATGGTTAGCACATTAGTGTCTTTACTAACGAATAAACCTGTTTCAAAGCACTTAGCGATGACAGGCGAAATATCACTTCGCGGTGCTGTTTTACCGATTGGTGGTTTAAGAGAAAAACTTACCTCTGCTGTTAGAAGTGGTGTAAAACAGGTTATTATTCCAAAAGATAACGAAAAAGACCTTGAAGAAATACCAGAAAAAGTTTTAAAGCATTTAATTATTCATCCTTGTGAGCGAATAGAGCAGGTGATGGATGTGGTTTTTGGCAAAGGCACATTGAAAAAATTGCGAGAAGAAAATAAAAAGTTGGCAATGAAAAAAGAAGAAGCAAAAAACAGCAATGGTGAAAAAGATAACAATGCAACATTTAATAGCAAAAAAAATATTAACCAGCCAAAACTAAAAACAATAAATGTAAAAAAAAGAGGTGGTTTAAATAATAAAAAAGAAAAAATACACAAACAAGATAAACCAGTTTTAATTAAAAATAGAAAACATATTGATGGTGGTTCTGTTATTGCTTAAATTATTGTATGAGTGAAAAGACAGCTTCCAGCAAAGTAAATAATAAAATCAATGCGACAACAAAAGAGACAGATAATGCAAAAAAGCTGTTTTCACAGAACAACACATATCTAATTTTTGGAACTGGAAAAACTGGTGAGTCGGCTGTAATGTTTTGTCAAAGGCACAAATTGCCTTTTTACATTACTGGCGATGATAAGAAAACTTTAAAAACTCTGAAAGTTAATGCATTATTTTGTCGCCTAGTGTTCATGCTCAAAATAGCCCTCATAAAATTGTTGAGATTGCGAAAAAATGTGGATGTTAATGAGGATCATAAATTATATGATTACAGTGAACAAGTTTTGAAAGAGAAGAAGATTAACTACATTATTTTGTCGCCAAGTGTTCATACTCAAAATAGCCCTCATAAAATTGTTGAGATTGCGAAAAATATTGGTGCGGAGATTATTTCCGATGTTGATTTGTTTTATAATTACTTGGAGATTTATAATTTAAGATATAAAACTAACAAAAAGATTATAGGTATTACTGGAACAAATGGAAAAAGCACGACGACTGCTTTGGTGGCACATATTTTAAATGAGAATGACAAACCGGCCGTTGCTTGTGGTAATATTGGAGTTAATCCACTTTCTTTTACAGAAGAAGAGGTTAAGAAATACGATTATTTTGTAGTTGAAATGTCATCGTATAATTTGGTGATTTCAAAATATGTCAAGTTTGATGTTGGCGGTTTAATCAACGTTTCGCCAGACCATTTGGATTATCACGGGACAATGGAGGAATACATTAAAGCAAAAATGAAGATATTTGATTTATCAGAGAGGAAGGTGGCATATCGTGTGGATGATGATTTAGCACCAGAAATCAATGATAAATGCAGAGAGGACAGAAAGGTTATAGATGAAATTGTATACAGATTTTTGACTTCCAGCACTAATATGGAAACAAATTATTATGATTCCAATTATATTTATGACAACAATAATGCCATGAAATTAGCGATGATAAAGTTGTTGCAAGATTTACCAAACGTTACAATACAGGAACGATACGCAAGGAGAAGAAGTCATATAATAACTTTTTTTGATGGTTTGAGATGTATTATTGAAGCTTTTTATGAAATACAAACGAAAATTGACGAGAAGATGCAATATAAAAAACCAAACAATTGCAACAACCCTGATGAAAGAAATTATTATAATGAAAATGGTATTGCCAACAATTTGATGCTTGTGCCATTGGTTGCTCAAACTGTTGATAACGCAAAGAAACAAAATAAAGATATTAGGGATTTTTATAATTTTTATTATGGGGATGCAAATGTTCCATATACATACATTATAAAAATTGCTGGCATTAGTATATATACTTACGCTAATATTACAAATAAATATACTATCGAAGATGGCAATTTATTATTCAATCACCAAGTATCAAAATTTTTATATAAATTTGCATCTGAATATGCTATACATGCGGGGCAACAAAGAAATCGTTATGAATGTTGGAAGTTTGAAAAAATTGAAGAAAAAGAAGAGTTTAAAAACATTGATGAAAATCATTTTTTAAAAAAAATGTATTTTAAGATCAAGAATAAGCAAAATTGCTATTTTGCTTCTGATTTTTTCGGTGAAAGAAAGATGGTTTATTTTGATTTTTCCATAAATCCTAATGCAAATTTTTTTATTCAAGATGTAGATGAAAAAGGCAATGGCGTTCTAAATACCAACCGTCCAATAGCAAATCTTGATCCTTTTACGATGTTTTTATTTTGCATTGCAAACTATATGAGTGTGCTGGTGCATTTCTGCGGTATAGCAAAAATATTTGAAGACCCTTGGAAAGGAAAAACGCCAGAAGAAAAGCAACAAATAATAAATGGTTTAATGAAAGAATGTTTTGGCATTGGAGAATGGGCAAGATATTTTTCTTCTGTTGGATATTTTTGCCAAGAAGGAATAAATAGTATAATAAGTCATGGTCGTATACGCTTTGACTGGCTTATTAATCCTAATTGGTTGTTTGTGGGATGCTGGGATTATAATGAAGGTGATAAGATATACACCAATACTTTATTTTATCACACAATTGACAAAAAGTATTATTTTGTTAATAAAAATAATACTTTATTCGATGGAGAGTTTCCCAACCTCAAAGGCTCTCACAATAATCAAAATATTGTTGTAGCGGTAGGTATAACTCATTTTTGTGGTGTTGATTTTAAACAGGCATTTGAGGCTGTTAAAACTTTTCAAGGTTTGGAGCATAGATTGCAACTTATAAAAACTATTGAAGGTATTGAATTTGTTAATGATAGCAAGGGGACTAATGCCAATTCAACGGAGCAGGCTTTAAAAGCTTATAAAAACTACGATGTGTATTTAATAGCAGGTGGACGGCGAAAAGAAGAAGGTTTTTTGACTTTAAAGCCATATCTTGCTTGTGTAAAATGTGTATTTTTAATTGGCGAAGCCACAGAAAGTTTTGCAAAAGAACTTGATGAGCTGGGTATAAAATATGTCAAATGCGGGACAATGGATGTTGCTGTCAAAAAAGCTTTTAAAATGGCAAAAAACAATGTAAATAATAACAAAAAGCGGGTTGTTTTGTTGTCTCCGCTTTGTGCAAGTTTTGACCAGTATAAATCATTTGAGGAGAGAGGAGACAATTTTTGCAAGATTGTGGATGGCATCGCTAATATTACACTGGATATTGAAAAATAAAGTTTTGTTTTATCAATGCAAGATAGTTATAGGTAAGATAATATGAAAAAAAATGTAATTGCCCCAATTGCAATTGTTGTAGTTGCTTCGTTGTTGGCTTGTGGTTTTTTATGTGTAAAAAATACAAAAACAAACAAAGTGCCGAAGGTGTATTTTACAAGAGATATTAGCCCTCGTGGGTTGTTAAAGATTTATGAAAAAGTTAACAAAGATATTAAAGGCAAAGTGTTAATTAAATTTCATACAGGTGAACCACACGGGCCAAATATTTTACCAATAGATATGGTTAAAGCATTGGTTGATAAAGTCCCAAATAGCACACTTGGTGATACAAATACATTATACAAAGGCGATAGATATACGACAGAACAACATAGAAAAACAATAGCAATAAATGGTTGGGATAAAATAGCAAAAGTTGATATTCTTGATGAAGACGGTGCTGTTAATTTTCCGGTAAATGGAGGAAAACATTTTAAAGAAGTTTCTATGGGCAGTCATCTTCAAAACTATGACTCTATGATTGTTTTAACACATTTTAAAGGACACACAATGGGTGGTTTTGGTGGTTCAATTAAAAACATCGCGATAGGCTGTGCTGATGGCAGGATTGGAAAAGCACAAGTTCATGGAGCAGATAAAAAAGATCCACAAGATTATGGCAAATGGGTGCCAAAAGCACCATTTATGGAAAATATGGTTGAATCAGCAAAGGCCACTGTAGACCATTTTGGTAAAAATATAACATTTATAAATGTTTTACGGAGAATGTCTGTGGATTGTGATTGTGCTGGTGTGAGCGCGGAAGAACCAAAGATTAAAGATATTGGAATATTAGCATCAACTGACATATTGGCGGTAGACCAAGCATCTATTGACTTAGTGTATAAGGCTCCAAAAGATGAATTAAAAGATATAAAAGAAAGAATAGAAAGTCGTGAAGGATTGCATCAGTTAGAATATGGTGAAGAGATTGGGATAGGAAGTCGTAAATATGAATTAGTTAACATTGATTAAGATGAAAGTGTTGGCTTTTTTAGAGAATATTGACAATTAAAACACGGGTCATTGATAATGTTGTCATACAGATATAAAACTTTAATTATTTTGTTTATATCTGTTTTGTAAAATAATGTTTTTATGTTTCTTTCAAATCTTTTTAATCGTAGCAATGCGAATGTTGATTTAAGCAAGAAAGATGTAGGTTTTAGTCTTCAACGATTTTTTGCCAGCAATGCTGTCTATGCTTTTTTTAATGTATCAATGTTGGTTATCGTATTGATACCATATTTAAGGTCAAAGAATTTTGACCCACTGCAATTATCAACAATATCGTCCGTTAAGGAAGCTTCAACATTCTTTTTTATGTATCTTGGCGGGATATTGTTTGACAAGGTTGGACCAAGAAAAGCATTTTTGGTTGGACGGGTAATGGATATGCTTGCGTTGTGTTTGGTGTTAAGCGGTAATCTATATGTTGTGTTGCTATCTATGGTTGTGTGCGGTGCTGGATATGGAGTGACATATGGAAAATACACAAGCTATATCTACAATGTGCTTTCAATGAAGGGCAAGCTGAATGTTTATGCAAGGTTCTCGGCCGGATTTTATTTTGTATGGGATATTGCAATTACCTTTATGGGGTTTGTGTCAACTTTGTTGCTAAAAAATCATTCATACGATTTTTTAATCTATGTTAGTATTGGGTTGAAATTTTTGGCAATTATTAGCATTCTTATTTTAATTCCAAAGAACAATGATAAGAATTATGACTTCCAGCAGTTTAAATCGGAGAGTGTCAAGGAAATCTTTTCAATAGTAATAAATTGTGCTAAAAAAAATACTTTATTTGTGTATTTAATAATTTTTTATGGCTTATTACAATTTATTACTTGGGATTTAGCAGTAAAAGTTGGTGATTTTGCATTTCTTGACTTAGGATGGACACCGCAAGGTATGGCAAAATATGCAACATATTTATCTGCTTTAATGGCTGTTGGAACTTTTGTTCCAATGTTATTTTTTCCAAATGGAATATCACTGAAAAAGAGTGTGGTTTTAACACTCGTTGAAGCTGTGCTGTTTTTAATGGCATCTATTTTTTATAATGATAAAATGTTGCTTGTATCTTTTGTTTTGCTATGTGCGACTTTTACCACCTTTGAGGTATCTGTCGAGAAAAACTTTGAAAAAGTATCTAATAAAAAAATTCGCGGGACAGCAATTTCTGTATCGATTTCAATTGGCACCATTTTAACGGTTATTACAACAATGCTTGTTGGCATTTTGGCGAAATATTTCAATTATCACATTGGCTTTATTGCTGTTGGTGTATTGATGGTTTTGATGTGTGGGTGGCTGTGTGTTAAGATTTATAACAATACATACTTGTGTTGATAATTTTTTTGCTATAAAATAGTATGATTGAAAAATGCATCGCAAGATTGTAAACTACACAGATATATATAAAGACAGAACACCTATTAGTAGTGATGTGGATGACAACTGTATTAAGATAAAAGATAACTCCTGTATTAGTTTTTTTAATTGGCATGACGACTGTCATTATGATTACCAAACATTAGAACAAGTGTTTAATGGTGCCCAATTGTTCAATCTTAGAGATAACAAACTGGCGAAGAATGTGCTTTTTAAACGTTTAATTGATGTAGAATTGTCAAACTTAATTGTTCCAAATATAATTACATTTTATGCAAATGATGAATTCCAGATATGGAGAAGTAGCAAGAAGCTAAAAGTTTGTAATATGTTTATCAAAAACTTGGATAAGATAAAAAAAGAAGAATTCCCTCAATGGACTGCACAGAAGCAAAAGCAAAGTGAATATTGTTTGATTGCAGTTGATAGACCGTTATCATTGTTCGTCGACCCAACAGAGAGAATGCTTTTTGGCAAAATTAAATGTAATATAGTTACTTCAGATATTGCAGACGATAATTATTTTGAGTGCAATAAAGCCGGTCTTCCTGAATGTGTGAAAGTTTTGTCGGATAAAATTGCTGGTATAAAAGTTAACAAGGGAAGGTTGTTGGAGATAGATGATGGTGAAATATTTAGGTTTTTTGCCGACAAGAATGCAAAATATAATGGTGTTGAAATTGATACTAAAAGGCCAATTACATGTCGGTATCAAAATGGTGAAATAAAAGTTGTTCATTTTGTTGATAAACAAGGACAAGAGCACAAACCACAAGAATCTAAAGAAAACGAGGAAAAGACAAAACAAAAACAAAAAAACACCGCATGTAAGACGATCAATGACATAATTAATATGTTGCTACTTTACAAAAATAGCCAATATAAACAAGAAGATATCGCAACACAAGACTATACATGGTTAAACAATCTTAGTGAAGCTATCAAGAATAAAAATACCAGTTTCACAATGGAAGATTTAATGCAGATAAACAATTATACCGGAGAAATAGCAAGAAACTTCAAGGAATTGTTGGATGAAAAACAACAGCCTGCACAACAAAGTGCGTCGTATTTGAAAACAAACATAACGAATAATCTAAATAACTTGAAACAAATATATGAAGCAAAAAATATTTGTGAAACAAAGCCAACAGAACAAAAGCTTGTGTCCAACAATGATAACAAAGATAACCTGCAAATAATAAAAGAAAGTGATAAAATAAAAAGTAGCCATAATGAAAGGTTGAATGCTTTTTCGAGTCAATCAAACGATAATCGTATTAAGATAATAGAAGAGCGTGTAAATCAACATATGGGACAAGTGGACGAGAAAAAACTTCAAGTATTACAAGAAATAGCCAATGAAGTAAACTTACCAGAAAATGCCAAGATTGAGGGCATAGAGAATGATGCACTTGTTGTTGTTTCGGATATTGAGGGTAGAGCGAAGGATTTTTTGTTAAAGCTAAAACATACTGGTGTGATTGATAGGGTTGATGTTGACAAGGAAACAGGTAAGTTAAAAATATGTCTTAACCAAGACTTTTGTGGAACTATTGATTTTTGCGGTGACTTAACTGCCTATAAGGATGATCTTCCACATTTTAGCAATGAAATTGTGACAGAATTGTTCGAAGAATTGTTGGAACAAATCAAAAAACATAATGAAGAAAATAAAGACAAAGACAAACAAATACAATTTGTAGCTGTTCCAGGCAATCATGAGTTTTATAATTTTTGGGGTGATTGCGATTTGAGAAAACTGGTGCTTGGGATCGATGGAGACAAAGAACCGTTTTTGATAAAGCTTAAAAGCTTAAAAGTTATTGCAGAAATTCAAAAGTATTTTTTACAACAAGTTCGTGATAACAACGATGATATTACTGATAACGACTATCAATATAAAGACATTGATATAAACAAAAGAATTACATTATTGGACAATGAATGTAATATGTTAGGTATTATATATAATGCACTTAGTGATAAAGGAATAGATCCAGCCAATTATTTTGACTATTTTATTAATTATGAGAGCAAGAAAAAAAATGTGGAAGAAAACAAAGAGAATATTAAGAACGGTTGTTTCAAAATTACAACCAAGGGAGGGAAGATTACTAATGAGAAGTGCACCAAGAAAGATAATAATTTGTTTTGGGATAATATTACCAAAGAAAAACTAAAAAATATTTTTACAGATGATGTATATTGTTTGCCATTTAGTAATATTTTGAAAATACTAAAATCGCATGGTGAAGGTCAAGAAAATAGCGGTGAATGCACCGAATGGACAGAAGATCTTATTAATGAAAAATTAAATGATTTGAAAAGTGTTTTGGATCATGAAGATACTGTCTTAAATAAGTCAGAATATTGGCCAGTTTATTCATATGATTTGAAAACAATGCTTACTTCAACAAAAGATTTAGAAACAAAAATGAAATCTTTCGATGTTGCTATAAAAAAATTAAAACAAGAATTATTGGAGAAAGGCTGTATTACAGATGCAGAATCAAAAGATGAGGATCCGATATCTTTGCTTCGGCCACTTTTTTGGGATAAAAGTGCTTTATTGTCAAAAATTGTCTTTAATCATCGTGGTAAAAAATTTAGAACACTTCATCATTTTGGATTGTTTGTGCCAGAGAATAAATCAGCTAAGGATCTAACACTAGATAACCAAAACGAAATATTTGCCAAAGCCTTTTTAACGAATAATCAGTTTAATATTGATGCTCTTAATCGGTGTAGCCTAAGACATCTGAAGCGTGATATTTTTGAAAATAATAAAATTCCAACATTGTTTGGTCATGAAGGTATGTGGCTGTCAGATGCTCAAACATCAAAGATGTATTGTGTTGATACTAGGCATAGTGATAACTTAAATGTTGTATGTGTTGTTGATAGTAATAACATTATCACACCATATTATACATATAAATGTATAAAATTGAAAAATGAAGAACAAAAAAAACAAAATCAACAAAATGCTGTCGAGTTGAAATTAGGTGATTATGATGGAAAGAAAATTACATTAGCTATATATGATTGTAAGCCTCAAGAAAATAAGTCTATAATTAACAAAGATGTTGAATTAGGGCAACAGTCACCCGAAGACAAAAATATTGTTAATGCAATGTTTAACAATGGAGATCGACAGCCTGTACAACAAAAAAACACAATGGACAATTCAAATAACTTGGAAAAAAAAACAAAGTTAGAAGAACAAAAGCCTGTGTCAGACGATGATAACACGCAAATAATAAAAGAAAGTGATATAATAAAAAATAGCAATGATGAAAATTCGAAGACTTTGTTGGGTCCAAACATAGAAGATTTGGAGAAGACTGTAGAAGATTATGTTAACGGCAATACAGGCACCACAGAACAGCAAAAAGTCGCTGAGGCCATTAGTTCGTTAATTGTGAAAAATAATGCGAGTTCATTAGAAAAATATAGTCGTACATTTGCTTTTTCTCACAAAGACAAAAGAGCTCAACAGGTGTATGAAACATATAAAAAAATAGCAAATCAAAAAAACATTATTGTGAACGACGATGCACAGAGCAAATTGTCGATGTATCGGCTGTCTGATGTTCATTATATAAATACACCTTGTGGTAGTTGTTTGTGATATAAATATAATATAGGCATAGTATTTTTATGGTCGTCCTGTTTAAATAAACTTTTGATTTTCACTATAACAATTTTATGCAATAACTTACATTGGTAGATGATTTAGAACAAAACCATCTGTTATACATTAGTAATCAATAAAGTAATTTATTTCATTTATTAAGTGTTTATTCCTTTATGGCAAAAGCTCTTGATTTGTTATATTATAAATATACAAGTTAAACTTTTATAAGTAGCATTGTCTTAAAAAATAAATGATTATACATAAATACTGCTATAAGTTGGTTTTTTTTAAGAAACACAGCTTCGCTTTATTAGGATTTTATTTACAGAGTGATGGCACTTTAACTTTTTAATCGATGTTTTATAAAATTACTATTTTTTGTATTTATACTAACCAAAGTATTTTGGATTAGCCAACATTTCTGCGAAGTTGATAGAGCTGAGATATGCCAAGTTGCAACCATATTTATTGTCAGTTTCCTTACGATATTTCACTTCTAAAATTCTCTCATCTTGACCATCAAAGTAATCAACACTATCATCACAAGTGTTTGCCACATCTTTTTGTCCATCATGTCCCTGTGGCAAGCCAACAAGAAAGCCAGTTCTTGGTCTGCCATCGTCTATTTTTTTATCAATTTTTTCCATAAAATCAGCAGAAAAAGCACCACCTTTTTCAATATCAATATATCGTCCAAGTGTAGAAAAAATAAGAATTACAGCATTGTCTGTATTATCAGAAAATGAAAAAACATTCATTCCTATATTTGAAAACTTTTTTTCTTTTTCGTCGAAAATGTCGGTAAAAATTAAACCATCATTCCATCTGTTTGTTGTGTTGTTATATGTGTAGTGCATATACACCTCATCGCCAATGCCAACTTTTGGTAAATAATGTTTAATCTTGCCATCTTTTAAATTGGTTGTTTCTAATTCCTTATCAATGCCAAATTTTACACTTTCAATAATGCCGGATGTTTTTAAAAACCTACCATAATTTAAAGCTACAACTTGCTCTGTAATGTTATCATTGTTCATTGCCACATATGATAACGGTGCTGTGTTTAATGTAGTAGTTATGTCTTGATTATCGCTGGATAAAACTTGGCAAAAATTTTTAAATTCATTAAACATCAAACATCTTTCATTAGACATATTACCGGGTAATTCTCCATATTTAACAACAAAGTCTGAAATAGCATTTTCATAAAAATATAATTCCTCCACCACCCTTTGAACTCGTGCATTCCTAACAACTGATATACCGCCTAATGTAATTACAACAATTGTGCTCATAACAGCCATATAAACCGCTAATTCAGTTAACGAAAACGACCTCTTGCATTGTTGTATTCTATAATGCCAAGACATAAAATTACAATTCTTTAACATATACCTTATCATTAAGCCGTAAATCTATGTATTTAATCTTTTTCTGGCCAGTTGACAAGGCATATTCACTATCCATTTTCAAAAATTTTAACATAGCAGTTTTCCAATCTTTTTGTGGCATTTTAACAAGTAAATTATTTTTCAGCATCAACTCAAATCTCCCACTGGTATAAAATTTAATATATTTTATTTTATCATAAAGTTTATATTTTACTAATTCTTGCTTAATACCGAATAAGTCTTGACTATCGTGAAAATCACCACATACAGGCAATAAATTTTCTCTGTTTGTAATTTTGATATAATCAATCGTCATCCCACTTTCAGCAATAAGTTTGTTGTCTTTGTCATCAATGTGCCCTTCGCAATCTTTTGATAATAAAACACCAAGCATTTTTTTCTCTTTAACATTGAAAATTGTAATCTCATTAGAAACATCATATCTAATAGAAATATCTTCTATTATTGGATACATCTGTTTAATGTCTTTAATAAGTGCTGTTGCATTATAGCGATAATCTTGGCTTCCAGTATAATTTATGACAAAATTTGTAAGAAGCTCTACATCTATTAAAGAATGTTTTTGTAGTTTAATTCTAATGCCATTTGTATTATTGATATAAAATTTACTAACTTTTGTTTGAATTACTTGATATGTCTTATTGATATAATTGTGAATATTTTTGCGATTGTAAATTATAACCACAAAAATTGCAATAATCGCAAAAGCAAGTAATAATCGTGTTGTTCTAATAATAACATTTCTTATATTTCTTTTTAAAATAATATATTTAACCAAATCAGTTTTACTGGATATCTGCCTAATTCGAGCCATACAAATAACAACTAATTAAAAACAACAATCGCTTTGATTAGCAACCAAACTTTGCATTTTTAACAAGCATCTCTACTATTTCTTCATATTTTATACCAGCATTTATAGCAATTTCCGGAACTATGGATGTGGCTGTGAAACCAGGATGTGAATTAATTTCTAATGCTATTATATCATTTTTATCGGTTAACAAGAACTCACTTCGTGATATATCCTTTAACCCTAATGTTTTATGCATTTTTACAGCATTTTCCATAATATTTTGTGCTATGTTGGTCGTAATGTCTGGTTGTAAATGTTTTGCACCATTTTCACTATATTTTGCAGTATAATCATAAAATTCGCCATTTGGGACAACTTCTAACATACCAACTGCCTGTGGCTCACCACCAAGAACAGCAACCTGTATTTCGCGACCAAAAATCCTTTTCTCAACTAAAAATTTATTACTTGATGTTGATAATTCTATGTTCTTAAAATCAAAAGTTGCTATGTCTTTAATCAAAAAAACATCTCTTGAAGAACCATCACAAACTGGTTTAACAATAAACTCTTTAACACCTTGCAAAACATTACTGCTGGCAACTTTTTCTTTCCAAGCATCATTGAATAAATCTTCTTTATCAATTACAATACCTTCTGGGGTTTGTATCCCCAAATGATTAAAAATATCTTTACACAAAGTTTTATTCATAGCCATTGCACTTGCCAGTAATCCGCTGTGCGTGTATGGTATCTGCATAATGTCAAGAAGACCTTGTAATCTCCCATCCTCACCATATTGTCCGTGCATTGAGTTGTAGACGATATCTATGTTTGCATCAGCGATGTGTTGTGCTATGTTCTTGTCAAACTCTACATCTATTACATCATATCCAAGTTTTTGTAAAGCAACTCTTACACCACTTGCACTATTTCTTGAAACTTCCCCTTCGGTTGTATTGCCTCCAAAAACAAGTCCAATCCTCATAAGCTTTTCAATAAACAACTCATTTGTAAAACTCTATATTAAAAGTCAAAGAAAAACAATACACAGCAACGCTTAAACATCAACATTTAAGGCAAAAGATAACAATTTTGTTAATAAAATAATAATAAAGCTAACACTTTTTATTTTGTAAAAATTTTTCTACTTCCAAAGCACAAATACATCCATCGGCACAAGCAATAACGGCTTGTTTATGAGTTTCGTTCCTTACATCGCCTGCCACAAATACACCAGAAACACTTGTTTCAAGAGTATCTTTGTTAGCATCAATATATCCGTTTTTAGTTAAATTAAGCTTTCCCCTAAATAAATCTACACAAGGGCTATGTCCGATTGCCACAAAAACACCATCAACTGGAATGTTTTTTGTAATTTTACCTAAACTTACATCATTTGTCTCAATTTTGATTTCTTTAACGAATTTGCCAAGTGCATCTTCATCACCAATAATGTCAACAATATTTGTGTTAACAATTTTTTCAATGTTATCAATACTATTTATCCTTTCTAATAAAACATTTTCTGCCTTAAAACTTTCACTTCTGTGAATTAGATATACTTTTTTAGCCAAAGTAGATAAATATATTGCTTCTGTTATTGCACTATTTCCACCGCCAACTACTGCAACCACCTTATTTTTAAAAAATGGGCCATCGCATACGGCACAAGCAGACACACCAAAACCTCTATATTTTTCTTCTGCCGGCAAGCCGAGCCAACGAGCTTTTGCACCTGTTGCAATAATTGCAGATTTTGCATAGTAAATATTACTATTACTTTTAAATATAAACGGATAAACAGAAAAATCGACATCAACAATATTGTCTTGAATAATTTGTGTGCCACACTTAATGGCTTGCTCTCTCATTTTATCCATTAACTCTGCACCTAATATTTTTTCAAAACCAGGGAAATTCTCCACATCACTCGTTGTTGCCAATTGTCCACCAATTTCATTGCCAGTAATCAAAATTGGTTGCAAATTAGCTCTTGCTGTGTAAATACCAGCAGTATATCCGGCACCACCAGAACCTAATATCAAACAATTTGTCTTATATTCCATTGAAATTATTTCTTTGAAACCTTCTTCTGCTCGCTAATAATTTTCGTAAATTGTTTTTCTGCATCTTTATAGGCCTTTTCATAATCTATTGTTTTAATATTCTTGTTAAGTTTTGCCAATACATCACTTGTCAAGTCTGTAAACTTTTTCTTATTATAGTATAAAGTAATATTTGCAGGAACAATCATATCGTATTTATCAACAAATGTATCAACTACTTTTTGTAGTTCAGTTTGCATAACTTGTAAAGCACCGATTTTTGATAATTCAAAAATTTGACCATACTTATTTTCATCAAATTGAAGTTTTTGCACCTCTAATTCAAACTGTTTTGCCTTTTTTTCAAGCTCGCTTCTTGATAAGACAGCTCTTTCTTTTTCAAGAGATTTATAGTTTTGCTCTATTTTATCTTTTCTATCAAGCAACTCCTTTTTTAATTGTTGCTCCTTCTGTTGCATTTTTGTTTTCAAATCATCAGCAACCACAGCGTCTTCTTGTATTTGCTGAATATCAACAATTGCTATTTTCAAATCATCAGCATTAGATTTTTTAACATTTAAACCAACATAGCAAACGAAAGCAATAATTAATGGATAAATAAACAAAGCTTTATTTTTTTTCATATTTCAATACGATAAAAGGAAAGTAAACTAAATCTATAAAAAGCAATAAAAAAAATATGCTCGTAACTCAACTTACTTGAAAATAAAAATCACAAGATATTACTATAAGCAATTTTATTGATAATGCTATGATAGAAAAAACACTTTCAATTTTAAAGCCAGATGCAGTTGCTCGTAATTTAACTGGTAAAATCAATTCTATGTTAGAAGATGCTGGATTTAAAATCGTGGCACAAAAAATGATACATATGTCAAAAGAAAAAGCACAAGGATTTTATATCGTGCATAAAGAAAGACCTTTTTACGATGAATTAACAACATATATGTCATCAGCTCCTGTTGTCGTGCAGGTGTTAGAAAAAGAAAATGCTGTTGAAGATTATAGAAAAATTATGGGTGCAACAGACCCAAAAAAAGCTGATGAAGGAACTATTCGTGCCAAATATGCTCTAAGTGTTGGTGAAAACTCAGTTCATGGGTCAGATAGTTTGGATAATGCAAAAATAGAGATTGCATATTTCTTTACAGATGATGAAATCTGCGAGAGATAGTGCTTGTTATTTTCATTAGTTTTTTTATTCCATTAAATCTCGATAGTTGAAGTGTTAAGATAATGCAGATGTGTTTGTTGCATTAAAGTGTGATTTCTTTAAGATAGCGGATATTTACATTTACTTATACAAAAATAAAGTTTATTGCATAACTTTTTTTTTATTGTACTTTTTTTTTTTTTTTTATTATACTTTACTATGAAATTCATTGTATGAACGAGATAAATAATGGAGAACAAATTGAAAACAATCGTTTTTATGAAAAAATAAAAGTATTAACAGAGCAATATAAAAATAATTCTGATGATAAAGATGATACTTGGGGAAAAATAGGCGAGGCTACAAATGATTATATTGACCATATATCACAGAACAGAGATATATTTTCCACCGTACTTTCATCCATTATTCAGAAACGGTATAAAACAGTCATCGAACAAAAACAACAAGACCATAAAAATTTAACAGATCAAATAAAAGATAAAGTGTGTAAAAGATATTTTGGCGGTATAGTTAGCACTGTTAGTGGTATATTGACAACGTCTGGCGGTTTAACAGTGGTATTATCATTACCTGCTGCAAGCATATGTGGTGTTGGTTGTGGTGCCGTTCTTGCCGGCTGTGCCTGCATAAAAGCTGGAAGCCACCTATGTAGTTTAGCAGATTCCATTGGCAAGTATTCTTTTGAAGACGAGTTGATTTCTATTCAAAAAGAAATTAATGAACTGCAACAAGATATTAAAGAAACAGGCGATAAACAGAGCAACGACATAGGTCAAAATGGACATACCATTTTTCATAATCGTTTTCATATCGTTTATAAGCTCAATGATCTACGAAGAAGGTGTGATGCATTATATAACCTTTTAGACGATCTGGCTAAGGATGATATCATTGAGATGACCAAAGATGATGTTGTGGAGCTTTTGGATTCTTTATTCGCAGTACACTCTGTTGAAGAGCAACTTAATAGTTTTGAAGCTAAAAATAATGGTATTGCAGGTAATAACCTAAATGATGGTGTGCAGACCAAAGATATTAATAAAAGCAATATTTAATAAATCAGTATGATGTTTTTTTGTAAACAACTCCTAATTTTGCATCAATAATAAACATTATGTATAGCAATAGATATTTACTTGTTATATTAGGGATATAATAGTTATTTTATTTTTATTTTTTTATAAAAATTTGCTAACATCTATTTGATTAACAAAGGATTAGTAAACAATATTAGGAGTTTTTTTATAAAAAAGCATTTAGAATGACTCTTACTTGACATTGGATGTAAAATTAACTATTATCTTATGTAAATAATTAAATTATAAAAATATGATTGATGTTATTTTGCAAGAAATTGCTTCTATTTTGCTATTTTTTTATGCCATTGGGCGGTTCTCAAAAATGATTATGCATATAAATGCATCTACTTTAAAAAGTTTTATGCAAAAAATTACTCATACACCAGTTAGGTCAATTTTGTTTGGGACTTTTACTACGGCCTTAATCCAATCTCAAAAAGCAGTTTCTTCTATTGCATTGTCTCTTGTAAATGCAGGTGCATTAACGGCTATGAGCTGTGTGCCGATTATATTGGCAACTACAATTGGGGCAAGCAGTACAGCTTTTTTGGTATCTTTAAAGTGGGCTTCTATGGAAGAATGTTTAATAATCGCAGGTGCAATTTTGAAAAAAATAAAAAAATGTTTTAACATTGGTAATGCTATTTTTTATCTTGGATTGATATTATTTGCATTGGAATTAATGATGGGTGCTACATCTGTTCTTAAAGAGAACGAGACATTTTTGCAAATTTTCTTATTTACAAAAAATCCAATAATATTGTTTTTTGTTGGATGTATTTTGACTTGCTTATTTCAGTCTCCTGCTTTGGTAATTAGTATTGTTACAATTCTTGTATCTTGTGATATATTAAATTTACAATGTGCTATGTATGTCGCCACAGGTGTGACGGTTGGAGCATCTATATCTTTATTTCTAATAGTGTTAGGTATGAATAAAGAGGCCAAAATGGCATATTACATAAACACAATCCTTATATCATTGTGTGGCTTTGGGTCATTGCTTGCAACTAGTTTATTTGTTATCATAGGTTCAAGTTTTAATGACAAAGCAGTTGGTTTTGCCGTTGCCAATGCCATTTCAAGAATTACGATTGCATTGTTGAGTGTGATGATATTTTTGATTGTATCATATTTAGAAAAGTCAAAAACTCTCAAAGAACAGACAACGGAAAACAACAATGTCTAAGGAATGTTGTTGTATATTCTTTTTTTAAGCCAAGCTTATATTTTATCTATTTCCCACTTTGCAACTGGTGAGAAAGATAAGTCAAATGGATTATAATTAAATATTTTACCATCGTTTTTCCAAGCATTCCAATACATACATCCGGCTTTCGCTATCATTCCGGCATTGTCTGTCGTCCATTGTAAAGATGGAACTATAAGGTTTAAATTATATTTGCTGGAAATTTTTGACATTTTTTGTGCTAAACATTTATTCGCACTTACACCGCCACAAATAACTAATGATTTTATTTTTTCCATATCTTGGTGTTTATAATTATCAATTGCTTGCTCTACTTTATTGGTTAGTGTTTCAAAGACTGCCTCTTGTGATGCATATGCTAAATTGGCTATATCTGTATTATTTATATTTTCCAAACCGCCAAGTTCTTTAATCTTGTATAAGACCTGTGTTTTTAGTCCTGAAAATGAAAAGTTAAATGTTTGTTTATTTATACATCCATTTTTAAAATGAAATTTATTTTTGTCTTGTGCTGTTAGTGCAATCTTTTCCATATTTACTCCACCTGGATATTGAATACCAAGATTTTTCGCGATTTTGTCTAATGCCTCACCACCAGCATCGTCAAGTGTTTGACCTATAATTGTGTATTGACCAAGTTTATGTGCCAATATTATTTGTGAGTTTCCACCAGAAACAAGTAGTAATAAATATGGAAACTCTACATTATGTTCTATCATACAACTTAAAGCATGGCCTTCCAAGTGGTTTATTCTCAATAAAGGTAATCCTAATGACATGGCTAAACCTTTTGCAAAAGAGACTCCTACCAGCAAACTTCCTATTAAGCCCGGTCCAATTGTTGTTGCGATACAGGCTATTCTCATTAAATCTTGCTGTTTTAATTCTTCACTTAGCATAGATGTTGCTTGTAAATGTGCCTCTGATGCTAAATTTGGCACTATTCCGCCGAATTTTTTATGTATTTCATCCTGATGTATTGAGCAGTTATATTCAATATGCCCGTCAACGAACGACATAAGACAGGCACAGGTATCATCACACGAGCTTTCTATTCCAAGGACTAAGTCTTTCACAACAAAAATCTATAAAAAACCCCTTTTGGCCGTTGGTTTCTAATTTGTCTGGTCGTGATGTATAATAAATACGATTTATGACAAAAACGCCGTTTTGCCACAGAGGTCGCAACACACAACTATCTTTGTAGACTCAGGATTACTTTTATAAACCTGACGAACCAAAGAGGCAGTCTTATATTTTTGATATAAATTATTTTGCAACAACTTCATGATGATATTTTCAAATCGTCTTCATTGTCAATCTTTTGTTTTGAATAACAACTGCAATTTTTGATGCTTGAAATACAATTATTATAACATTCGTTAATTTTATGCCCTATGTTTAGAAGTAATTGTTTGAATTTTTGTTTAAAATTGGCTTCTTGTTCTTTCACTTCTTGTTCTTCATACATACTGTTATCCATTTTGATAAAAGCAGGTAGTTCTAATCCGGTTATCTTGTATTCGTTGTTTTCTTGCATATAAACGATAGTTCACAACACATTTTAACAAATGATAAAAAAAATTATACAAAAAAATATTATTCTATTCGTATCTATAATAGAAATGTGTAATTTTAATTATAATATAGCTGGATACAGGTGTTATGATATACCAAAGAATGACTGCAAATAGCAATTTTATACCATTCATATTGTCGTTGAGATGAAAGAATAACAACGATGTGCCTAATATAGCCAATGGAATGCCAAGCATATCATTTATTGTAGAAATGTGAATTTGTGTATAAATATTATCAAATCTTGCAAAACCTAACATTGTAGTTATGGTTAAAAAAATCCCAATACCAATCAATAAACCGCCAAGATAATACAACATATTCTCAAATAATTAAACCTTATTGCCTATAACCTTTGCTATTGCAATGGAGCTATTTGCTGGCACGGTGTGTTGTGTGTATGTGTTTTGTGTATTTACACCGTTTGTGCTTTTAGAGCTTTTAATTTTATTTGTTTTTTCTGTCTTTTCTATTTGCTGTAAAGCTTCTAATAAAGTTGTAAATACTCTTGCGACACTTGAAAATACCACAAATGCTATTCCAAGTTCGACTATAAATACCCCTCTTGCATTTGTATGGCTGAATGGTAAAAATGTAAAATCCAAAAATTTACCTGTTTTAAAAAAACTAATAATACCAAGACCAACATAAAATACAAAACCAACCATTGACAATATTGTTAACAGATAATATGAAATCTTATTCTTGTTTGGGTTTATAAAATAATATAGACATAAAGCACAGGCAAAAATAATTCCTGCTTGAAAACCACCGCCCGGTGTATAATCTCCGTGAGAATGCACATAAAAGCCAAATATTAATAAAATCGGTAGTATAATTTTTGATAGTAAATTAACGATAACGGCATCATCTTTGATATTTATGTGGTTGAAGTCCTGTATATTTTGATAGTTTGTTTTTGTAAGTGTATCAATTATGCCTGACAAAAAATTTCGCATATATTACAAGACAATAAATTTCGAGGTTTTTTGAAAATAAAATGCAATATGAAATAAAATTGTTTTTTTTTTTTTTTTGTTATTTTGAAGTATATGTTTGGCAATGGTGGTAATGGTGGTTTCAATGTTAATAATGGCGGTATGCCTAATAACTTTCAGCAACAACAAATGATACAACAACAGATGATGCAACAACAACAAGCAATGATACAACAACAGATGATGCAACAACAACAAGCAATGATACAACAACAGATGATGCAACAAAATATGTTTCCTCAAATACAAAGCAATGCTGTTACTGGGCAACAGCTATTTAATGATGTCATAACAAAAATAATGCCATATACTGCTAAAAACAAGCACTATGATTTTTCAGTACAACAAATGGTTGAAGATGATGCAACATTTGATAGCATGTCGCTTTCATTGGATTGGGAACGATTGCAAAAATGTATCAATAATGTCAATGTTAATGAATATAAAACCAATTTAGCAAAGTATTTATCCTATTTACAAGAAAGCCAAATAATTGGTGTTAATATGACAAAAGCAAAAAAACTTGATAACAATACTATTAGAGTTATGGACAATACCGGAGATTTTATTGTTGATTTTTCTATGCAAAAAATAACATTTTATAGAATTGACGATGGTAATGGAACCGAAACGAAGAATTTTTTTTCAACAAATGCAACAACCAAGAATATTCAAAGAATTGAGTATGATTTTGATAAAAACAATTATGTAATTTTCTCAACAACAGCTGATGGTGAGCGACAATGGAAATTTAATCTACCCGGTGATGATAAAATTTCAAACATTACATTTAATGGACATGGTGTTTGTATTGATTTTAACACATCATCAGGCGGAAGCAATGGTTTTCAATTTGCTACCACAGGGCAAGAAGAAAGCGATTTTCATAATTTTTGCGCTAAAGAGAGCATTAATGCATCTTTGCAGTTAATGATCGGAAATGGTTATGAAGGTGGCTATTCTAAAAAAGAACAACCGGTTTTTTGCACAAGATGTTGGAATTGTTGCACGCAATGTCTTAATGATGGATATGATATGAAGTATAAAATATAAATTATAAATGATCATTTATGACATTATTTAAAAAATCATGCTATGATGAAATAAACTCTTGATTTTCACTATAACAATAGTCGGCGATGATTTGCATTGATAGATGAGTTAACAACACAATCTTCTATACATTAACAATCGATAGAGTAATTTATGTCATTTATCAAGTGTTTGTTTTATCATAACAAAAAATCATAAAATTTTCTTGACAATTACAAATTGACTATTTTTTGTCTTTTTGTTGCGATTTTGATTGCACTTATTGTATATCTTGAAAGAATATAGTTTGTTTTGGTTTTTTATATTTTTATAAAAAATTAATTCAAGTTTCATAGTATTTTAGTAAAATTATTTTATAATTTTAGGTAGTCAAACTTTTAAGTTTGATAATTTAACTTTAAATTACTTATAGTTTTTACTCTACATACGGTGAAAAATCTCTTATAAATTATGTAAGGGCGATTGGTGGATGCCTAGGCATTAACAGGCGATGAAGGACGTAGCAGACTGCGATAAGCCGTGGGGAGTCGTCAACAGACTTTGATCCGCGGATTTCCGAATGGGGAAACCCACCACTTTATGTGGTATTTGCAACTGAATACATAGGTTGTAAAAGCGATACCAGGAGAACTGAAATATCTAAGTAACCTGAGGAAAAGAAATCAACCGAGATTCCGAAAGTAGTGACGAGCGAAATCGGAGGAGTCTAGTGCTTTTGAGATTGAAAGCAGAATTGTATGGAATGACAAACGATACAAGGTGAAAGTCCTGTAAGCGTAAAGCGATCTTGAATGACAAAAGTAGGGCGGGGCACGTGAAACCCTGTTTGAAGACGGGAG
>JAFSXM010000013.1 GCA_017444095.1 Rickettsiales bacterium | reverse complement strand
GTGTCTCAGTCCCAATGTGGCCGATCGTCCTCTAAGACCGGCTAACGATCGTCGCCTTGGTGGGCTTTTATCTCACCAACAAGCTAATCGTGAATAGGCCTCTCAAATAGCGATAAATCTTTCCCCTCTCGGGCGTATGCGGTATTAGCAGACATTTCTATCTGTTGTCCCCCACTACTCGGCAAGTTCCTATCTATTACTCACCCGTTCGCCACTAAAAACTTCCACTTTGTATTGCTACTCTGTATGGTTTTCCGTTCGACTTGCATGTATAAAGCATTCCGCTAGCGTTCGCTCTGAGCCAGGATCAAACTCTCAAGTTTGATATTCTATACAATATAACAAAGTTATACGATATAGTCCTGACTTAAAGACTAAATCTCTTGTTCTTATTACAGATATACGATGTCGTTATCAAAATAACATTTTCTTTTCAAGAAGATTTTTTTTATTGTCAAGGAAAAATATATTACAGCATTATAACAATAGTTATAAACACAAAGAAAACAAACCCTTTTAATGTATATCTGGAATATCACTGCTCTGTTGTGCAAGATGTTCTTCTGTCTCACTATTATTACATGGTTTTGTTTCCATATTATAAGATTGATCTTTTTGCTTCGGAATCTTGCTAAGAGCATCACCTACCATACTCTCTCCCGATCTCGCGCTAAAAATTCTATCAACTCTTTGCATACCTTCGGCATACTCGTCTTTATCTATCACATGATCACCATTTTTATCAAATTCGAACTTATCAAAAACATCTTTACTAATCAGACCGTCCTCTGTACCATCGAAGACAACATCAAGTTTATGAAAATCAGATTCTGATATAATACTTTTATCTTTTATATCGTCATAAGATAATTTTACATCCGTATCAATACCTCCAATATCGTTATACTTAGTAAATAAAGCATCTTTTATGATAGCATTATTTTTCAAAGCATAAATGTTCTCCATATCGAAATGCGATATTTTACCGTTGACTGCAAATTTATCAAAATAATTCTGTATCTCATCCGTTGACAACCTATCATCACTATCGGTATTAATTTTGGCTCTTAATGGATTATCTCCTGCCAATTCTTTATTCAAATAATCTGCCATATCTTGAGTAATATTCACATCCACATAAGCGATCGCACCAGGATCACCTGTCTTAGGAAGTCCATAATAGTCAGGAAAAACCGGACGGCCATCATAAGGGATACTACCACTGCCTTTATTATACAGATGCGATACTTGCTGTGTGTCTACATCTTTACCGAAAAGATTATTATATATTGAATTGACGGCATTATACCTTTCATCATTACTACGTGGCACAGTGAAATTGGCACAATGCATTCCATCATCATAATCTGTAGTAGTATGAAGCTGATTATATCCAAAATCCTTGAAGTATTTAATACCAGTTTTGTCATCAAACCAATTACTAAAAAATCCCATATGTATAAAACATAAAAACAATTAAAGTATAATAAAAAAAAAAAAGCAATGCAACAATTAAAACCAGAAAGGAAAACAAAAAACTAAATTCAAAAAACTAAATAAAGTTTACCATAACATCAATTACAGGCACTTTTCCTGTTTTCTTGTGAATTTCATTTTTTAAGCTTTCTTTAAGTTTATCGGAAATAATATCTTTTGCACCAAAACGACCAAACAACCTCGGTTTGATTACTACAATGGCTTTTTTTGAAATTTCCTTCATCATTTCAATATGCTCGTGGTTGTTAAAATCAAATAAACCAATAGCTCTAATATCTGGCTGACAAGCAAAAGTATTTTTCTTTTTATCTATAACAACACTACAATAAACAAAGCCATCATTTGCAATAGCTTTTCTGTCTTTAAATATTCTATTTCCATCATCAAGCAACCTGTTTCCATCTAAACAAATTGTAGATGAATTGAATTGTCCTATTTGTTCTATTGAATTACCATTTATCTCAACAATGCAACCATTTCTTGGTGTAATAATACTTTTTATTCCACAACTCTTAGCAAATTTTGCATGCTCGTGCAACATCAGCCAATCCCCGTGCATTGGAATAAAATTTAATGGTTTTGTCAATTCATACATTTCTTTTAAATCAGACCTATAAGCATGTCCGGAAACATGAACTAAATTATCCTTCTCGGCAACTATATCAACATTTCTTAAAATCAGAGCATTTATAATATTTTCTACATCAAGCTCATTACCGGGTATAACCTTTGATGAAAAGATTACACAATCCTTTTGTTGTAGTTTTAAAAACGGATGCTTGTTGTAGGCCAGCTTTGCCATTGTTGCATTCTGTTCCCCCTGACAACCAGTAGCCAACACAAGTAACATCTCTCTTGGAAATTTTCTGGCATCTTTTGCATCAAGATAACCTATATCCAGTAAATATCCACTTTCTTGTGCAATAGAAATAATTTTCTCCATTGACCGCCCGCAAATAACCAACCTTCTACCAGTTGCTTGTGCCACATTATACATTGTTTGAATTCTTGATATATTTGAGGCAAAAGTGCTTACAACTACCATTCTTTTTTTTCTGGAAATAATTTGAACCAAACTATCAAAAAGAATACTTTCAGATTTGTTTTTGCTATCCTTCATGCAATTCGTGCTATCGCACACAAGCAATGAAAGCGGATTATCTTTTACTAACTCTTTTATCCGATCTTTATCGCTAACTTTTCCAAGCACCGGTGTATCATCAAACTTCCAATCTCCAGTATGAAAAACACTTCCTTTATCAGTTTTAATATAAACACCTTGTGCTTCAATAGTAGAATGAGTAAGAGGTATAAACTCTATTTCAAATTTACCAATTTTATATGTTTTTTTGTTACATATCTCAACAATTTTTAAATTTGGAACAATTGGCATTTCCAGAGCATCAACTTGCAAAAAATTTTTCGCAAACTTCGTGCAATAGATGGGACATTTTAGATACTTATACATCTCACAAACACCGCCTATATGATCTTCGTGTGAATGTGTAATAATAAGTGCATCAAGCTTAATATTATTGTTTTTCAAAAAAGAAATATTTGGCAATAAAATCTCCACACCGGGTGTTTTTAACTTATCAGCAAAGCCAAGTCCATAATCAACAGCAATCCAATGTCCTGCATAATGGTATAAGTAAAAATTAGTTCCAATGGCATCGCACCCACCAACAACTATAAATAAGAACTTATCTTTTAGCTCTTTTAAATTTAATTTTGTAGCTCCATTTTTCTGCATAATTTTGTATAAATGTGAAAATCAACTAAACAAAAATCAAGAAAACAACCTCATAATAAATAACACTTTTTAATTGCAAAAGTTTTGTTATAATTTCCTATCAAGAAATGAAGAATGAAAAAATAACTTCAAACATAACAATAAAAATTGATAGTACTTGTCTTGATAAAGACAACAAATATTTTAATCATACTATCACATTACAAGAAAAAAATAAAGAATTATTTCATTTAAATGTTCGCCATAATGGCGATGCGTATCTAGCAATAAAACAAGAGATAATCGATGCGGATAAGTTGCAACAGTATAAACAGTATGAACATTGCATTGGAACAATAAACAACATACAATCTTTCAATAACAGCATAAAAAGTCTTATAGATAAAACAACCAATAATACAGAACGAAAAAATAGTGAGGCAGTTATAAAACAACTCATAACAGAATTATTAGTCAACCAGATGGGGCTAACATCACAATATAATTTGTATAGGTTTAAAAATAGTTACGATTTTAGAATATATGAGGGATGGAACTGGGATAACCTACAAATACAATACATCTATCGTGATGGAGAAATGAAACACGATATTAATAATGCTAATTTAATAATAAACAATATACAACAAACAAACAATCAACAACAAAAGTCAGAAAGCATAATCCAGAATATATGCCAATGGTGCTTAAATCATTGCTGTTCTTGTTGTTTAGACAAAACATAATATAATATAATTCTAAATTGGCTTAATATTTAATATAGGGCCAATGGTTGAAATAATTTGGTTCATAACAGAACCTAATTCATAACCACGAGTTTTGTAAATATTTGCATCATCAACTTTTGGATAATTTAGTGTTATAAAAAACACATACTCTGGTTTATACATCGGTAAAACAGCAACAAAAGAAAGTATGTTAGAATACTTGTCATATTTGCCATTTTTTATCTGCATAGCCGTCCCAGTTTTGCCACCAATATCATATTCATCTATGTATGCTTTATTACCACCTCCCGCACTCACAACTTGCCTCATTATATCTTTGAAAATATCAACTTTATCGTTATCCAAATATGTATAATTTTCTGTTTCTCGTGGAGTATCTGTTGCAATAAATGTTGGTTTAACTGGCTTGTTATTTAACAAAGATGCAATAGCAGAGGCAAAATTTAAGGGTGTTGTTGCAATGCCGTGCCCGTATGAAGCAGTTATTCCGTTAATAAGTGTCCACTTTTTTGGATAAATAGGCCTACCGAGCTCTGGCAATTCAGTATCCAATTTCGTCAGCAGACCTAAATTTACTAAATACTTAAATTGATAGAATAAATCTATATCTTCAACAATTTTCGCACAACCTACATTTGATGAAATCCTGATTATATCAATAAGATTTAACTGACCGCCTTTTTGTTCTTTTCTATCTATATCATGAATTACAAAATTATTTAATCTATACTCTTCTCGCTTATATTCCTTGTATGGAGATATACCATATTGCAATGCAGTTGCTGCAAGGAATAATTTAAATACAGACCCAAGCTCATACACACCAAGACTATAATTATTAAATAAACTTTCATGCGAGCATAATTCATAGTTATTATAATCACAATCTGGAACACTAACACCAGCAATAACTTCACCAGTATCAATTTTCATAATAATACCACTTGCTCCTTTTGATTGTGTGTTCAAAACCTTTTCATTTAAAATATCTCGTAAAATCGTTTGTGCCACATAGTCTATTGACAATTTTAGTGGCGGATTTTTTGGATTACTTAAATATTCATTTAATCCTTTTTCTATGCCAGAAATGCAGTTATTGTTAGAAGGACAATATCCTACAATATTATTTGCAGATTGCGATGTATAAAATCTTTTTTCATCATTTTCAAAAACTAATCCCTGAATACCAGCATCAAGCAAGACCTGTTTTTGCTGTATAGAAATATTTTTTTTAATAAAAATTGTCTTGTTATTTGTCTTTCGTTCGACAAGTTTTTTAATAACTTTATCTTTATCTGTAATAGTGTTTGGTATAACTCTATTTATCTTATCAATTTCTTTTGAAAAATCATCAATTTTTGATGCCTGTAAATATAGTGTAAAAACAGAGATATTATGAGATAAAATTTTACCATTTCTGTCTTCAATACTAACTCTTGAAAATGGTTGCTTGCTATGATATTGATAATACCTATGTTTATAAACATCATTAGTAAGAATTAAAACTAATTTAATAGCCAAGATAATAAAAAGTATCAATATACATAAAAGCACCAATTTTGACCGATAAATTAAAGCCCCTCCATCTTCATCATTATCACCAGGTATCAATAAATGACAAAAAAAATGCCATATTTTCGCAATTTTAAATGTTCGGTTCCGGCGGTTTTGTGTAATATCGTAATCACTAAAATAACCATTGGAAATATCGGTTTCGTCTACATTTGGCATTTTGCAAAATGGTAAATATGTTTGATAAAATACAAGCTTTTTATAGTAAACAAGAATTGTGAAAAAATAAACAAACTAAAAATCCGCTAATTTGTTGTCTTCCAAAAATTTTTGTCTTGCTTGTTTTTCCTGTTCCGTAAGTTCGTAAATTTTTCTTGCTTGTAAAACCTCTATTCGTTTTTTGAAACCAATAAAATCTATATTATCATCTTTGTTAATATCTAAACTTTGTCCTCCTTCCATTAGCTTGATAAAAACATCTGCCAATATTTTTGCATCCAGCAAAGCTCCGTGTCCTTCCTTTCTCCTTTCTTCCAATGAAATTCCAAACTTTTCACAAAGCATATCAAGAGTTGCTTTTTGATTTGGAAATTTTCTTCTCGCAATATCTAATGTATCAATTACCTCAAAACCTAATAAATTATTAAAACCAGCAGTTTTTAATTCGTGATTTAAAAATTTTATATCAAAACTCGCATTGTGTGCAACTAATACATTTTTATCAATACCTGTCGGCCTTTCGTTAATAAAGTTTAAAAAATCCTGTGCTATGTCTTTAAACACAGGTTTATCTTTTAATTCTTCATCCGTTATATGTGTTATATCAATAATCTCCTTCGATAATTGCTTTTCCGGATTAACATACTGATGGTATGTCTTTCCAGTAATTACCTTATCAAACATTTCCACACAGCCAATTTCTATTATTTTATCTCCTGTAAAAGGATCTAATCCAGTTGTCTCTGTGTCAAAAACTATGTACCTAATCACACTTTTAAACTAACTGAAAAACACTATTTACTTAATGATTTTAAAAACCAACAGGCTTTTTCACGAGTTTTTAACAAATCATCAAGTAAAATACAGGTTCCCATATACTCTCTATTGCCATCAAGTTCATTCTTCAAATCCTTTATCATTTCAACCAATTTATTACTGCTATCCAACAGACATAAAATCATAGATTTGCTATCAACTGCACTATTTGTTATATCAACATTGTTTTTGTTGTTTGTTTCAATTATAGTGTTAAAATTTGCAGGAACTTTATCCCCTAACATCCTAATTTTCTCTGCTATTTCGTCTATATTTTCAGCAATTTCGTCATATTGCTCTTCAAAAAATTTGTGATATTCTGTAAAATGGTGACATTCAACATTCCAATGATAATTTCTCAACTTTAACTCCAATGCAAAATAAGCTGATAATAATGCGAATAACTTTTCGTTCAACATAGTCTCAATTATAAACTTTGTTCTTTTTTACACACATTACATTTATAATTGTCAATCTTATACAAGTTTATAATCAGGGTTGCTTTTATCTCATTTTTTTGCTTGATATGCCTTAACAAGGCCGTAAACAGCACCTACAAACCAAAAACCTTCAAGACACATAGATGCTATATTTGGATGAATACATAAACTAATAAATAGCAATATTGATGCCAACATATTTAGTAGATTATATCTAATCATATTTGGTTTTTTCTTTTGAACTAAAAAGAAAGCCACCAAACACAATATCATCCCAATTATTCCAATGATATTGCCAAATATATCAATGTTAAAATTCATAATATTGCAATTATTTCGTAGTAAATAAGTAATCTTATTACAAAAAGTCAAGTTTTAAACCTAAATAAAACAGATGTTTATTTCATATTTGCATAAACATTAAAAAAACTTTATTCTTTATTATTATTTGATATAATTTTTATATGGAAAACAATGATGAGACGATACAAGAATGTATAAACATACTTAAAAACAATAAAATAGATACGAATACCAAGCCTGGAAGGGATGATATTATAAAATTGAAAGATGCCATAATGGCGTCGAGCGATAATTTAAAAATGGCAGTACAGAAAAATATAGAAGAAAATTTTTACACCAATTACCTTAAAAATAACATTAATATAAATACAGCCAGCGCCGTATCAAACGGTCTATCATTAGTAAGTACTCCGTCCATAATAGCTTCATTGGTATTAGATAGCCCACATTTATGTTTTATTGGTGGCATCGGACTTCTTACAAGCCTATGTATGGATAGCGGAACAGATTTATATAAATCATTACACGAAAAAAACACGAACAGAACCTTGCTTTCAGTGCAACAATGGATAAAAACAAATAACGAAATAAGCATAAAAGACCAATCAAATCAATCAGCACAAAACGATAATAATAGGACGACAAGAAATGACGGCACAATCAATGAAGCCATAAAACATCTTCAACAAATTATGCAAATAAAATACTACAATAACTATTACCAAAAAACTATCGCAAACAATTTGGTAGAAGATTTATTTAAAATTATCGATTCGCAATTAGAAAAAAGAATAGTAAAATCATAAAGATAATTTTGTAGCTATACATTAATGTATGGCTCACCGCGAAAATTTATAACATTATTAAATTTTTCTTTGCAAGTTGTTAATGTTTTATCACAACCGGCATAAATTTCATAACAATCACCAACTGACAACATTTTTGTATTTTGAAGAAGATAAACACTTCCATCAATTTCATCTTTAATTTGCATAGATATTCCTTTCAGTTTCCCGCTTGTAAATTTAACAATTCCATATCTATAATATCCAATCAGTGTTGATTTGTTTGCTTGATGGTTTCCTTGAAAACAATTATCAGCAATAATGTTTGTTATTACTCCGTCTACCTTATATTTGTTTATATCTACACCACATTTTTTACTTCCAATACATTCTCTACAAAGTGGTGAATATAACTGACAGAAAGAAGAATTTAATTTCGATAAGTTTGGTAAAGCTGTAATTGTAATTATGTTGCTTTCCAGATTTATTTGCGATACAAAGCCGTTAAAAATAATGATATTTTGTTGAAGACACGATATAATTGCAATCTTAATTACAACTTTTGCAGACGATAAAAATTCTAATCCAAAATTATTGTCTTTTTCATTATTGTATATTTGGAGCTCAATGGAACCTGTTTTTTCAATATTTGTTAATTGCAAACTATTCAAAACATATCCACTTTGATATACTTTATCATCAATTCTTATTGGTTTATCATAAGATGTTAAATACAACTGCTGATTTTCACATATCAGCTCTATAAGATATGTTATATTTTTACCATTTTGTAGAAATTTTATAAATTCAGCATTAACCATAACACAAATAACAAAATTTATATCAATGTCTCTATTAAAGAAATATCTGGCAATTCTATCGCATCAAAGCTTTTCTTTTTAACAGGCAAAAAATCACAATCAAAACGAACTATCACTGCAAAATCAGCATTTATACTCACAATATCATTTTGAGTAATTTGTATATTATTGTTTATTGTGAGCAGATTTTGCTTTATATTATATTGTTCTTGCGACAATTTATTGTCATTGATAAATACCTCTTCGTTACGAATATTGTAGATATTTCTATTAAAAAATTGCTGTTGATAACTATAAGTTTTTACAATTAAAAACTGATTATCTCCATTAGATAATGGATTTTTTTGTAAAATTTGATTTTCAAGTTTGCAATCATTTTTATCTACAAAATTAAATGCAATCTCACTGCCACCACACAAAATAAAAAATGAATGCAATTGTCTATAAATCTCATCATTGCATTCTTTATATTGTAGTTTATACCTAAATCTTGGACTATCCCAATTTCTATTACGAATTTCTCTTTTATTTTTCATCGTAGAAATGGAAGTTGAAAATTCTGCACCACCTGAAAAATATTCATATAATTCATCTGGAAAATCTATATCTATGTATTTCATATTTTTCTAATGCTATTTATAGAAAAAATGAAATGGGAAGTCAGGTATTATATTTTTTTACAATTACAAAAAAAATGTTTATATTGCATAGTTATTATTCTTCAAAATAGGAATCATAATACCTATTCACTCGCCAAGTATAAATATTACTATGTCCGCCAACCATATAACTTGGTATTGGCTTTGACATAATTTTGCTTCCATTAGATTTAATTGCTTTGACTTCTCCTGTTAGACCATTAAAGCATATATTGTTATTATTTCCATCTACAAAAAAACCAAAACCTTGATTATTTTGCATCATATAACTATTCAATGATACCGGTATTTGCCATAATGGCTGTCCTGTTTTTAGATCAAATCCCATCACACTCGTATTTATTCCTCCTGCCACCAATACCCTATCAGCAAAAATTACTGGCGGAAAATCAATATCAAAAATATCAGCAATGTTTGAACTCATACTCGATGATAATACTTTGGCTTTCCAGTCTATAATACCAGACTTCGCATCTACTTTTAAAATACTTCCATTTGATAAATCAGCAATAATTTTATCTTGATAAATCAACACAGGTGGAGTTTGTAAAGATTTTTTAGACTCCTCACCCAAGCTTTCTTCTTTATCTGTTTTCCAAGCTATTTCACCATTAGATGTGTTGATAGCATATATTTCATCGGTTGTAGAAATTAAAAATAATTTGCCATCATATAAAGATGGTGATGCCATAAAACCACTGCTATATTGTTTTTTCCATAATATCTTTTTGTCGTCATCTTTTGCATTAGCATCAAAAGCAATTACATATCCACTTTTTGTGGCAATATAAATAACATTATTGTCTTTATCAAGTCTTGCAAATGCAACATCATTACTGCTCCTTTCCAAAAACTTTAATGTATTAAAACTATTAACTTTTTCCACTTTGCCATTATTTAAATTATACTCTATGACTTTTGCTGTATTCGTTATATCAAAAACCTTACCATCACACATTATTGGATGTAAATAAAAATCTAATTTCCCTGTTCTTTTAAATTTACTATCATATTGTCCTTCATCAATGTCTGGATAACTTAACATTGATAAATGAGCCTTTTGTGGGTCGAAATCATTTGTAAGCATACATTCATCAATATTTACCTGTTGTGGTTCAATATCTACATATAACAAGTTTGGGCTAATATCTATATTTGTAGATTGTGAAAAAATTGGTATTCCATCTTGACTTGTATACCTTTTTCCACTACACCCAATAGATAATATCACAAATGGTATCAACCATAATATATTTCTATTTTGTGATGATATTATCATACATTATATTTCAAAACTTGCAAAAGAGTAATGTTGCAACCAATCAATTTTATTTGCAGTAAAATCCCTTATATCAGGAGCTCCATATTTTAACATTGCAAATCTTTCAACGCCACAGCCGAATGCTATTGCTGTGTATTTTTCACTATCTATATTCATATGTTTTAAAACATTAGGATGCAACATACCTGCCCCTAATACTTCCAACCATTTCTCATTTCCACCGATTTTAATTTGATTATTCACAATAGAATATCCAACATCTATTTCAACAGATGGTTCAGTAAACGGGAAATAACTTGGTCTCATGCGAATGACGACATTATCTGTCTCAAAAAATTCGCTCAACATTCTTTCAAGGAAAAATTTTAAATGTCCTAAATTTAAATTTTTATCAATCATCAATCCCTCAAATTGATGAAACATTGGGCTGTGTGTTCTATCGCTATCACAACGAAAAGTCTTACCGCAAGATATTAGTGCTATTGGTGGTTGTAAATTTTTTTCTATAACCTCTCTTGCATCAACACAGGTTGTGTGTGTCCTCAACAAGTAATTTTCATTTGCTTCATTTTTTCCCTGCAAATAAAATGTATCTTGCATTTGACGGGCAGGATGGTTTTTTTTTACATTTAAAGCGGTAAAATTGTAATAATCTTCTTCAATATCAAACCCACTGGCAAGTTGAAAGCCGTATTTTGTAAATATTTTGCATAGTTCTAATTCTGTTTTTGTAATAATATGCAGACTTCCTTGTGGTTGTTGCCTATATGGCAATGTTCCGTCAAGTGCATCAGTTGTTAATTTTTTTTGTAATTCTAACATTTCTAACTCTTCCCTTTTTGTAGTTAAAACATTTTCTATCTCATTTTTTACATTATTTATTTTTTGCCCTAATTCCTTTTTTGCATCTTGTGTTAAATCTTTCATCGTGGCTAAAAGTTTTGTTAAATCACTATTTTTACCAAAAATTGAAGATTTTACCTCGTGTAATAAAGAATTTATATCACCACAATCCTGTATTTTCTTTTTTGCATCCTGTAAAATCTCCTGTAAATCCATATCTATCCGTAGCAAATAGATAATGAATTATTTATTTTGCAATAGTATTTTTCTTACAAAGAAGGGGATATGTTTATAAATTTCTATTACATCAGCTTTATAGTATTTTCTACTCCGTAGATGGCTATAAAGCTACCCATTCGTGGCCCAGTTGATGTTCCTAATATAGCTTGATAAAGGCATTTAAACCAATCTTTGAGTTCAATACCTTTATCTTTCAACTCATTTCCTAAATTATAAATTAGCTGTTGTAATTCTTCTTCCGTGTTATACTTTCCACTTTCTAATTCATACTTTAATTTATTATATTGCACCAATAAATCTCCTTCCGGTTTAATATATTTTTTGTTTGGTTTAACAAAATCATTGTAATAGTTAATTGCACCACGAACAAGGTTTTTTAGATACTGGTTATTTCTCTCAATACTTGGGTCATATTTTTCCAAAAAATCAAATAGTATATTTTCATTATCCGGATTACAAACACTTGCGAGGTTTAACATCATAGAATACGACACTTTACAAGGCACAAAACCAAGTTTTTTTAATTCAGCGGGTGTTTTGCCGTAATGAATGAAAAATATTGGATTTTCGCTTTGTTCTTCTGTTGTTTGAGTGTTATACTTTGACAAGTATGTCATATACTCATCCACGGCTTTTGGTATAACATCAAAGTATAGTCGTTTGGCAGTTTTTGGTTTTTGATACATAAATAAAGACAAGCTTTCCCTGTCGCCATATCTCAACCATTCGTCAACAGTTAATCCATTGCCTTTTGACTTTGATATTTTTTGCCCTTTGTCATCCAAAAATAACTCATAGAAAAAATTTACAGGCGGTTCTTTTCCAAGTGCTTTACATATAGCACGATATGTTTTTTCATTTGGATAGTGGTCTTTGCCATAGATTTCATAGTCTACACCAAATGATGCCCAACGACCACCGAAGTCGCATTTCCATTGCAATTTACACCCACCATTAAGAAAACTGCTGGTTTTTTCTTTGCCATCTGTGCCAATGTATGTAATTGTTGCATTTTCAGCATCAACATTCTTTACACCATCTGCAATTACTCTACCTGTTTCCGGTTCAATTGGCATAAATGGACTATATGTTGCCTTTCGCTCATCACCAAGTGTTGGCAACATAATATCCATCAAGTCTTGATAATGAAGAGCACATTGTTTAAGCATTTCGTTGTGTTTACCGCTTTTGTATGTCTCCGTCGCACTAACGAAAATATAATCTTTCCCTTCTCCTTCTTGGAAACCAAAATTCGATAAAAATGACAACAATTTATTGTTATTGTGCCAGCCATAGCTTTTATCTGTGCCAAAAGGATCAGGTATGGAAGTCAATGGCATACCCAAATTTTTTTGCAACATATCTTGATTTGGGACGTTTTCAGGAACTTTTCGTAAAGCATCCAAATCATCAGAAATGCAAAACATTTTTGTTGGTATACTTGGGTATAATTTTTCAAATGCAAATTTAACAAAACTCGTTCTCACTACTTCACCAAATGTTCCAATATGTGGCAATCCAGATGGGCCATAACCAGTTTCAAACAAGACATATCCTTTTTCCGGAGTTTTACCTCCAATTTTTTCATATATTCTTTTTGCTTCTTCAAAAGGCCAAGTTTTGTTGTTATCAAACATAATAATGCACTTTTAAGCAATTATTGATTATTTAATAATCAACAAATTAGACATTACGATGATAAAGACACCATACAAACATCAAATAATCTTTATAGATAAAAAAAGCAAAAAAAGATGAGCGGGCAACGGGAATCGAACCCGCATTTTCAGCTTGGGAAGCTGACATTCTACCACTGAACTATGCCCGCGATAGTGAAATTAGTCAACATTGATATTAAATAAAAGTCAAATTTAAATCATTTGTTCAACAATGCATCTGGAATAACTAATGCCACTTTATAATCATTTATTTTTGACAAATCAAGGCTGATATTAGGATTATTATAAAATAACTTATTTTTACTATCATTTTTGGCATCGTATAAATCTACATAAGGTATGCTATGGCCTTCGGCACTCTTAATTTTTGCAATTAATTCATTTGATAATTGTATTTCGTCTCCATCTTGTGTTCGGATGGTGTCTATACCATCAGGTATTTTTCCTTCCTGCAAGCTATTTAATTGTTCCTTACTATTGTAGAGCCTATGGAGCTCGGCAAATTTGTCTATTTTTAGTAAATACCAAAATTTCATTATACTAAAATCAATATCGAGCTTATCAAATAAAGTTCTCCAAGTTATGTCACTACCATCAACTTTTCCGTCCAAGAAAGCATCTTCAGCCAGTTTTCGTTTTTTGTCTTCTGATAAACCCTCTAATTGTAGATTTTGTCTGTAGATCTCTGTATATCTCTCTTGTAAAACTTGCGATAAATCATAAAATTTTGCCTCACCTCTTTTGACATAATCTCCTTTCTCATTATAAAATTTTTGCATTTTATCAAAGTTTTTAGGTTTCTCAATATAAATATCTTTATTCTTCAAATCATTAAATGTTGCCTCACCTTTTTTGACATAATTCTTTTGTGTCTCTTGCGATAAATCATTAAATGTTGCCTCACCTCTTTTGATATAATTTCCTTTCTCTTGCTCAAACTGTTCTTTCTCTTTATCAAGCTTTACTTTTTCTTTGTAAATTTCGTTTCCTTTGCCGTTTATTAACGATATTTCTTGTTCTTTATCTTTATTAAACTTATCTCTTTCTTCTTGAATTTCTTGTGCTTTGTCTTTTAATGCCAATAGTTGATCATATTTTTCGTCTTTCTTCACATACTCTCCTTCAACGGGTTTATATGTTTCCCATGGAAAGCAACCACAATATGCATCATTCTCTTGTGTAAAAAGTTGTACTCCTTTATTTTCTTCCATACTAACTAATAACCATTAAATACAAAAACACTTAAAGGATAATAAAAAAAAAAAAAAAGCATTTCAAGTATTTTAATAGATGAAAATTTAATCCTTGCATAATAAATACTTGCAGTTATAAATGTCTAAATCATTCTGTTCCCAACAATGCATTTGGAATAACTAATGCCACTTTATAATCATTTATTTTTGACAAATCATAGTTGGTATCATTAACCAACTTATTGTCTTTCGCATCATATAAATCTACATAAGCTTTATTATCGTTATCCTTGTCCTGAACTGCCTTCTTTATGTTGGCGATCACTTGTTCTGTTAGTTTGTCCTCGCTTATTTCGGTTCCGTTTTTGTCTCGGATTGTGTCTATATCATCAGGCATTGTGTTTGCCTTCAAGGAAGCTAAATGTTCTTTACTGTCGTAGTACGTCCAGGTATAAGCAAATTTTGGTTGTGTTTTTAAATATTCACGTTTTAGATAATTAATACCGGTATTGACACTTTGCAAGAACTCTTTCCAAGTTATTTCACCACCATCAACTCCGCTTTGCAAGACAGCATCTTCAATCAGTCTTTTTTTGTCTTCTTTTGTTAAATCATCGAATTCTATATCATCTTTGTTATCTTTGTTTACTAAATTCTTTAGTTTAACTAGCGATACATCAGACAATTGTGCTTCACCTTTTTTAACATAGTCGTTCGTAACATCAACATCGTTTGTGCTTGGTATACAGCACCATTTTGTTGTTCGCAGTTTTTTATAAATTTTACCATCATCGTTCATAAAACTTCTCAAATAAAACACTTAAAGGATAATAAAAAAAAAAAAAGTATTACAAGTGTTTTTATAGATGAAAATTTATTCCTTGCATAATAAATACTTGCAGTTATAAACTCATCACTCGTGTAAGCTGTTGCTTTTTTTTATGAAAAGATGGTTTAATGTTGTTTTACTTATTACATTATTAGCTAACTTTACATCTTGCAGTAAAAATGATAAAGATTGCAAAAGAGATATTGAAGAATTGCAAAAAACTTGTGTAAATGTTGACTGGAATAAAATTGGTGTTGATGAAAACAATGCCCTAATTTTGCCTGTGTATATGGATTATCAGGCAACAACAAAAATTGACCCAAGAGTTTTACAAGAAATGAATTTTGTAGAAAACAATGTTTATGGCAATGCCAATTCTTTGCATAAAATGGGTAAAGATGCTTTAAAACTTGTAGAAAAAGCAAGAAAACAAGTCGCCGATGTTATAAATGCAAAAGCTAATGAAATTATTTTCACCAGCGGTGCAACTGAAAGTAATAACTTGGCAATTAAAGGTGTTGTTGAAAGCTATGCCAAAAAAACAGGAAAAAAACACATCATAACATCAGCAACAGAACATGCTTGTATTCTGGAAAGTTGTAAAAAGATTGAATATGAAAATGATGAAATTGAAATTACATATCTTTATCCAAAAGAAGATGGATTGATAGATTTGAAAGAACTTGAAAATGCCATTAGGCCTGATACTTTACTTATTTCAATAATGGGTGTTAATAATGAAATAGGTGTCATTCAAGATCTTGAAGCAATTGGAAAAATTGCCAAAAAACATAATGTATATTTCCATACGGATTGTGCACAAGCATTTGGTAAGATTCCACTCGATGTTGATAAAATGAATATAGACCTTATGTCTATTTCCGGGCATAAGATTTATGGTCCAAAGGGTATTGGGGCATTATTTATTCGACAACACGGAAGACATAAGTTAGAATTGTCAGCACAAATGAATGGTGGGGGACAAGAAAGAGGTATTCGTAGCGGAACATTGGCAGTTTCCTTGATAGTTGGTCTTGGCAAGGCCAGTGAAATAATGAAAGAAGATTATGAGACAGACATAAAACATATTACAGAAATGAGTAATATGTTAAAAGCTGGTTTAATGGAAATCCCAGATGCAACATTGAACGGCAACCCAACACAAAGATATGCTGGTAATCTCAATTTTAGCTTCAAAGGAGTGAATGCTATAGACTTGGTGGAAAGATTAAGCGATAAAGTTGCTTTATCAATTGGTTCGGCCTGTGGTTCATCACACGAAGCAAAAGATAGTTATGTCATCAAAGCTTTGGGTGTTGACACCGCAAAAATAGGTGGAGCGGTAAGAATTGGCATTGGTAGATACACAACTGAAAATGAAGTGAAATATGCAATAAAAACCATAAGTGAAGAGGTAGCAAAAATCAGGAAAGGGAAGTAGTTTTGTTTTTGGTAGTTATTATGGGATTTTTGAAAAAATCTATAACAAACCAGTTTGAAATAGATGGTATTGAAGAACTTAAAAAGCAGTTAAATATACCAATTATTGCAACTCTTGGCAAAAATGGTTGGCAAAAAATTGATGATTTTTATGCAAGTGGAGCAAGAATTTTTCGCATCAATGGCTCACATATTGCCGATGAAGAAGAATTAAAGAATGTTTTACAAAATGTAAATGATATTTTACAAAAATACAATGATGCAAGCTTGATGTATGATACACAAGGAGCTGAAATCCGCCTGTTAATTAAAGATGATGAGAATAAAGGATATTATGATGCATGTTATCAACTACAAAAAGGTAATATACTGGCAATACACACCAATCTTGCTGATAAGGAAATTTGTTTTTCATATAATTCCAGTCAAAATACTAAAAATAGTGAAAACAAGACATTTCATTTGGGTGTAAATTATGACAAATTTATTGACGATGTAAAAGTTGGTAATAATGTTGTAATAGATGGAGGGCTTGTGAATGCCATTGTTTCGAGCATTGACTATGACAAATCTATTGTGTGTTTAAAAATTACACAAATCAACCTTCGCGATAATAACTATACATTAAAGGATAGAAGGCATGTTAATCTATGTGGTCTTAATGTTTCGCAACCAACATTAACAGATGCGGATAGAAAATATATCCAAATGTCCGTTTTAAATAACGTAAAATACTTAGCGATTTCTTTTGTTCGTAGCCTTGAAGATATTATAATGGTAAAAAACCTGATAATGGATACTTTTTTACAAGCTGGTTTAAATAATCAAGAAATCGAAAAACTTGCTGGTGAAATAAAAATTATTGCAAAATTTGAAACAAAACAGGGGATGAAAAATGTTAATGAAATTATGCAAATTGCCGATGGCTCAATGATAGCAAGGGGCGATTTAGCTAATGAAATATTGCCTGAAAAAGTTCCTTATGCAAAACAGCAAATCATTTCTGCAACAAGATGCCATAAAGATAAGATTTGTATATTAGCAACAGATGTGTTAAAAAATCTATCCTATGAATATATCCCGTCAAGAAACGATATAGATGTCATCACAACTTCGTTAATGATGGGTGTTAACTCGTTAATGCTTTCCGATGAAACCGCGACTTCAAATTTTGGTAATCAAGCCATTGAAATTTTTGATAAATGTATAAAACTATTTAAGAAAAAAACTATTAAATCATACTATAAGTGGTATTTTACAAATTTGCAAGAATGTGTATATTTTAAGCCTTTAAAATCCAATGATAAAAATGTTAATAATGGATTCTATAAGTTTTATATTAAATATCGTAAAAAAACACAAACAATTCTATATCTAATGGCTATTTTTGGAACTGATTGTTTAACAAATAAAGATATTTTTGGAACAATGTTTATGCTTAAAGGCAATAAATTATGGCTTAATCCAAAAAATATTGTTAATTTCATCGATTTATCTTGTGGAAAAACAAAAAATAGAATATTTGAAAATAAAAGTATAGACTTTGCTAATAAATGGTTTAATTTAGTAAATGAAAATGAATATAATTTATATTCTTTATTAAAAAGATTTTTAAAACCAAAAAGCGAATTATTGGAAATTGATAAATACAGCAAATTATTCTCTTAATTACTGATATTATTTTTATTTTTTGCCATTGGATGATATGTTAAAACAACATCCCTTGCTTTTGATGTATCTATCTTGGCATAAATGGATGTCGTATCTATACTCGTATGACCGAGAAGCTCTTGTATTTCTCGTATATCTAATCCGTTTTGTAGCAAATGTGTTGCAAAAGAATGTCTTATGGTATGTGGCGACACTTTTTGTGGATTAAGCCCTGCCTTTATCGCCGATTGTTTTATGATGTTTTCTATCGTTCTTCTTGTAATATGACCTTCCTTGCTGGTTGAGGTAAAAAGATATTTATGCTGTTTTTTAACTTTTTGTTTGATATAATTATCTAATAATGGAAAAATTGCAGTCCGTAATGGAACTATCCTTTCTTTTTGCCCTTTCCCTTTGATGGTTAAAAATTTATATTTTCCAACCTCTTTTTTATTAAATAAAACTGATTTAACAGGCAAGGAACATAATTCACTAACTCGCATTCCAGTTGAATAAAGTATTTCAATAATAAGCCTATTTCGTAATTCTAATATATCACCATAAGCAGAATTGATTTCAAGTAATCTGTGCATTTCATTTTTGGTTAAAAACTTTGGCAACTTAAATTCTTTTTTTTGTCGTCTCATTGACAACATTGGATTTTCTGTAATAATTTTGTTTTTAATAAGATACTTAAAAAGTTGATTTAGTGCAGAATATCGTCGTTGCAATGTAGCTTTACTAAACTCTTTTTTTTCCAAAATTGAATAATATGTTAAAATAACTTTTTTGTCTATTTCATCAATATTTTTTATTTTTTGTTTTTGTAAAAATTGCAAAAATTCGGTTAAATCATTTTTATAACTTGAAATTGTATTTGCTGACAATCCCTTTTCTATGAGTAAATAATCTAAAAATTGCAAAACAAACTTATTGATATTTTTATCATTGTTAGTTGTCATTTTCAATTATTTTTTCCGCTATTTGTACACCATTTAATGCAGAACCTTTCCGTAAATTATCACAAACTATCCAAAGATTAACAGCATTTTTAATAGAATTATCCTTTCTAATTCTTGAAACAAACACACAATCAGTTCCAGCATTTTCACATTGTGTAGCATATCCTCCCTTCTCTCGCCTATCGTGAACAACGATATTTTCCTGGTCTTCTAATAACTCCGATAATTCTTCAACATCAAAATCATTTTCAAACTCAATATTTACACTTTCCGCATGACAGCGAAAGACAGGAACTCTAACACAAGTGGCGGTAATTGGTATTTCACGATTTAAAATTTTACAAGTTTCGTTTATAATCTTATATTCTTCTTTTGTATATCCGTCATCAACAAAATCATCACATTGAGGTATACAATTAAATGCGATTTGTTTTGGATAAATTTCTCCATTCAAATTATCATTTTCAAGATTTTGAACTGCGGCTTCAAAATAACCTTTTGTTTGATTAAAAAGCTCATCCATAGCTTTTTTACCAGTTCCAGATACAGACTGGAATGTTGTAATAACCACTCTTTTTATTTTATACTTGTCGTCCAGCGGTTTTAAAACACATACAAGTGGAATTGTAGTGCAGTTTGGTGTGGATATAATATTGGAATTATATTGTGTTAATGCCTCCGGATTAACCTCTGGGACAACCAAAGGAACATCTTTATCCATACGAAATAGCGAGCTTTTATCAATACAAATACACCCTGCCTTAACTGCTTCTGGAATATATTTTTTGCTAACTTCACTGCCGGCACAAAAAAAAGCTATATCAACTTCATATTTTGCAAAGTCAAACACAGCCAAATCACTTACTACGATTTGCTTATTTATTGACATTGAAACCTTTTTTCCAGACGATTGCAAAGATGCCAAAGCATATATGTTTTTTATTGGAAATTTTCTCTCCTCCAAAATTGTTAATACTTCCCTGCCAACATTTCCCGTTGCGCCAACTACTGCAATGTTATATTCTTTATTTGACATATCTTATGAAGATAAAAAAATAAATTAAAAAGCAAGAACTACAATTACTATCTTGCGGACATTTTAAATAACATTTTTATGCATATCAACACTCACCATCAATGCCACACACATAGCGCCAAGCAACAACCCACAACCACCATACGACATCATTAACAATGGTATACCAGCAACCGGCATTAGCCCAATAGTCATAGCTATATTAATAAATGTATGCAAAAATAATAACGAAGAACAGCCGATGGCAGTTATTTTGCCAAATACAGAATTTGTTTTAGTTGCAACAAATAGACCATAATATATTAAATACACATAACAACCAATCAATATCGTTGCACCAATAAAACCGAATTCTTCACATACGATTGTAAAAATAAAATCTGTGTGATGTTCTGGAATGAATTTTAATTGCCCCTGAGAACCATGTAAAAAACCTTTTCCAATCAATCCACCCGAGCCTATGGCAATTTTTGATTGGTTAACATTATATCCACTACCTAAGATATCTTGTCCCGGAATAAGAAAGTTTAGTATTCGCAGTTTTTGATAATCCTTTAATGCATAAATCCAAGCTATTGGGATAGATATTAGAGCAAGCACACCGGCGATATAAAATTGTTTCCTTGGAGTTCCTGAAATAAAGATTATTATGACCGTCAATGAGAACATAATGGTTGATGTCGCAAGGTCAGGTTGTATGGCAGTTAACACAATCGGGACAAAAACAATCATTATCGCCTTAAATGTAGTTGATATTTTGTATATCTTTTGAGCAGGTATTTTACTATAAAACTTTGCCAAAGCCAATATAATAGCAAGCTTTGCAAATTCAGATGGTTGAAGGGCAATAAAACCAAGATTAAGCCATCGTGAAGCACCCATTATATTTCTTCCCAATGGTATCACCAATGCCAATAATATTGTTGTGGCGAATAAAAATAGATATGCATAATCCATAATGTATATTATGTTAATTGATATAATAAACACAAAACATAGAAGTGAAAAAACCATATAGCATATTTGTTTAAATGTATGTTGCAAAAAAACACCACCATCAGACGAATAAAGTGATATTAAACTAATTGCAAAAATAGATAACATTGCAAACAATGTATACATTGGAATATCAAAAATGTTCTTTATATTGAATATACTAAATTTTCTATTTAATCCAGAACTGAGTTTTATCTGCATAAAATAAATAATATGCTTGAAATATATTTTTCATTTTTTTTAAAGATGCTAAATTTAATATCAACTCATTTTATGGCAGGTCATTCACATGCACACAATATAATGTTTAAAAAAGGAGCAAATGATGCAAAAAAAGCGAAACTCTTTACTAAAATTGCTCGTGATATATCTATTGCTGTAAAAAACGGACTTCCTGATCCAGATTTAAACCCAAAACTAAAAATTCTTGTCGCAAAAGCCAGAACTTTAAATATGCCAAAGGATAAGATAGAAACAGCTATCGCCAAAGCAAATAAAGATACAACAAATTATGAAAATGTAAGATATAATGCCTTTTTTGATAGAGGAATTTCTTTAATTATAGAGGGGTTAACTGATAATAAAAACAGAACCGCAAGCGATGTAAGAAGCACTTTATCGAAGTTTGGTGCCGAAATGTCACCATCCGGCAGTGTTGAATATATGTATACACATATTGGTAGAATCATTTACGAAACTGATGTTTGTGATGAGGAAAAAATGTTTGAAACAGCATTAGAAGCAGGTGCAAATGATGTCTATACAGAAGATGATGTTTATATTGTTGAAACAACTATAGAAAATATGCTTGATGTAGTATCTTTATTATCCAAGGCTCTTGGCAAAGAACCACAAAGTGCTGGGTGGTTTTGGAAAGCAAATGATTATGTCGGTAGCGATATAAAAGATAAAGAGTTTATTGAAAAATATCAAAAACTGCTTGATGCACTTGATGATATAGATGATGTATCAGAAGTCTACACAAATGCCGATATTGATATTGAAGAGTAATTTTGCCTCTGCTTTAACAACAAAATGGTACAATCGACTATTTATTTTTAATTTTTTTGAGATTTCTTAATTAGCAACCTTCTCCAGCCAATTTTTCCATTAATTTTTGGCAAATATGTTTCATTTCCATAGACTTCAAAACCTTGTTCTAAAATGCCACCTATGATTGGTGCCGATGATACAGCAAATTCTTTATCATAGTCATTTGGGATATATCCATTATTGATATTTAAAACTCCATTATCATCAACCAAAATTTCATTTCTTGGAATGTCTTTAAGTGGCATTAGTTTTTTATAAGGCATTCTGTTGTATTTTAAATTCGTCATCCAAGCACCTGTTGCTCTTGCAGGAGAACGATTTTTTCCGAGTAAAAAATTTTCGCAACGTTTGATTGCTTTTATTTTTCTATTTTTAACAGCCTCAAAAAAACTTGGTATTAGAACAATAGCAGAATTACTTATAACCAAAAAACGTTTCTTGCTTTCAAACAGTATTTTATAGTATTGTTGAGTAAGACTCCACGGATGGTTTGTGCAAACAATATCCGCCTCTTCATTCAGGATTTTAATACTTTTTGGGTGCATAAAAGACCCATCGAAATCCCCTTCTCTTTTTATTTCAATTTCTGTTCCATCGTAATTATATATCATGCCAATTGTTTCACCTGTATTAAAAATATCACTAACGCCTGCAAAGTGCAGACAAATAAGTTTTTTCAATTTTAATTTTTTAAAATTTTTTTTAAAATATAAAGCAAAAGCAGAACAATGCATTTCATCTTCACCAAGTGGATCGTCGCAATTACAAAAAACCACTTTGCCTTTAAATTGCTCTTTTACTTCCTCTATCATTTCTTCTATATCTTCATATCTTGTAAAAAACTCATCATGTTCAGTATATTTTGAAATATCATTATTCTTTTGAATGGCTTTTGCCATTTTTTGCGATTTTGACTGTATATTCTTATGGTTCCACCCCAGTTCTTTTAAATGTCGTTTTGTGGCTTGTTTTTCCACTTTAATCACAAACTTCACATCTTTATCGTTTTTATTGTATTTCAAAACCTCTTCTTCTTTCAACTCCCTAATAACATCTTTATGTTTTAACAAAAAGCTTTTGTAATCCTTAAACAATCCTGCGGAGTAATTATAAATCTCTCGTTCAATGTTGTATTTCTTGAATTCTTTTTTTACATCATTCTCTATTTGTTGTCCAGTTCCATCTTTGCATTCAAAAGCACAAATATAATCATTAAAGTCTTCAACCAATTGGTCTGCACCAAGCCTATATCTTTGTTCTAAATCAGCCGTTCTACCTATATGCACACTTGCTTGATTAACTTGTCTAATGTAAATATATTCACTCACAATATTATAAATTGTGTTATTATTTTATTTTGCAATACAATATTGTATACCTACTGCAATCTATTAACAATGGCAATCAGTTCTTCTGCATCGTTATATTCAATTTCAACCATTCCGCTACCATCACGATTTAAACGAAGATTTACAGACAAACCACTTTTTTGTTTAATATGTTCTTCTATTGCTTGCAAATTATCACTAATTGATTTCTTTTCCTCGTCAGTTAAATCATCGGCATTATCTTTTGTAATTATACTTGATGTCTCAATATTTTCATCACCACCTTCATCCTCATCTACATCATTAGTGTTTTGGCTATTTCGCTCTTTAATAAGAGGGCTATACATTTGCTTAATAATATCAAAAGTAATGCTTTCAGCATCATTCACCTTGTTATCATTATTATCACCATCATCTGTCTTATCATTGATGCTTCCAGTAGCAATCAACTTTTCAAGTTGTCTAACTGATAATTGTTTCTCTATAATATCTTCTAAATATTGCAATGGATTTTGTGTCCCCAATAATACCTTGGCATGTCCTAATGTAATATTATCGTTTTTTAATGCTGTAAGAATTTCACTTGGTAAATTGAGTACACGAAGTAAGTTTGTAATATGCACTCTACTCTTTCCAACTTCTTTTGCTAATTGTTCGTGTGTATAACCGAAATCCTCTATAATCCGCCGATAACCATTGGCCTCTTCCACTGGATTTAAATTTTCCCTCTGTATATTCTCTATCAAGGCATTTTTGAGAATATCTTTTTCCTCAATATTTACAACAATAGCTTTAATAGTTTCCATACCAGCAAGCTTTGATGCTCTAAATCTTCTCTCACCGGCAATAATAATATACTTACCATCATTGTTGTTTTTCTTCATTACTATAATTGGCTGTAAAAGACCATTACTTTTTATACTCTCACTTAACTCTTTTAACTTTGAATCGTCAAACATCTTTCTTGGTTGTTTTGGGTTTGGTTCCACATCATTGATATTTAAAGTTAAAATTATGTTCTCATCATCAATAATATCACTATTATTTGCATAACTTCCATAGGATGTAGATAATGTTTTATCATCTATAACATCATCCATCGCTAATAAACTTGCTATACCACGACCAAGCTTTTTTTCAGACATTGAGTAATCATAACAATGAGGACTTTATTAAAATAAAAAGCAAATATTTATATTATTTACTTTACACATAATATTAAATGTAATTGAAATTAAATTCAATTTTAATAATCTATATTTGTTTTAATAAATGAATAATTTTTTAAAAAAATCATTTAATTTAATGGAGCTGTCAATTTATATGATGGCTGTATCAGTATTAACAAGCATTGTAATTGGTTCACATAGCTTAATGGAAAATGCAAAAATTCAAAAAACTATTGAAGAAATATATTACTATGAAAATGCAATCGTGCAATTTACGAGAAAATATGGGCAATTACCCGGCAACATGTCATTACAAAGATGTAAAATGTTTGGTGAATTCAAAAAATATTGTTATGAGGAAAAAAACGACACCACGATTACAAACAAAACTACAATTAAACACACAGCAAATAGTTCCGGCTATGCAGAACAACAATCATTAAAAATATGTACTCCGTCACCAAGTAATAAAAAATATTGTCTAATTCAAGCTATGACATTTGGTAGATTTTTACAGACAGCCGGTCTAATAGACTCTGTTGATAGGGGATTGAATGAAACACTAACAGTTAGAAATAATAACGATAAAGATGTAAAATTTTATCTACCAAAATCAAAAATACATAATGATGTTTATGTCTTGGCACAATATAATAATTGGCATACACCATCGATTTTTACAGCTTGGGAATATCTTGACAATTTTTTATTGATGGGGAAAGAAAAAGGAGATGATAACAGATTTTATACAGGGTTAACAATTTATCTTACTTCTTTACCAAAAATCGAAGCAGATAAATTTTCTGCATTTTCTCCGTCATTTATGTTAAAACTTGATAAAAAAATGGATGACGGAAAACCTACAAGTGGAAGCATTCTTGGGCTACACGGTGGAACAGTGCAAAATAATACATCCTGCAGAGATGGAAATAAATACAAAAATACAATGAATAAAAAAGATGGTTGCCAATTATGTTATGTCAGCAATATAGACATTGAGCCACTTATCGTCGAGCCATACACACCAACAATATAGTTATGTTAATAATTAAAAAGTAAATCATGTAATGATAATCAAATTCTTGATTATTTGTTAAAATATTTACAATCAATAGCTGTTTTTATTAGCTCCCTAAATAGCGGATGTGCTTTAAATGGTCTACTTATGAACTCTGGATGAAACTGACACGAAATGAAAAACTTATGATTTGGTATTTCAAATATTTCTGGAATTTTTAATCCCTTTTGCTCTCCTGATACCTTTGCAAAAGCAGAAAATAAACCACCATTTTTTTCAATAATATCAATGTATTTTGAATTTATTTCAAATCTATGCCTATGTCTTTCAATAATTTCATCATCGTGATATATTCTTGATGCTAATGTCTTATTTTTAATTTCCGAAATGTATCCGCCAAGCCTCATCGTTCCACCTATTTCAGAATCTTTTGTCCTTGTTTCTATTTTTCCACCAACACACTCCCAAGTTTTCATTAAGCACACAATAGGTATAGTAGCGAGCTGGTCAAATTCGGTTGAAGTTGCTTCAGTTAGTCCACAAACATTTCTGGCAAACTCTATCACTGCAAGCTGCATACCCAAACAAATGCCAAGTATTGGAATGTTATTTTCGCGAGCATATTTGATAACCGCAATCTTGCCGTCAGTTCCTTCAATACCAAAACCACCAGGGACTATAATACAATCAGTCATTAACTTATTTGCATCTGCACAATTTACACATCTTGCATTTATTTCACTTGCGACATTTAAATCATTTATATTTCTGCAATCCACCCATTTCAGTTTAATATTCACATCATTAGCAAAACCAGCATGTTCTATTGCTTCAAATAATGATTTGTAACAATCGTTAGAATTAGTATATTTTCCAGCAACACAAACAACAATTTCTTTTTGACTCCTCTTTCTCTTCTCTCCATATTCATTCCATCGCTGAATATTCTTGTTATCTTCAATATTTGTTATTGTTTTTTCGTTTATCAAATTAAAATGTTCCAGTATTACTCTCGCTAAACCTTGTTTTGCATAAATATATGGCAATGTATAGATATCATCAACATCAGGTGCCTCCAATACATTCTCAACATCAACATTGCAAAACATCGCAATTTTCTTTTTATCTTTATCACTAATTTTTTGTTTAGTCCTACACATTATAACATCAGCTAAAATGCCAGCCTGCATTAGCCTCTTAACACTATGCTGTGTTGGCTTTGTCTTTATTTCATCGGTTTGTCCAAGATACGGAACATAAGAAAGATGTAAAAACATTACATTTTTTCTCCCAACTTCTGTTGCTAATTGCCTAATTGCCTCCAAAAATGGTTCACTTTCTATATCACCAACGGTTCCACCTACTTCAACAATATTAAATTCATATTTTTCCGCATCTTTTGATAAAAACTCTTTTATCAATCCAGTTACATGAGGTATAACTTGCACCGTTTTGCCAAGATAATACCCTCTTCTTTCCCTTTCTATCAATTTTTGATAAATCTTACCAGAAGTGGTTATATTATCTTTTGTCATCTTAACATCTGTAAATCTCTCATAGTTTCCTAAATCAAGGTCGGTTTCTGCTCCATCTTCAGTCACAAACACCTCTCCGTGTTGCATTGGGTTCATTGTTCCGGGGTCAACATTTAAATATGGATCCATCTTTTTTAAATTAACGGAAAATCCAAGCTCCTTTAAAATACATCCAGTTGACGCAGCCACTAATCCCTTTCCTAAAGAAGAAAGAACACCACCTGTAATAAAAATATATCGTTGTTTTATTGTTTCCGTATTACTTTGTGTATATTTATCTTTTCTTTCTTTTGTATTACTATTATTACTACAATCTTTACCCATAAATATAAATTAAGAATTAAAAAACTTTCAAAATCAAAGATAGTTGAAAACGAAAAATCAAGAAAATTATTTTCATTTATTTAATATAATCTATTGATAAAATATTCATTTTAATGTATAAATATAAATGAAATTGCGATATGAAAACAAATAATAACACTAATAATAACGAACTAACAAAAACAAAAAAATATAAAAGAATAAATAAAAAGAAAAGCAATATAATTGAGTTTCAAAAAGCGATAATGGAAACCAAAAATAATAATACATCAAAATCTGTAAAAGACATTTCTACAGATACTAATAAAATAATATAAATAACATCAATCAACCATCATATGTTATTGTGTTTACCTTGCGACATTTTTTCCTCTATTTGCTTAACCAACTCGATAGACTTATTGTGATGATTGTTGATAGATAATCCATCTTTCAAATATTTTAAACTTTTTTTATAGTTATTAGACAAAAAATATGTGTAAGCAATATAGTATTTTGTTGTTGGTGATTTCCTAAACATCATGTTTGACATCAAAAATCTCATTCTTGCATCAAGAATATTATTTCTTTTCAGCATTTCTAAGCCGATATGAAAGTGATTTTTTGCAACATTTTTGCTTTCATTTTTAAAAAGTTTCAATGTAGAAAAAAAACCAAATGTAAAACTATAAATTAAAGAAAAAAGAGCACGAAATAAACGACAAACATCTCGTATAGTTAAACTAAAAATATTGCCATAACTTTTAACACTATCAACAACAGCGGAATCATTTGTATATCTCGACAATGGCTGTTTAAGATTTCTTTTTATAAATTTAACAACCTTGCTTTTGGAGTTGGAAAAACTACTATTAACATTGTTGTTAACATCAAACGAGCCATTTGTAGAGGCATTATTTTCCATTTGCATAATCTAATGACTACAAATTTTCACAATACCGCATATAATCATCATATGCAAGTGCGGTAATTTCACCAACTTTACCATCAAATATAGGTTTATCATCAACCTTAATAATACTTGCCACTGGCTTTAAGGCTGCTGTTGCAAAAACTTCTTTTGCATCAAAAAGTTGTTCTTTTGAATAAAACTTTTCAATAACTTTTAAACCTCTTTTTGCCAGTAAATCAATTACTCTCGCCCTCGTGCAACCAGGTAAAATTTCTTTTCCATTTGGACAGGTAATAATTTCATTGTCTTTGGAAACAATAAAAACATTAAAGCTACTACCTTCTGTAATTGAGTTCACATTGCTGTTGTGAAATATTACATCATCATATCCATCCTTTTCACTTTCATATTTTGCAATCACCATTGGCATTAAACTTGTCATTTTGATTTCCCTATGCATTCTTCTTGGATCTTCAACTATATTGCAACTCCATTGCTTCATTTTATTTCCAACATCGCATAAGATAGGTTTTATTAGCACAGATGGTTGCAAATTTAAATTTCCAAATGTATGACTTCTAATAGCACATCCTCGTGTAATTTGAATGTATATCGAAACAGAATTATTGTTTGCAAATATCTCTTCATTGTTCAACACAACCTTTTTGATGTTATCAAAAATCTCGTCTTTACTGGGTGCATTATTAAAATGCACCTTCTGCATACAACGAACAAGCCTATCCAAATGTGCATCTTTGTCTATAAATTTTCCCTTATAATATAGTATCACTTCATAAATACCATCGCCGTAGTAATATCCAGCATCATTGACGGACACTTTAACTTCATCTTCATTTAACAAATCACCATTAAAATAAACAACTGCCATAAATATTACATCAAACCTAAATTATTTTAATAAGACATTTTTTACAGCACTTTTAACATCCAAAACACATATCTTACCATTAGATATAATTTCAATATCATTTTCCTGCATATTAACATTTGTTTTATATCGTATGTTCACTTGTATGCCATTACAATTCTTGGTAATAATCTCGCCAATATGTTGTTTAACATCATTTGACAACTCATTTCTGCTATTCACAACAACATTATTTGTCGCTAACAGCTTACTAATACAATATTCTGTTTGATTAACTATTTCACTTATCAAAGTGCCATACTTTCTTTTTAAAACAAGAAAAATAAATTTTTGCAATTCATCGTCATTACAAATACTTTGCTTTATGCTATCTATCAGTTTCTTATACTCTGCAATATTCATTGGATTTACACACAATGTTTTATTTATCAGCTCACTGCATACGTTTTTAACATCCAAAAAATATTGTTTTGCATCTTGATGGCTTAAAATAATATCTGTTAAAACCTTAGAATATGATTTAACTATTTTTTCTCTTTGCGAAACAGACATCATATATTTCATCACCTACAACTAAGTGGGCGAGATGGGATTCGAACCCATGACCAATTGATTAAGAGTCAACTGCTCTACCAACTGAGCTACTCGCCCTTATACTTTTATAAGAGCTGTATTATTTTTTATTTTCAAGTTAAATAATTTATACGATTAAACCAATAATACACCCTTGAAAATAAAAATATGCCAATACTTCATTCACAATGAATGGCGAATGTAGCTCAGTTGGTTAGAGTGTCAGTTTGTGGTACTGAATGTCGCCGGTTCGAGTCCGGTCATTCGCCCCATTCACAAAGCATCTTCGATTTATGAAAATCAAATTGTTTATGTTGCTCTTTGTTGTTATTACCATTTTATCTTGTATTTTTCTTCTCAAAAGAGAAGTTGGCAAAATACCAAATGACAACGATTTATCAAAATTTAAAGGTTTGCCATATTTCCAAAATGGCAGATTTGTTAACATCTACGAAAGCATTATTGGTTTTAAAAATGATGGCAATGAAAAATACAATTTTGACTTCAAAACAATGGTTAAAATGTTGTTTTTTCAAAAAAATAATCCAAAACAACAAATGCCAATTATACATCTAAACAAAAACAATTTTTCCACAATTCCAAGTGAATTTGCCGTATATTGGTTAGGACATTCTAATGTTATCTTTGAACTATCTGGCAAAAGAATAATTGTTGACCCAACATTCAGCAATGCAGGGCCTATACCTTTTATAATCAAAAGATATGTAAAATCACCATTAAATATTAAAGATTTGCCACATTTTGACTATGTACTAATAACACATAATCATTACGACCACTTAGAAAGAAAAGCCATTAAAGCATTAAATCAACAAGTAAATACTACATTTATTGTTCCATTAGGTCTATCTGCCACTTTAATTGGCTGGGGAGTGAAAAAAGAAAAAATTACAGAAATTGGTTGGGGACAAAGTGTTGCATTTGGCGATTTAATATTCAATGGAGAACCTGCAATACATTTTTCCGGAAGATGGCTAAATGATGGTGGAAAAACATTGTGGAATTCTTATGTAATTCAAGTTAAGGCCAATAATAATAGCGACAATAATGCTATTAAACGACAAATTTTTTGTGCTGGCGATGGTGGATATGGAACACAAATTGATTATATTGCTAAAAAATATGGTAAATATGGCAATTTTGATATTGCTACCATTGAAATTGATGCTTGGAACACCGGCTGGCCTTATGTTCACATGTTTACAAGAGAAGCATTAGAAATTGCAAGTAAATTAAAAGTAAAACATCTTTTGCCTGTTCATTGGGGTGTCTATAATTTAGCAATGCATAACTGGAAAACATCAATAAATATGTTGTTAGACGAAAACAAAAAAATACATATCACAAATATTCTTACACCAATTATTGGAGAAAAACTCAATCTTTTACAAGAAAAGATAGAATATAAAAACCAAAACTGGTTTAATGAAATAGAATAGAGCTAACTATTATTTTTTTTGCCAACACATTGTTTGGCATATTTACTTACCGGCACAACTTCTCCTCGCCATTCTGCTATTTTTTGATGATTACCGGATAATAATACATCAGGTGTCTTCATCCCATTCCATACTCTTGGTAGTGTATACTGGTCACATTCAATATTATTATTGTAAATATTTGAAAAAGTTTCATTCTTAATACTTTCTGGATTATTTAATACACCATCAATTAAACGACAAGATGCCTCTATAACTGCCATACAAGCAGTCTCGCCACCCATCAAGATATATTCACCAACACAAATTTGTTCCATATTGTAATGCTCAATCGCTCTCTGGTCTACACCTTCATATCTATTACAAAGAATAATAATTTCATTTAATTTGGAAAATTCTACCGCCTTCTGTTGGCAAAACTTTTCGCCCCTTGGGGACATTATCAAAAACTTATTTGATTTATCCTCCTTGAAGTTATCCCAATTAAAATTATCATTAACGGCTTTTTCAATCACATCAGCCCGCATTATCAATCCACAGCCACCACCAGCAGGTTTATCATCTACTTTGCTATAAGTGCCAACCCCATATTTTTTTATATCAATAATATTTATAGACAAAATACCCTTTGTTATAGCCTTACCGAGTAAAGAGCAAAAAGTGCCACTAAAATATTCTGGAAAACATGTCAAAATTGAGATTTTCATATATTATTTATATGTTTTTCTCATTGTTTTAGCATATTTCTGTGGCAACATCGCAGTTTGTATGGCAACTATTGTATCTGTAATGACATTAACAACAATAAGTAAACTTGTTCCACTTATTACAAAAGAATATCCATAACGAGGCAACATTAACTCTGGAATTGTGCAAACTACCGATAAATATATCGCACCTATCAAAGACAATCTATTCATAATATTACGGAATAATTGTGCCGTGGCCTCACCCGGTCTTGTTCCCGGTATAAATATATTGCTTTTTCGTAAATTTTCCGCAACATCCTTCGCATCAAATACAACATTATTATAGAAAAACGAAAAAAATGTTATTAAAATAATATCAACAATAATAAATACAGGAGTTCCGTGATTAAAGTTTTGAATGATAAATTGCACCACAACATTACCAGAATCTTTAAAAATACTTGCAATAGTTGCTGGTAATAATATTACCGCACTGGCGAAAATTGGAGGAATAACACCAGCCGGATTAACTTTTAAAGGTAAAAAATTCTGCATTTGTTGATTAGTTCTTTGCAAATATTGTTGCATTTGTTGTGGATATTGAATATAAACTAACCTATTTGATTTTTCAAACAAAACAACCAACAGCATCGTAGCACAAAAAATAGCAAAAATTACAAACACAAAAATTGGCCCAACAGTGCCATTTTTCGCCATTGTTAAAAGATTTGTTAAATCTCTTGGAGATTCAGCAATAATACCTGTAAAAATTATCAATGACCCACCATTACCAATACCACTTGCAGTTATTCTATTTCCAAGCCACACTAAAATAAATGTGCCACATAACATCGTTGAAGCACAAATAATTTTAAAGCTCATAGCATCTACATCGCTTACACCGGCAGAAGATAAAAGTGATGAAATACCCATCGCCTGTGCAAAACCAATTAAAATAGTTAAATATTTTGTATATTGATTAAATTTCTCATATACAGCCTCACCTCCCTCTTTCTTCATTTGTTTAAGTCTTGGTGTCGTCGCGACAACAAGCTGTATTATAATAGATGCTGTAATGTAGGGCATTATTCCAAGGGCAAATACAGAACAACGGCTAATAGCACCTCCGGAAAAGATATTAAACATTCCAAATATGCCTTTATTTGTCATTTCTGCAAAGGCAGTTAGCTTGTTGATATCTACAACAGGAACTGGCACGAAAGAACCAAAACGATAGAACAACAATACACCTATTGTAAATAGGATTTTCTTTTTAAGTGAATTATCTTTACTCATCTTCACCGAGATGAGGTTATAAGTAAAAAAGTTTTTTTATTTTCAAGAAAATTTGCATAATATAATCTTGCAAGGCTTAAATCGCAAACAATATGACGACATAGTTATTTTTCTAAGTACTTTGTCGGTTTAGGACAGATTACTTTATTAACAATTGATTTCTCGCGAAAATCCATATCTGATATCATATTAGCATTTGTCGAAGAGTTGCAACAATGAATGGCCTTGTTTTTCAACCATCCAAACACATCTACTTCATTTGTGCTGTCTTCCAAGAGTCGTTTGGCATCCTTATTTGCCTGTTTGCCGGTTTCCTTTATCAAATCTCGTAATATCTGTTTTGGTATGTTAAATGGCATCCAGAATGTAAAGTTAAAGTTTTTCTCAAATTCTTCCTCATTATACATCTGATTAAAAGCCTTCAATGCAGATATTTTCTTCTTTCTCCTTAAAGACGGTATCATCCAACGATCTTGTTCTTCAATATAATTTGTGCTCCTAAATACATCTAAGCATTCTCTTATCATTTTATCTGCAAACATACAATACAATTCCATAATCTGCTCTTTTTTACAAATGCCATTCTGTTGACAACACAGTAAATACGAGTGTGTCATATGAACAAACGGCAAAATTCGTTCTGCCATCAGCTTATACATTTCTGGAGTAATTTTTTTCTTCATATTTACCAAATGTATAACATTATACTAATATACATGTAAAATACAAATATAAAATACAGCCTATATATTCTCATCAATGTTAGTTAACTGTCTATCTATCAATTTTAATGCTTCATCTATTTTTGAAACAACATAAGATTTGTTTGCCTTCTCCATTTTATCCATATCTATTTTATGATACCTTAACATTTGTTTAATGCCGTCTATCTTTAAACCTTTTTTATACTCTAATTCTTTGATTTTTTTTAGCTCCTCAACGGCACTTTCATCATAATATCGTCTTCCATTTATTGTTGAAACCTTTATATGATTAAATGTTTGTGTCCAGTATCTAATAGTATGCACTGGCAAATTCAGTTTTTTTGCAACATTACCAATAGAAAACATATTGTATATTTTGATATATTTACTATTATTTTATAAATCAATATGGAAGAAAAAACAAATGATGAACTAAACGCTTCGATTGACAGCTGGGTAGAAGAATATGATAATAAAAATAATGACATAACAGAACTAAACAAATCAATGCAGAAAAAACCGATCAACAAGGGTGTTTTCGGGGGTAAAAAATATATCTTGTGTTATGATAATAATAATAAACATTTTTTCGCTAAACAGCTTACAGATGTTGATCAAACTCAACACCTATTAGAAATAGCATCATCAAGTGCTTTTATTTCCTGTTTCTCTCATACGCCTTATCCCATTGGCATAAAGAAGATTGACAGTGAAGACTTTATTGTTTTAAGATTTGAGGAGGAAATAGCTAATATCAATGAACAAATGAAAGAACTGTTAAAACCGTTTATAAACTCTTTTTGCACGATAAAACCTTATCACAAACTATTGATAAATACATCCGATCATACAGAAAGTTGGAAAAAACTCACAGATAAGATAAGAAAATATATCATTCAACTTTGCGTCCATCAATTTTTCTTCGGTTTTTTTGATAGAAAATACGACAATATAATTATTACTAAAAATGGTTTACATCATATTGACACTGATTTAAGCGGAATCAATGATTCGTTTATGTTTGAGAGTAGATACTATCAAAATATATATAACAAAGTGAAGGCATTTATTATTTTTTTACAAAATATATCACCAAGCGATGAGTCACTAACTAATTTGTTCCACACGGAAATAAACAAAATAAAAAATATAGATTATGAAAAATTTGTTAACAGGTACATTAAAAGTTGTATAGTTTTAGGCATTGATAAAAAAGAGGCATATAACTATATCAACGAACATATTGTACAGAAGATGTTGAAAATTTTTAAAACAACACTTACAGAGTATTATGAACTTAAAGATGAGAATATGCAAGATAATGAATATTTTAAGATATTAAAACAAGGATTTACAGAAATGAAAAACATAATTGAAAATAACGACATTTTGAAAAAAATTACGTCGTCAGATGGTGAGCAATGGTTTGAGGATAAATTTCAACAAAAAGAAAAAGAATTAAAAAATCAAAATACAACACAAGAAAATAAAGATGAAGAGATGGAGAGAACAAAAAAACATAGTGTATTAAATATCAGAAATCAATCTACAAATAATTCCTGCAATAATTGTGCCAATCGTTGCTTATCTTTATGTGATAGATGTTCGTCTTTATGTGATAACAACGAATTCCAAATAGACGGCTAAATTTTAACTTTACTATTAAACTTTTATTTAGCCACATTCATATGGTAAATTATACACTACTATGAAAATAGTTTTAGCATATTCTGGCGGTCTTGATACATCAGTTATTATTCCTTGGCTAAAAGAAAATTATAATGCAGAAGTTATAACCTACACTGCTGATTTGGGGCAAGATGAGGATTTGAGTGGTGTAAAAGATAAAGCATTAAAAAGTGGCGCAGTAGATGCAGTTGTTGAAAATATTACACAAGAATTCGTTGATGATTATGTTTTTCCACTCTTAAAAAGTGGTGCAAAATATGAAGGAACGTATTTAAATGGCACAATTTCCAGACCTTTGATTGCTAAAAAATTAGTTGAAGTCGCAAGAAAATACAAAGCAGATGCAATTTGCCACGGAGCGACAGGTAAAGGCAATGACCAAGTAAGATTTGAAGCATCAATTATGGCATTAGCTCCTGACTTGAAGGTTATTGCACCTTGGAGGGATTGGAGCTTTAAATCAAGGGAAGAGCTAATGGAATATGCAAAAACACATGGAATTGCCGTTGAGGCAACCAAGAAAAGTCCTTACTCAATTGACAGAAATATACTTTATGTTTCGCACGAAGGCGGAGTTTTGGAAGATTGCAAAAACGAATTTCCAAAGGATGTTTTGAGAATGACGCAACATCCAGAAGATGCAGTGAATGAGCCAGAAAATGTAAAAATAACATTTGAAAAAGGTATTCCCGTTTCTGTAAATGATAAAAAAATGAATAGTGTTGAAATAATGCAAATACTCAATAAAATAGGTCATAAACATGGAATTGGCTTAATTGACATTGTGGAAGACAGAATGGTTGGAATGAAAAGTCGTGGAACATATGAATTTCCAGCAGGAGAAATAATATATCAAGCACATCAAAGACTGGAAAGTATTACAATTACAAAAGATGCTTGGTTATACAAGCAAAAAATGGCACTTGATTATGCAAATCTTGTTTATTCTGCCGGTTGGTGCACTCAATTAAAAGAATGTATGGATGCCTTTATTAACAAAACACAAGAACAGGTTAATGGTGAGGTTGTTGTGAAATTGTATAAAGGAAATGTATTTGCTGTATCAATTTCATCTCCAAATTCGCTTTATAATCCAAATCTTGCTGGTTTTACAATGGGAGAAGAATACAACCAAAAAGATGCAGAAGGATTTATCAAGATTTTTAGTTTGCCAATGAAGGTATTTGGGGCGATAAAAAAGAAATAATGTTAAAAGTTAAAATTTTGAAATATCCATATATATGTTATAGAATTAAAGCATTTTCGTAAATATTATTTTATTAGTATGATTTATTTTAATGTCATTAAAATCATATTATTATTGTTCTTGGCCATCATATCAACCAAGAATGCTGTATGTGAAAATCAACATACGGAAACACCAAAGAGTATTGTTAAGCATATTATCGACAACTACATTTTACCAAATGAAAATCAAATTTTCGGCAATAAAAAACATTTAATTTCTATATTTGGTGGATATGATTATGGCAATTTTAATGCCAAATATATTACAACAAAAGAAGTTTATTACATATCGTTGTATAGCGGTCAATATATTGAAGATGTTTGGAGAAAAAATGGAGAAATTGCCATCAGTTATAGCTTACCAACAAAATTTTGGTGGTTTAATGGTAGATTTTCGTTTGGAATATTTAGCTGGATAATGCAACAAAACATTAACAATGTCGAAGGAAAAGGCTTCAACAAAATTAACAATATCAAAGGAAAAGTCTACAACACAGATTATGGTGAAAAAGTTGAAGGAACATTCATAAACCACACAATAGGATTTGAAGGGATACAAGAGCTAATTTTTGGTCACAAAAATCTATATTTCACCATTGGTGTTGGTATCTCGTATCAATTTGTATTAGGAACAAGCAATCTACAAACAAATAACGATAAATTTAATCACATATTTCATTATCGAAACCCAAAAGTATTATGGAACAATACACTCTTTAATTTTGTCATCAAAGCATCAATTGGACATCGATTTGATTCAGGTTTAATCATTGAAGTAAATTGGAAACATTACTCTAATGGTGGACTTCACGATGCTAACTGGGGATTAAATTTCTTAGGCGGAACTATTGGATATGTTTTTTAAAACAAAACATACACTATGATTGCTTTTCTTCATTGCTTTTAATTTTTTTTCCAATCTTGACAACAAATATATTCTGCCATTTTATGTTAAATATTTTGGTAGCACTAAAAATAGTAAAATAATATGACACAAATAAAAACTTGGTCTCCGCGATTTGATAAGCCACTAAACGAAAAAATGAAAATGTTTAATCAATCAATTTTGTTTGATTACAGATTGGCTAAATGGGATATTATAGCAAGCATAGCTCATGCAAAAATGCTTGAAAAGGTTGGTCTTTTTACAAACGATGAATTAAAACTTGCATTGGATGGTTTAGAGAAAATCTTAAAACAAGTTGAAAACGGAGATTTTGAATTCAAAGTTGAGGATGAAGATATACACTATGCAATTCAAAATGCTTTAGTAAAAGAAATTGGAGATATTGGAAAAAAAATTCATACTGCAAGAAGCAGAAACGACCAAGTGGCAACAGATTTACGGCTTTACACGAGAGAGCAAATTGATATTACCATTGATTTGTTAAAAACATTGATAAAAGTTTTACAAAAGCAATATGAAAAGTATAAAGATTGTTTAATGTGTGGATATACTCATCTACAAAAGGCAATTCCAACAACTTTTGGATATTATTTTGATGCATACAAAGAAATGTTTGAAGAAGATTTACAAAGACTTACCGATACAAGAAAAAGAGTAAATCAATGCCCGCTGGGAGCTTGTAGTTTAATGGGTTCTACATTGCCACAAGATAGAGATTTTGTAGCAAAAGAATTGGGTTTTGAAAGTGCAATCAAAAACACAATGAATGCAGTTTCAAATAGGGATTTTGTTATTGAAAGCATAAATTGTTTATCAATAATTGCAGTTCACTTTTCAAGATTGGCAGAAGATTTAATAATATATTCAACAGAAGAATTTGGCTTTTTAGATTTAGATGATGCATTTTGCACTGGTTCAAGCTTAATGCCAAACAAAAAAAACCCAGATTTATTGGAACTTGTTAGAGGAAAAGCTGGAAGAGTTTTTGGCTGTCAAATGGCAATATTAACAATAATCAAAGGTATACCAATGACATACAATAAAGATTTACAAGAAGATAAAAAGAATATTTTTGAAGCATTTGATATTGTTGAAGAAATGATTGACATAATGTGTGAGTTTTTGCCAACAATTAAAATAAAACAAGAAAATATGACAATGGCAGTAAAAAATAGTTATTCCTATGCAACACACTTGGTTGATTACTTGGTGAAAAAAGGTGTATTTTTTAGAGATGCACATAGCATAATTTCCGGACTTGTAAAATATTGCGAACAAAATGGAAAGTATTTCCATCAATTATCAATAAACGAATTTCAGCAATTTTCAAATCTTTTTCAAGAAGATATATTTGAAATATTTAATAAATAACTTGTTACATAAACTTGTTGTATATCTACATTGCAATGATTTTTACAAGCTAAAATTAGCCGACTTTTATCAACTAACTTTCTTGACCAATTCAATTTTTTCTTCTTTTTTTGCTATTTCCTTAATATCTTTGCAATATCTTTTTTCACCAAGTTTTCCGTCAAATTCAAGTGCAATTGCATTATCTTTTGCAACAACTTTTACTTCTTTGTGTTTAGATGTAGGAATTTCATACATCGTATCAAGCAAAATATGTTCTACAATAGACCTTAAACCTCTTGCCCCAATTTTTCTTTTAATACTTTTTTTTGCGATAAGTTTTAATGCCTCGCTATCAAATGATAATTTTGCCCCATCAATTTCAAATAGTTTTTCATATTGCTTAATAATAGCATTTTTTGGCTTTGTAAGAATGTTTATTAAATCTTCTTCCGTTAATTTATCCAACACAGCAACAACCGGTAAACGACCAATAAGCTCTGGTATTAACCCAAACTTAGTTAGGTCATCACTACTAACCTTTTTTACAATTTTTGCCATATCCTTTTCATTATTCTTGCTTTTCACATCTGCCATAAAGCCAATCGTGCTACTTGTTATCCTTTGAGATATCAACTTTTCAATACCTTCAAATGCACCTCCGCAAATAAATAGTATATTTTTTGTATCTATTGTGTATCTCTCGCTGTTTGGATGTTTTCTATCGCCTTCTTTATTGACAGAAGAAATTGTCCCTTCTATTATTTTTAACAATGCCTGTTGCACTCCTTCACCAGAAACATCCCTTGTAATTGACGCACTTTCGCTTTTTCTACCTATTTTATCTATTTCATCAATATAAATAATACCCTTTTGTGCCCTTTCAATGTCTCCATTAGCATTTTGTATTAGCCGTTGAAGGATATTTTCAACATCATCACCAACATAACCAGCTTCAGTTAAAGTTGTTGCATCAGCTATTGCAAATGGCACATTTAATAATCTTGCCAATGTTTGTGCTAATAATGTTTTTCCACTCCCAGTAGGACCAATAAGTAAGACATTTGATTTTGATATTTCAACATCATCATTAGAGCCTTTTTGCTTTTCCAAGTATTTTAACCTCTTATAATGATTGTAAACTGACACAGATAACACTTTTTTTGCATAATCTTGTCCTATAATATAGCCATCTAAAAACTTCTTTATTGTTTCCGGTGAAGCCAAATTTATCTCTGCATTACCTTTATTTTCAATATCATTATTATCGTTATTATTTTGCAGTTGCTCCTGTTTCTCAATCATTTGCATACAAACTTTGATACATTCGTCGCAAATATGAGCATCAGTTCCAGCTATCATATTATCCCTTTCTGTTTGTGAAGCTCCGCAAAAAGAGCAACATAAATTCGTAGTTCTTCCAATTCCTCCTATTCCCATATATTACACTCAATTAACTACAACACTACAATGTTAAATATATCACAAAAACAAAGAAAATCAATGTAGAATTACCATTTAACTATTCATCGTCTTCTTCTGTCTTTGGCAAATACTGCATAATATCTTCTCTGTTTGCAACTATATGGTCAACCAAGTTAAAATCTTTTGCCTGTTGTGCTGACATAAAATTATCTCTTTCCATATTTGCTTTAATTTCCTCCACACTATGTCCCGTATGTTTAGAATACAATTCATTTAATCTTTGTTTTGTAATCATCATTTCTTTTGCATGTATCTCTATATCCGTTGCTTGACCTTGAAACCCACCTGATGGTTGGTGTATCATAACTCTTGAATTTGGAAGACAAAACCTTTTCCCACTCGCACCAGCCATTAAGATCAAAGAACCAGCAGAACATGCCTGTCCCATACAAATAGTAACAACATCAGGTTTAATAAACTGCATAGTATCATAAATTGCCATTGCAGATGTAACAACACCGCCCGGTGAATTGATGTATAAATAAATATCTTTATCTGGGTCTTCACTTTCTAAAAACAACAACTGGGCGACTATAAGTGATGCCATATTGTCTTCAAATTGTGTTGATAAGAAAATAATTCTATCTTTTAGCAAACGAGAGTAGATGTCGTATGCTCTTTCCCCTCTTCCACTTTGCTCTACAACCATTGGTATTGTTGTCATAATTGTTTCAAAATAACTACTTACTAATAATACATTTTTATTGTAAAAATCAATATCAATTTGAGTGTTTATTTCTATCCAACCATTGATTGATATTATCTTGTGTCTTCGTGTCTCCTTCTATATTTTGGCATTTATAGCCTCTAATTTCAAAATATTTAGCTATATTATTCTTTGGTGAATATTTAACCATATCTCTATCACTATTTGCCACACCGCTACCCTCGTGGGTGCAAAATGGAATAATTGTTTTACCAGATAAATTACTTTTTCTTAAAAATTCCGCCACTGCCATAGGAAATGTGCTCCACCAAATTGGATGACCGATGTAAATGGTGTCATATTTATTTAAATCTGGATATTCAATAAGTTCTGGGAAAAAATTATTTTCTAACTCTTCTTTTGCCTCTTCGGTTGCCTTATAATATTCATCTGTGTATGTTTTTTTAGTTTTTATTTCAAACAAGTCGCCACCAATTTGCTTTTGTATGTATTTTGACAATAACTTTGTATTGCCAACTTCAATATTAGCAACACCATCATTCACCCAATTACTACCAGCTCTGGAAAAATAAACTATTGCACTTGCCATAAAAACACAGATTAAAACAACTACAAGAATATTAACTAATAATTAAATAATATTCAAGGTATTTTACCGACTAAAACTATGCTTCCAAATAATATTCCTTAAATGTCTCTCTTTCACTGCCAACTAAATCATTTGTAGTGGCCAAATAATGTTCTACGTATTGATTTCTTATATCTTCATTTGATAAATTTGTTTGTGTATGAAATTTTTGATAATTAGCAGTTATAACATCATCAACTTCTTGTTTTACAGGTTTTTCAACCTTTTTATAAATATCCATATATTCATCCATATAATGTGGTTTAGCAATCTTATCTTTTTCATTATGAAGTTTCTGCATAACCAACACATTATCCTTCAAAGGATAAGCTCGTAATTCACCTGTCTCCATTTTAGATAAAATTTCATCACCAGACATACCGAATTGTCCTGCTTTAACTGCATTTTCTAATTCTTCGGCATCAGTATTAAGCAACAATGTATAATCACTAATATACTCTTTTGCAATATTATGTCTTAACTTACTATACTCTCTTGCACTGGCAAAATATTTTTCATTATTTCTTTTTTCTGGTTTTTGTAAATATTGCAAATTCCCTTCTGGATACTTCGTGTTCCTTGTATATTTATCACCATCAAAAAGTGACTTAGTTTTTGGGTCATTAGGTCTATTTGCCTTATAGCTAACTTGCAAACCACATCCTGATAATAATAAAAAACAAAGCAATATACACATTAAGCCAGATAATTTGTAATTTACATTTTTTAGCATCAAACTATATTATCTTTTATTTGAAATTTTGCAATTTTTATTATAATATCAAAAGATGATAAACACCAATGCCAAAATAAAATTATTGCATCAAATGGAAACAGGTATACAAGGAGCAAAACTTATATGGCAAGTAGAGCCATCTTCAACAACAAACAACGCAGAAATAATCATATCAATAGAAAAGACCGAAAAAGGTGAATTCTCCGGTATACCTTTACTGACAACAAATATATCAGGATCAATAACAACATTAAGCGACACGGATAAAGTCAATCTACTTTTAGATGAAGACAATCGTAATGCTATCAGATATAAATTTTTAACTTTTCAAAAAGAAGCACAGAAAAATCCACGACTATACAAAAAAATATACAACATACTTGTCTTGAAAAAATTTATGGACATCATGTATGCTATGAATAATGATAAACAATTAAGTACATCAAGACGAACATCTATCGATTTGAGTTCAACACAACAGAATGATAACTATTGTTGTCATTGTAATTGCTTGTGATGGCTATTTAATGGTTTACGACAAAAACCCTATAATACTGTTCTTTGCTTTGCCAGTGATAACATAGTTTAGCCATACTTGGTTTATTGTAGGTTTATTTGTTGTAAATATTTCTATCTTATCTCCATTTTTTAACATATAATCAATACCTACCATTTGTCCGTTGACAATCCCATAATCAAAATAGACACCAAGCTTTTTATCAATTTCAAAAGCAAAATCTAATATTGTTGACTTATACGGCAAATCAACAACGATGCCATTTTTTGTAAATGCCTGAACTCTTCTATCATCCATTTCTATTGAAGCATCGTTCAATATTTCGCTTTGTCGGCTTGTCTGTAAAATATTTAATACACGATTTATCCAAGATGCTTTAACATATTTCATTTTTTCTTCTTTTGATAAACCTTGCTTATATTTCCAATGTGCTGCCAATCCAAACTCATCTTCATCGTGCATTTTTTGAGTTCTAATTTGTATATCAACTATTCGTCCTTTTGGACCCATAATTTTTGTATGTAAAGAACGATAACCATTGCTTTTTGGCAAACTAATGAAATCTTTAAACTTACCCGGTATGGCATTATATGTATTATGTATCGCACCCAATGCTCTATAACAATCTTCTGTGTTTCCAACTATAACACGAAATGCCATTATATCCGATATTTCTTCAAATGATAAATTATTTTTTTTCATTTTCCGCCAAACAGAATATGGAGTTTTTTTCCTACCTTTAACTTTTGCAAAGATGTTATATCGCGACATCGTCTCTGTTAAGTCTGCAATTATATCTCCAATAACATTATTACTATTAAAATCAGCAGTTAATTTTTCTATTTTGTCATAAATGTCGTCATATTCATCTGGTTTTAATATTTTAAATGACCTATCTTGTAGCTCGTTTTTTATTCTTTGCAAACCTATTTGCTCCGCAAGCCTTGCATAAATCGTTAGTGTTTCAATTGCTATAAGCTTTTGTTTCTCTGGTTTTTGATATTCAATTGTTCGCATATTATGCAATCTATCGCAAAGCTTAATAATTAAAACTCTTACATCTTTTGATAGTGCTAAAAATAACTTTCTAAAATTCTCAACTTGTCTAATATCTTTTTCTTTAAATTGCACCTTGTCAAATTTCGTCACACCTTCTACTATATTGGCAATTTCTGCTGAAAATAGCCGTTCTATATCTTGTTTGGTATATTCAGTATCTTCTATAACATCGTGCAACAAAGCCGACACAACAGAAGCTTCGTCAAGATTTAAAGCATTAGCCTCAATGGCAACACTGATTGGATGTATAATATAAGGTTCTCCTGATTTTCTTTTTTGATTTCCATGAGCTTTTATACAAAAATCGTATGCTTTGGCAATAATTTCCAAATTAAAATGTGGGTTATGTGAAAGCACTATTTTTAGAAAATCATTTCTATTCAAAATATTCATTATATTACACTGACTTTGTGAAAAACAAAAAATATAAATCAATTTTGATTTTATAAAAAATATGTTATTATATAATAACTCTAATATGAAAAAAAAACAACACATCGACATTAATAACATTAACAATCATATCTTGTTATTTGGTGGAAACGATGATAACACTGATAAATACGGAATTAACACAAATAAAGACAGAATATTCAATAATGTCGGTAATAGCGACGATATTAACTTATCAAGTGGTTTGTATATTTATCACTATCCACATGATAACAAGAATGAAATAACTTTATTTATGTATAATGAAGATAAAGTTGGCAAAATTGAAAATAAAATTGTTTATCAACTACCAAATAACACAACAATCAGTAATAAAGAGGACATCTTAAAGGTCATCATGGACAATATTGACGAAGTTTTCCCAGAACAAAACAATGATAACAACCAACAAATAATAAAAGAAAAATTTTTTCAATTTTTTATCCAGTGTTTAAGGCCAGGCTATAAAATAAACAATTCATGCTTTCAAGATAATATCAACAAACAAAAATTCATTAGTGAGCAATTAAGTGATGTGAAAGGTAAGATACAGACATTTTGTTCAGGGTATCTACCAAAAAATCCTGAAAATAATATATCAAGCAAAATACTGATTAACAATAAAACAAACAATACCATTAAAACAAAAAGACAAAGTTTTTTATCTCAATGTCAAGAAATTATAAAAAAACAATATCAACAACAGTATGACAAATTTATAGAAGATCGGGATGCAATTAAGAATAGTGAAACAGAATTCAATTTATACACACAGATAAAAAATCTGTTTGTATGCTAGTTTTAGTTTACATGAAATCATAGATGTTAATACTTACCATTCTTTTATCAAAATCTATTTTTTTAATATAATCTTTATTACAGAGATAAAACTCACTTTTAGTCGATTGTTTATTATGTTTCTTTGTATTATCTAATTGAGCAAGCTGTATTTCTATAAGCATGCCACCTCCATAATCACCATAATCAATAACTTTACCTATTTCCTTTTTTGTATTATTATCAAAAGCAGTAAAACCAATAATACTTTCCGGATTGATGTAATTATCGCTTTTTGTGTCAATAAAAATCTCTTTTTTTAAAAAATATTGTGCCTGTTCTACATTATCAATATTGGTAAGCTTACAAATAAAAGTTTTGCCATTAAAGGCAGAAATAGAAAGTTGAATATTTTTATACTCATCGTTATCTTTGTAAAAAATTGCATTTTCCAATCCATCAAGCGAACTTAACACAACCTGTTTAAACTCTTCTGGATTTATCATTGGAACAACTTTAACTTTTCCATCTAACCCGTGAGTATAACTAATATATCCAATGGCTTTTTTCATTTTTTAATATTCTCACTATACAAATGATAAGATATAAATAATTTACAAGTTAAAGATAATCACTATATTACTTATCGTATTTCTTAAAAATTAAGCAACCATTTGTGCCACCAAAACCAAATGAATTTGACATTGTCGCATTTATGTCTTGTTTTTTTGGTTCTGTAATAATATTCATATCATTACAACTATCGTCTAAATTGAAAATGTTAATACTTGGTGGAATAATTTGCTCTTCCAGTGCTTTAATGCAAAAAATTGCCTCAATTGCACCTGCCGTCCCGAGTAAATGACCTGTAATGGATTTTGTAGAAGATATAGCCACTTTACTTGCATACTCTTTAAATGTATTTTTTACAGCAGTGATTTCCGCAACATCACCGAGTTTGGTTGATGTCCCGTGTAAATTGATATAATCAATATTTTCAGGCTTCAATTCAGCATCTTTTAATGCCATTAACATAGCTAATGAGGCACCCTTTCCTTCTGGATGTGGAGCGACAATATTACAAGCATCGCAACTTGCTCCATATCCAGCTACTTCGCAATATATTTTTGCTCCCCTTTTTAAGGCCATTTCAAGTTCTTCCATAACCAAAATGGCCGACCCTTCGCCCATAACAAAACCATCCCTATCCACATCAAGCGGTCTACTTGCCAATTCCGGAGTATCATTATAAGAAGTAGACAATGCATTCATTGCATCAAAGCCAGCAATACCCATTTCGCATATAGACATCTCACTACCACCAGCCAAACAATAATCAAGCTTACCTTCCTTAATGGAATTAAAAGCCTCACCAATACTATGTGCACTTGTTGCACAAGCAGAAGAATGAGACATTGTAGTTCCAGTTAAACCAAATTTTAATGCAACATTCCCTGCACTCATATTAGATAATACAGATGGAAAGAAAAATGGCGATACATATTTTTCTCCTTTTGTAAAAAGTGCTTTTGCTCCATTTTGAAATGATTTTATTCCACCAATACCTGATCCTATAAAAGTGCCAAACCTATCTGTATTAACGGACAATGTTTGATTAAAATGGTTTAACAACATTTTCCCATCATCACAAGAAGCATCATTTGGCAACAAACCGGCATCAATCAAAGCATTATATGCTGATATAATTGCAATATAAGATACATCGTCCATTCGTCTTCTCTCCTTAATAGGAACAACTTGTTCATTTAATTTAATAAAATCGTCATTTATATCAACAAATGATGCAACTTTGCTCTTAAAGTCTGTCGTGTCAAACTTCGTATTTCTTCTAATCCAAGACTTCTTATTTATAACACTCTTCCAAGATGCAAACAAATTACCAGCAGATGTAATGGCACCAAGACCAGTAATAACAACTCTTCTTGTCATCTGCAAAGAAATAGTTAAATAATAAAAAAAAACTATTTATTTAATTGGCTGTCTATGTATGATACCACATCGCCAACATTTTTCAATTTCTCTGCTTCTTCATCTGGAATTTCAATATCAAAAGCCTCTTCTAATGCCATAATAAACTCAACCACATCAAGGCTGTCTGCCCCTAGGTCAGCATTAAAAGTCGCCTCATTCTTCACTTGTTCCAAGCTAACACCTAATTGTTCTACAATAATTTTCCTAACTTTATCAAAAATCTCTTCATTAGTCATAAAAAAAACATTCTCAATAATTAAGCATTGCAAATACTTGGTTTTAATAAAATGCAAGAAAAAAAACAATTCTTGACAAATATTTATTCAATAATTCTCTTCCAATATATGTTATAACTAACTTGTAGAGGTTAGTTGTATTTAGATGTTGTTTGTTGTTTTTTGACTTGTTATGGAGCAAAAAAAAGTTTATAAATTTACAAAAATGCAAGCATTTGGCAATGATTTTGCCATTTTTGATTTTCGTAATAAACCAAACGACAAATTTACAAGAAGTGAAGTAATAATTTTAACAGACAAAAATTATGGCATTGGTTGCGACCAGTTAATTGTAATAAGAAAATCAAGCAAACCTGACGACGAAAAAGGTGTAAATGTTGCAATAGAAGTTTACAATGGCGATGGAACAGAAGCTTTAAATTGTGGCAATGGTGTTCGTTGTATAGTGGGATATATTGCAAGAGAAACAGAAAAACCAATTATTCGTGTACAAATAGGAGATAGAACTATGGTTGGCAAAGCGGATAAAAGTAAGGAATATGCAAAAGTAAATATGGGAATTCCTAATATCAGCGAAGATATAGTAGAAATTGGTAATAAACATAGAGTAGTTAAAGTTGATAATTTTGGCAATATTGATACGCAACCAGATAATGAATATAACATCCAATATTTTCAAGTTAGAACAAAAAAAGAGGTATTTATGAGAAGTATTGAAATTGGAACCGGCGAAACATTATCCTGTGGTTCTGGTACCTGTGCTGTAGCGGCATATTGCATAAAAAATGGTATAACAACAAGTCCAATGAAAATTATTTCAAGAGGTAGCGACATCGTAGATTCGTATGCAGAAGTTGCTTGGGAAGGAGAAGGGAAACCAATGTTGCTGGCCGGAAAATATAGTTTTGTATTTACAGGTGAAGTTTCAATATAACATCAGTGTCATATATTTAAAAGTTAAATGTTTGAATGAAAACAAAAAAGCAAAAAATGTTTGATTTTAAATATGTTGAGAAGTCTTGTTTTTCTAACATCATTTTTCTTTTTGGTAAAAGATTTTTAATTCCAAAAGGAAAATTTTTTCCGCATATAGGTGCTACAATGTCAATATTTGCAATTACTTTAAGTATTGCAATTCTAATAATTGTTGTATCCGTAATGAATGGTTTTCGTAATGAACTAATTGAAAAAATACTCGGCTTTAATTCGCACATTACTCTTTCTAATAGATATGGTGAATTTAAAGCATATAACGAAATAAACCATAAAATTTCATTACTACCAAATATTAAGTATTCAAATCCAGTTATCAATGGCGCCGGTATGTTGATAAATGACTATGGCTCTTCTGGTGTATTTGTAAAAGGCATATCAAAAACCGGATTACAAAACAGAAAAGATTTATCAAAATATATCATTGGCGACTTAAATAAGTTTAGTGGTTTTTCGGTTATCATCGGCAATGATATAGCCAAAGAACTTGGAATGAAAATAAATGACGAAATTAACCTTATTGTCCCAATAGCGACAAATACTATTTTTGGAATGATACCAAGATATGTAAAGTTAAAAGTTATCGGCCTATTAAAAACAAATGCACAACAATATGATAATTATATGTTGCTAATGCCGTTTACAACATCTCAACATATTTTCAATCTTAATAATAATGCAAGCGGTATTGAAATCATCACAACAAACCCGCAAAAAGTAAGAAATATAGAAGATACTATTATCCAAAATATTCATAACAATTCTTTATTTACAATATCTGATTGGCAATTAGAAAATGGAGCTTTACTAAATGCACTAAAAGTTGAAGCAAATGTGATGAACTTAATATTAGGATTATTTATTATAATTTCAATGTTTACAATTTTTGCAATAATAAGAATGACCGTTAAAGCCAAAGAGAGAGAAATTGCCATATTAAAATCTCACGGCATATCAAACAAACAAATAAATCATATTTTTATAATAGTGGGTATGTCAATTGCTATTATTGGCATGATAATTGGCAATATATTGGGTATATCAGTGTCATTAAATATAGAAAGTATTAGATTATTTTTAGAAAATGTTTTTAATACAAAATTACTTGATGGTTCTGTTTATTTATTATCAAATCTGCCAAGCAAACTTATGACAGATGATGTTGTAAGGATTAACATTTTTGCTTTTTCAATGGCTTTATTCTGCACAATTTTATCAACAAAACTAAATACAAAAATAGATATAACAAAGACACTTAGAAATAATTAAGTATAAATGCAACATAATACATCTTCATGAAAAACAGATAAAAACAAAAAACTTGATATTTATATTAGCATTTCACACATAATTAGACATATTTTTTACTCATTTTTATGAAGCATAAAAATATCATTAAGGCAACTCTCCTATTACTTTCCAGTCTTTCTACAATGTGCACCGGTGTCGTATCTCCGGCATTACCAATTATACAAAGAGCATTAGAAGCAGAAGGGGCAACGGATATAGGGCTGATAGTTAAAATGATGGTTGTTGTGCCAAATGTTTTTATTGCCATTTTTGCACCTATTTTTGGCTATATTGTTCCAAAAATTGGTAAATTGAGATTATTATTTATTGCACTTGTAGTTTATGCAATATCCGGTGTCTCAGGGTCTTTCTTGCCAACAATATATCACATAATTTTTATGAGAGCTATATTGGGTATCACAATTGCAGGCATATTAACAGTTGTCACTACTTTGATAGCTGATTATTTTGATGGCCCTGAAAGAAGTAGCTTAATAGGTATGCAGACAATGTTTATGTCTATCGGTAGCACCGTTTATGGTCTTACAGCAGGAGTATTAGCCGATATAGGGTGGAGAAATATATTTTATTTATACGGAATGGCTATTTTTTATTTTCCATTAGCTTGGAAATTTTTATTTAATCCAGATGTTGTAAATCATACAGAAGAAAGAATAAAAACAGATAGAAAAATTGTGCAAAATAACATTGCCATACTGCTTGTTTGTTGTATTAACTTATTCGTAATGGTTATGTTTTACATGATTAAACTACAATTACCATATATCTTGTATAGCGACCCTGCCATCAATCATGTTTCGTTACCAAATATATTCGGTGTTGCCAAAGAATTTACAATGAATGCTAAGTTAGTGTCAGTTGTATTAACTTGCGAGGTTGTCGTAACAACATTTGTAGCATTTAAATATCGCCGTTTTAAAGCCAATCGCGACTTTTCCGTTATGTGTGCTATGGGATTGTCTTTTATGGCATTATCATATATTATGATATCAAAGTCATCAAATTACTATATGATATTAGTTTCTATGTGTGTATGCGGTATTGGTATGGGTATGTTAATGCCAAATAGCACATTATGGGCTATATCTATAACTAAACCAGAAAAAAGACCTTTCTTTATCGGTATTTTTAATACATCAACTTATGCCGGTAAATTTTTATCACCATTTATAGCAATTCCATTGCTGTATTTCATACCAAATAATCCAAGACTTTTATTTGAAATTTGTGCAATTATGATGTTCTTTGTTGCAGTATTATCTATGTGGATGAATGACAAATTCAAGAGAATTAACAAAGTCATTTACAGAAAAGAATTGATAAAACAACGGGAGGCAATGTTGCAAGAAGGTAAAAAGGTGAACGATACAATATCACATACAATAGAAGCAACCATTTAGTCATGCAGTAAATGTTAGGTAGATATGGAGCATCGAGATAAAAATAAAACAAAATTTGCGGAAATAGAAGAGAGATTAAAGGCTCAATTTGAAAAAGATAATACTTTTGTAAAAAGTGTTGAAAAAAACAATAACAATAAAGAATATGTTTTTTTTGATGGCCCACCTTTCGCAAACGGATTACCTCATTACGGACATTTACTAACTGGGTTCATAAAAGATATTTATGCCAGATATCACACAATGAAGGGTGAAAAGGTAGAACGACGATTTGGTTGGGATTGCCACGGATTACCAGCTGAGATGGGGGTGGAAAAAACACTAACAGCCAACAATGTAGAAATTATAGATGAAGATAGTAAACGGCGAGTTTTTTCAGGTGGAAAACAAGATATCAAACATCTAAAACCAGACAATCATGTAAGTAGTGTGGATGGATTTAGCGGTATTGAAGAATTTAATAAATTATGCCGTGAAGATGTACAAAGATATACAAAAGAATGGAAAAATTATGTTAACAAGCAAGGACGATGGGTAGATTTTGATGGTGGTTATAAAACAATGGAAACACCATATATGGAAAGTGTAATGTGGGCTTTTAGCGAATTATACAAAAAAGGTCTCATATATGAAGATTACAGAGTTATGCCATATTCTTGGAAATGCCAAACTCCTGTATCTAATTTTGAGACCAAAATGGATAATGCTTACAGAAAACACGAAAGTAAGTCTGTATATGTTAAATTTAAACTCAAAAAAATACCAGATTTTATCCAAAAAACATTTCCAAATTGCAATCAAGCTTTTTTAGTCGCTTGGACGACTACACCTTGGACTTTGCCATCAAACTTGGCGATTGCTGTAAATGGCAACATAGATTACACAGCTTTTGAAAAAGATGGCGATATTTATATTTGTGCATCATCATTAAAAGAAAAAGTAAAAAAGATATTAGTGAGGTAGTTTTGCAATCTTTTCATACTCTCTTAAACAGGGTTTCTGTTCAATAATCAAAAACATATTCTATGTATATTTGCACTTATTATTTTGTTGTTGTTGTTGTTTTTTT